>DATFPH010000075.1:0-28121 GCA_035264905.1 Thermoanaerobaculia bacterium
TTCGGTCGTTGGCCCGCCGACCCTGGTCGTTGAGGCGCCGACTTCGGTCGTTGGCTCGCCGACCGTGGTCGTTGAGGCGCCGACTTCGGTCGAAGGCTTGCCGACCGTGGTCGTTGAGGCACCGACCAGGTCGTTGCCTCGCCGACGCCGGTCGTTTGGTGGACGACTGTGGTCGTTGCCTCGCCGACGCCGGTCGTTTGCGCGCTGCCCCTCGTCGGTGGCTCACCGACCGCGTCGTTCAGGCGGCGACCGTGGTCGATGGCTTGCCGACCTCGGTCGTTTAAGAGACGACTGTCGTCGGTGCCTCGCCGACGCCGGTCGTTGAAGCGACGACTGCTGTCGGTGTCTCGCCGACTTCGGTCGTTTTAGGGATGACTGCCGTCGGCGTCTCGCCGACCTCGTCGTTCTCACAACGACCTGGTCGTCTTATGACCGACTCGAGTCCACAGGTCATCCGTAGTTTCCGCCTTGACACCGGCCTGTGACACGCCGTACAGTCGGCCCGAGTGTAAACGGTTACACCGCCGTGAGAGCCCCATTCCATCGACCCTCTCAACGCTTCTTCCCGCCGCCCGGTCTTCCGGAGCGACCGAGGGGCTGGCGGTCATGAGCGCCACGACGGCCACGATCAAAGAGGTCGCCCGCGAGGCCGGCGTCTCGGTCGCGACGGTGTCGCGGGTGTTCAACGACAAGGGGCCGGTGCGCGAGGAGACGCGGCTGCGCATCCAGGAGGTGGCTCAGCGGCTGGGCTATTCGCCTCATGCGATGGCCCGCAGTCTCATCACCAAAAAGACCGGCACTCTGGGCGTCCTCCTGCCGGACCTCTACGGCGAGTTCTTCTCCGAGGTGATCCGCGGCGCCGATCTCGCCGCCCGGCGCGAGCGCTATCACATCCTGGTGTCGAGCTCTCACAGCGACCGGAGCGAGGTCGAGGCCGTGCTGCGCGCTCTGCGCGGCCGCATCGACGGCATCATCGTCATGTCGCCGGAGGCCGACGCCCGCGCCCTCGAAGCCAATCTGCCGGGCAGCCTGCCGGTCGTCCTTCTCAACTGCCGCGTCGAGGGGACGGCGTTCGACTCGATCAACATCGACAACTACGGGGGCGCCCTGGCCATGATCCGCCATCTGGCTGGCCTGGGCCACCGCCGGATCGCTCACGTCAAGGGCGCTCCGGGCAACAACGACGCCCTGGAACGGCTCCTCGGCTATCGCGACGCGATGCAGTCGTTCGACGACGACGGCACCGAGACGCTGGAGATCCAAGGAGACTTCAGCGAAGCCTCCGGCTATCGCGCGGGGGGAGAGATTCTGCGGATGCAGCCTCGCCCCACCGCCGTCTTCACCGCCAACGACGCCATGGCGGTCGGGCTCCTCTCGGCCTTGCAGGAGGCCGGACTGCGGGTGCCCGAGGACATGGCCGTGGCCGGCTTCGATGACATTCCCGTTGCCCGTTTCCTGTCGCCGCCCCTCACCACCGTCCGCCTCGACATCGCCGACCTCGGAGCCCTCGCCGTGCAACGGCTGCTCCTGGCGATGACGCGCGGCGAGGACCGGGAGCGTCAGCACGAGCTCCTTCCCACCACTCTCGTGATCCGCGGCTCCTGCGGCGCCTCTTTTTCTCCAAACGATTCCCCAACCCATGTCGATGTAAGGAGGAGGGTATGAAGCGAAGCAAGGTAGCACTTCTGCTCCTGCTGTTCCTTGCGGTGGCCGCCCCCGCGGTCCGGGCGCAGACCACCGCGTCGTCCTTGCGAGGGGTGGTGCGCGACGAATCGGGACCGGTCGCCGGCGCCACGATCGACGCGGTCGGAACCCAGAGCGGCTTCAAGTACACCGCGCAGACGAGGCCGGACGGCACCTTCTCGCTCCCCGGTCTCCAGCCCGGCGTCTACACGCTGACGGTCTCGTCGCCGCTCTACGAGCCGCAGAGCCGCGACGTGCAGGTGCTGATCGGCCAGAGCGTGGATCTCGATTTCGTGCTCGCGCCGGGCGAGGTCTTCACCGAAAACGTGACCGTTGTCGGCGAAGCCGTCCAGCTCCTGGTCGACACCCGGAGCTCCGAGATCTCGACCAACGTGACCACCCAGCAGATCGAGGCGCTCCCCCAGAACAACCGCAACTTCCTCGGTCTCGCCGCTCTCGCCCCCGGCGTCCGCTTCACCGACGACCAGGACGCGGCGGGACAGAAGTTCCGGAGCGGCGGCTCGGACGCGCGCCAGGTCAACGTGTTCATCGACGGCCTGTCGTACAAGAACGACCTGCTGCAGGGCGGCGCCTTCATGCAGGATTCCAGCCGCGGCAACCCCTTCCCGCAGAACGCGGTGCAGGAGTTCCGGGTGATCACCCAGAACTACAAGGCCGAGTACGAGAAGGCCTCGGCGGCGGTGATCACCGCGGTCACCAAGTCGGGTGGCAACGATTTGAACGGCGACGTCTTCTATTTCTACCAGGACAAAGACCTGGTGGAGCAGGACAGCATCTCCAGAGACCGTGGCGACAAGAAGCCGGACTATGAGCGCAAGCAGATGGGGCTGGCCGTCGGCGGTCCGATCGTGCGCGACAAGCTCCACTTCTTTCTCTCCTACGAGGGGAACGACCAGGACCGCATCTCCACCATCTTCCGCGGCTCCTCGTACGCCTCCGCGCCGGCCAACGTGCAGCAGCGCCTGAGCGGGTTCGAGACCGGCGCACTGACCTCGCCCTTCGAGTCGGATCTCTACTTCGGCAAGCTCTCCTGGCAACCGACCGCCGGGCAGACCTTCTACACCACGTTCCACCGCCGCGACGAGCAGGAGGTGCGCGGCTTCGGCGGCCAGCGGACGCTCGACGGCGCCGAGAGCTTCGAGGTCGGGACCGACGCCTTCGTGGCCAAGCACACCTGGGTTCTCGGCAACGTTTTGAACGAGGCCACCGGCGCCCTCCAGTCGCTGCAATGGAACCCGACGGCGCTCGCCTCCGACACGCCGCGTCAGAACTACATCGGCATCCTCGACACCGGCGGCAAGGACGCCACCCAGAACTTCAAGCAGGACAAGATCGGCTTGCGCGACGACGTCTCCTACGCGCTCGACTGGCGGGGTTCCCACAGCTTGAAGGGCGGCGTTTCGTTCAATTGGCTGGACTACGAGGTCACCAAGACCCTCTTCGAGAACGGGCTGTTCGAGTATCGCAGCGATGAGGGATGGCAGTTCCCGTTCCAGGCGCGCGTCGGCTTCGGCGATCCCGGTCTCAACTTCAGCAACACCCAGGCCGGCCTCTATCTCCAGGACGACTGGCAGATCGCCACGAACCTGACGCTGAACCTGGGCGTGCGCTGGGACTACGAGTCGAACATGATCAACAACGACTACCGGACGCCGCCGGAGCTCGTGTCCTCCCTGGAGAACGCTTGCCGCACCTACGGCACGCCGGTCGGCGGGCAGTCCACCTGGTGCCTGCGCGACTTCCTCGACCTCGACCGCTATACCACCGACGGCAGTGACCGCGATCCCTACTACGGCATGATCCAGCCGCGCCTCGGCTTCTCCTGGGACGTCAGCGGCAGCGGCAAGACCGTGGTCTTCGGCGGCTGGGGCAAGTATTACGACCGCGTGAACCTGAATGACATCTTCGACGAGCAGTACCGGCAGCAGTACAAGATTTATTCGTTCTGCTTCTCGGCCGACGGCAGCCCGGCGCCGAACTGCAGCGTGCCGGCGCTCGCCTGGCGCGACTCGTACCTCTCCGGAGAGGCGCTGCGGCAGCTCGTGGCGAATGGCCAGGCCCCGGGGCCCGAGGTCTTCCTGGTCGCCAATGACATGAAGCCGCCGCGGTCCGATCAGTTCACGGTCGGCGTCCGCCACCAGCTCGGCAACTGGCTGACCGGCCTGTCGTACGTCGGGGTGCGCGGGTACAACAACCTGATGTATTTCTTCGGCGATCTGCCGCCGGGAACCCAGTTCGGCGACCGCTTCGGCAACAACGTCGGGGTGCCGGGCTACGCCCGCGTGTTCGTCACCTCGACGGCGCGGCGCTCGTGGTACGACGGCCTCCTCTTCAACCTCGACCGGCCGATCGCAGCGGATGGCCGGTGGGGCTTCAACCTGGCCTACACTTACGCCGAAGCCGAGCAGACCGGGACCGACAACGCGGGTGAAGGTCTCTCGTTCGGCGCCTTCGACTACCTGGATTCGAACAGCCTCTACCGGTTCCCTGGCACGAACGACGAGCGGCACCGCCTGATCATGAGTGGAACGGTGGCGCTGCCGGCCAACTTCCAGGTTTCTTCGATCATCACGCTCGGCTCGGGCCTGCCGTTCACCATCTTCGACGATTCCGTGGCGCCTTTCACGGTGCGCTGGAACGAGGGGCGCCCCGAGAAGAAGGACTTCATCATCCCGAACGCCTGGGCGTACCGGAGCGTCGACCTGCGCCTGGAGTGGCAGGCCCCGGCGATCGCCGACCAGGTCCGCGTCAGCCTGATCGCCGAAGGGTTCAACATCTTCAACTTCGAAAACGGCGCCGACTTCGATAACTTCAGGCCGCGCCTGCCAGCCGTCAATCCGCGTTTCGGGGAACCCAACCGCCTGTTCAACACCCGCCGTTTGCAGGGTGGTGTGAGGGTAGGCTTCTGATCCGATGATCAGCCGCGGACGGACGCTCGCGCTTCTCTTCTTCGTTGTCTTGAGCAGTGCGAGCTGCGCGCCGCCGGCCCACCGGCCCACCCTCGAAAGGGTGGCGCCGGTGGCTTCCGGCGGTGCCGTCTCTCCCCTGGTCGACGATCTCCAGGAGCGGACGTTCCGCTATTTCTGGGACCTGGCCGGTCCCGAGAACGGCCTGATTCCCGACCGCTGGCCCACTCCCTCCTTCTCCAGCGTCGCCGCCATAGGGTTCGGCCTGACCTCCTACCCCATCGGCGCCGAGCACGGATGGATCACGCGCGGAGAGGCCCGCGGCCGGGTGCTCAAAACCTTGCGGTTCCTCGCGCAAGCGCCGCAAGGGCCGGAGCCCAAGGGCCGCACCAGCTACAAAGGATTCTTCTACCATTTCCTCGACATGAAGACCGGCGCCCGCTTCGAGCAGGTCGAGCTGTCGACGATCGATACGACGCTGCTCCTCGCGGGAGCCCTGTTCTGCCAGTCCTATTTCGATCAGAAAATCCCCGAGGAGGAGGAGATCCGCGCGCTCGCCGAGGAGCTCTACCGGCGCGCCGACTGGACCTGGGTGCGCCCCGAGCCACCGCGGCTCTCCATGGGCTGGCATCCGGAAAAAGGATTCATCGATTACGAGTGGATGGGCCTCAATGAAGCCGTCATCCTCTACGTGCTCGCACTCGGCTCCCCCACCCATCCGATCGATCCGGAGGACTGGGAGGCGTTCACCAGCACGTATCAATGGGCGAGCTTCTATGGCCAGGAGCACGTCAACTTCGCGCCGCTCTTCGGACATCAGTACTCGCACGTCTGGATCGACTTCCGGGGGATTCGCGACGCCTACATGCGGCAGAAGGGGATCGATTATTTCGAGAACTCCCGCCGCGCCACGCTCGCGCAGCGCGCCTACGCGATGGACAACCCCCGCCGCTTCCGCGGCTACGGCGCGAACGTCTGGGGGCTCACCGCCTGCGACGGTCCGTTCGACGGCGATCTCACGATCGACGGCGAGACGATCCATTTCATGACCTACGCGGCGCGCGGCGCGGCGCACGGAGAGATCCGCGACGACGGCACGATCGCGCCCACCGCGGCGGCCTCCTCCATCGCCTTCGCGCCGGAGATCGCCGTGCCCGCGATCGAGGAGATGCACCGCCTCTGGGGGGAGCACCTCTATGGCAAATATGGCTTTCTCGATGCGTTCAATCCGACGCTGACCCAGCCCAGGAAGACGCAGCACGGCCGGATCGTCCCCGGCGTCGGCTGGTTCGACGGCGATTATCTGGGGATCGACCAGGGTCCGATCGTGGCGATGATCGAGAATCACCGGACGGGTCTGATCTGGGAGAGGATGCGCCGCAATCCACATATCGTACGGGGGCTGAAGCGGGCGGGGTTTACGGGGGGGTGGCTGGAGTGAGGGCCCTCACTCGCCAGGGGTTGAAACCCCTGGCTACCCAGAAAAAATCGTCCCCGAGGGGACGACTCCCCCACGCCGCCCCTTCAGTGGGCGGTTTTTCCCAGATAGCCAGGGGTTTCAACCCCTGGCGGCGGGGGCTCCTCCTCTCCCTCCTCCTCCTCGCCGCCTGCGGTGCCTGTGGGAGGGGCCACCACGACACCCGCACCACCGTCCGCTTCTGGGCTTTCGGCCGCGAGGGCGAGGTGGTGCGGGAGCTGGTGCCGGCGTTCGAGAAGCGCCATCCCGACATCCGGGTCGAGGTGCAGCAGATCCCCTGGACGGCGGCGCACGAGAAGCTGCTCACCGCCTTCGTGGGCGATGCCACTCCCGACGCCGCGCAGTTGGGCACCACCTGGGTGCCGGAGTTCGTCTCTCTGGGCGCCCTGGAGCCTCTCGACGCGCGGATCGGGCGGTCGGCTGTGGCGGGGCGCGGCGACTCGTTTGCCGGCATCTGGGACACCAACGTGCTCGACGGCGCCACCTGGGGGGTGCCCTGGTACGTGGACACGCGCCTGCTCTTCTATCGCACCGACCTCGTTGCCGCCGCGGGCGACCTCTGGCCGCCGCGGAGCTGGGGCGCGTGGCGCGAGGCCATGGAGCGGATCAAGAAGGCCGGAGGGCCCGGGCGTTTCGCCATCCTGCTCCCGGTGGACGAGTGGACTCAACCCACCATCTTCGGCCTGCAGACCAACGCGGGGCTCCTCGCCGGCGGCGGCCGGCGCGGCGCGTTCCGGGACCCCCGCTTCCGCAAGGCCATGGCGTTCTACCTCGGCCTCTACGCCTCGGACCTCGCGCCGAGCCTCGACCTGCAAGGCGTCGCCAATATGTATCAGCAGATGGCAGAGGGGTACTTCGCGATGGTCATCACCGGCCCCTGGAATCTCGCTGAATTCCGCACCCGCATGCCGCCCGAGATGCAGGACCGCTGGGCCACGGCGCCGCTGCCGCCGCCGGACGCGGGGATGCCGTATCCCGGGGCGTCCCTCGCGGGCGGAGCGAGCCTCGTCCTGTTCCGCAACGCGCAGGCGCCGGAGGCAGCCTGGACGTGGCTGGAGTATCTGTCCGAGCCGGCGCAGCAGGCGCGCTTTTATGAGCTTTCGGGGGACCTGCCGGCGCGCCCCTCGGCCTGGAAGCTCGCGGGGCTCGCCGACGATCCGAAAGCCGCTCCGTTCCTCCTCCAGCTCCAGCGCGTGGCCTCGCCGCCGAAAGTTCCGGAGTGGGAGCAGATCGCCACCCGCGTGGCCGAGTGCGCCGAGCAGGTGATGCGGGGCGGCCGGAATCTCGACGCGGCGCTCACCGATCTCGATGCCGACGTCGACCACATGCTGGAGAAGCGGCGCTGGATGCTGGACAGAGCCACGGCGGCCAAGACCGGGGAGGCCGGGAAGACTGCGGAGGCACGGCCATGACTCCGGACTCGACTCCGGACCTCGACGAGGTCCGGGGCGCTCCGGCGGAGCGGCGGGCGGCCTGGCTGCTGATGTCTCCGGCCCTCGGCGCCATCGCTCTGTTCTTCGCCATACCGCTCATCGCGGCCCTGCTCCTCTCGCTCACCGACTTCGACATCTACGCCCTGGCCGATTGGCGGAACACGCGCATGGTCGGCGCCGACAACTACCTGCGCCTGCTGCGCGATCCTCTGTTCTGGAGGGTAATGCGCAACACGCTCGTCTTCGTCGTGCTCGGCGTGCCGTTGACGCTGCTCACCGCGCTCGGGGGCGCCCTCCTGGTGAATTCGCGCCTGGCGCGGCTGCGCGGTTTCTTCCGTACGGTTTTCTTCGCGCCGGTGGTCACCACGCTCGTCGCCGTGGCGGTGGTCTGGCGCTACCTCTACCATCCCCGCTACGGCATGATCAATCAGATGCTCGGGCTCCTCGGCTTGCCGCCGATCGACTGGCTCGGCGATCCGGCCTGGGCCACGGTGGCGATCACGCTCCTCGCGGTCTGGCGCAGCTTCGGCTATGCCCTGGTGATCTACGTCGTCGGCCTCCAGGCGATCCCTGAATCCCTGTATGAGGCGGCGCAGCTCGACGGCGCCGGCACCTTTCAGACGCTGCGCCGCATCACCCTGCCCCTGCTCGGGCCGACCACCCGGTTCGTCTCTGTGCTCACAGTCGTGAGCTTGTTCCAGATCTTCGCCGAGCCCTACGTGATGACCCGCGGCGGCCCGCTCTACGCCACGACCTCGATCACCCTGCTGATGTATCAGCAAGGTTTCCGCTGGTGGAACCTCGGCAACGCCGCGGCGGTCGCGTTCGTGCTCTTCGCGCTCATCATCGCCGCCACCGGCGTGCAGGAGCTGCTCCGCCGCAGGAGGAACGCATGACTCGCCCGCGATGGAAATGGGTGGCCGTGAACGGGACGCTGGCCCTCCTCGCTTTGCTCACGGCCTTTCCCCTGCTGTGGATGATCTCGGCCTCGCTGATGCCCGCGGGCGAGGCCATGAACCTGCCGGCGCGCCTCGTGCCGTCGCGGCCGACCCTGGAGCACTACGAGACGCTGTTCACCCGGCTCAATCTCGGGCGGACTCTCCTGAACACGTTGTTCCTGTCCTCGTCTGTCACGGCGGTTTCTCTGCTGTGCAACTCGATGGCCGGGTATGCCTTCGCCAAGCTGCGCTTCCGCGGCCGGCGCCGCCTCTTCGCCCTCCTGCTCGCGACCCTGATCGTGCCGCCGCAGGTCACGGTGCTGCCGCTCTTCCTGGAGATCCGGGCTCTCGGCCTGGTCAACTCGTACGGGGGCATCCTGGTGGCGGGAATCGCCACGGTCTTCGGCATCTTCCTGATCCGCCAGTTCGCTCAAGGGATCCCCGACGAGCTCCTCGACGCGGCGCGCCTCGACGGCGCCTCGGAGCTCCGCATCTACTTTACGGTCGTGCTGCCGCTGCTGCGGCCCATCCTGGTGACCCTCGGCGTCTTCACCTTCCTCACCTCGTGGAACGACTTCATGTGGCCGCTCATCGTGCTCACGGACGAGAGCAAGTACACTCTGCCGGTTGCGCTCGCCAACCTGTCGGGCGAGCACGTGCAGGACACCGAGCTGATGATGGCGGGAGCGGTGGTCACGGTGCTGCCGGGGCTCCTCCTCTTCCTTGCCTTGCAGCGGCAGTACATCGAGGGGATCACGATGGGGAGCGTCAAGGAATGAAGGGCAACCCGCCGAATTCTGTAGGGGCAGGCCTTGTGCCTGCCCTCTGCCTCTCTCTGTTCCTCCTCGCCGCCGCAGAACCGCCGCAGGTGCTCGAGAGCTTCGACGACGCGGCGACCTGGAAATCCGTCCCTTCGGACGGCGTCTCCCTCGATCTCTCGTCCGCCGAGGGGTTCCGCGGCCAGGCCCTGCGTCTCGATTTCGATTTCCATGGCGGCGCGGGCTATGCCGTGGCGCGCAAGGAGCTGCCGTTCGACCTGCCGGAGAACTATGAGATCTCCTTCCGCGTGCGCGCCGAGGCGCCGGTCAACAACTTCGAGATCAAGCTCGTCGATCCCTCGGGCGACAACGTCTGGTGGGTGAATCGAAAGAATTTCGCGTTCCCTCGCGAGTGGACCGAGGTCCGGCTCAAAAAGCGGCACATCCAATTCGCCTGGGGTCCGGCCGGAGGCGGCGAGATCCGCAAGGTGGCGGCGCTCGAATTCGCGGTGACCGCCGGGACCGGCGGCAAGGGAACTGTCCTCCTCGACGAGCTGACCCTCCGCGAGCTGCCGCCGGAGCACCCGTACAATCGGACGCCCGAGGTGACCGCCACGGCCGCCGGAATCACGCTCGATTTCCTGGAGAGCCGCGAATACGGCGGATTGGTGATCGATTGGGGACCGGACCGGTACGCCTCCCGCTACGAGGTGCAGACCTCCGACGACGGCTCCGCGTGGAAGACCGTCTACACCGTCGACGGCGGCAACGGCGGACGGGACTACGTCTATCTTCCCGAGACCGAATCGCGCTACCTCCGTCTTCAATTCGTGGATGGCTCCGGCACGCCGAAGATCGACGTGAAGCCCTTGGATTGGGCGCCCACGCCCGAGGCCTTCTTCATGGCGATCGCGAAGGATGCCGCGCGCGGCCTCTACCCTCGCTGGCTCCTGAACGAGCAGTCGTACTGGACCGTGGTCGGCGTCCCCGGCGATACGGCGGAGGGGCTCTTCAATGAAGACGGGATGCTGGAGAGCGGCAAAGGCGGCTTCTCCCTCGAGCCTGCCGTCGTCGGCGTCCCAGGAGGCCAGGTCAACTGGAGCAACGCCCGGGCCACGCAGGCCCTGGTGGACGGATATCTGCCGATCCCCTCCGTCACCTGGGAGATGAAGGATCTCTCCCTGGAGATCACCGCCTACGCCACGGGCGCGCCGGGGTCCTCGGTCCTCCGCGCGCGGTACCGGCTCCACAACAAAGGAAAAGTCCAAGCCAGTCCACGTCTCGGTCTGGCGGTGCGCCCCTTTCAGGTCAATCCCTCCTGGCAGTTCCTCGGCAATCCTCCCGGAGGGCTCGCGCCGATCCGCGAGCTCGACTTCGACGGCCGGAGTCTCACCGTTCATTCTGCGGCTGGCGAAAAGAAAGTGATTCCCTCGATCGCGCCGACGGTCTTCATGGCCGGGACGTTCGACCAGGGATCGATCGCGGATTGGCGCCAGCCGGAGCGGATCCAAGTCTCCGATCCCTTCGGCTACGCCTCGGCGGTGATGGCCTGGGACCTCCCTCTTGGTCCTGGAGAAACGCGAGATCTCGAGGTGGCGATCCCATTCCATGGACAAGATCCAGGAAAGGGGACTTTGGAAGAGGCCGTCCGCGCCTGGCACGCCGAGCTCGATCGCGTCGACATCCGCATTCCCGCGGCCGAGCCGCTCGTCTGGACGCTCAAAAGCAATCTCGCCTATATCCTGATCAATCAAGACGGCCCCGCCATCCAGCCCGGCTCCCGCTCCTATGAGCGCTCGTGGATCCGCGATGGCGCGCTCACCTCCACGGCTCTGCTGCGGCTGGGGCATGCAAAGGAGGCTGGAGCGTTCCTCGCCTGGTACGCGCCCTTTCAGTTCGCAGACGGCAAGGTCCCGTGCTGCGTCGACAGCCGCGGCGCCGACCCGGTGCCGGAGAACGACAGCCACGGCGAGCTGATCCACCTGGCGGCCCAGGTCTACCGCTTCACCGGCGACCGGGAGCTCCTCGAAAGCGTCTGGCCTCACGTCGAAAAGGCTACGGAATACATCGAATATCTGCGGCTGCAGCGCCGCACCTCCGACTACCGGACGCCGGAGAAGCTCCCCTATCTGGGCCTCCTTCCCGAATCGATCAGCCACGAGGGATATTCTGACAAACCCGTCCACTCCTACTGGGACGACTTCTTCGCGCTGCGGGGCCTCAAGGACGCGACCGACGTCGCCACCGCGCTGGGCAAGACGATGCAGGCGAAGCGCTGGGGCGCCATCCGCAACCAGTTCCAGGCGGATCTGATGGCGTCGATCCGGCGCACGATCAGCCTTCATAAAATCGACTACCTCCCCGCCTCCGTGGAGAAAGGGGATTTCGATCCCACCTCGACCAGCATCGGCATCGCGCCCGGCGGCGCGCTCCGCGACCTCCCTCCGGGCGAGCTGCGGCAGACCTTCGAGCGGTACTACAAGGAGTCCATCGCGCGGCGGGACGGGAAGCGCCCGTGGGAGAACTACACGCCGTACGAGCTGCGGACGATCCGCACCTTCCTCCGCCTCGGCTGGCGCGACCGCGCCCACGAGCTCCTCGCCTTCTTCCTGAACGACCGCCGCCCCGCCGCCTGGAACCAATGGGCTGAAGGCGTCTGGCGCGAGCCCCGGACTCCGAAGTTCATCGGCGACATGCCGCACACCTGGGTCGGCTCGGAGTACGTCCACGCCTTCCTCGACCTCCTCGCCTACGTCCGCGAGACGGACGGCGCGCTGGTCCTGGGGGCCGGCCTCCCGCCGAGCTGGAACGAGGTGAGCGTGAAGGGCCTGCGCACCGAATACGGTCCGCTGGAGTACTCGGTGACGCCGGAAGGCGCCGGCGTCCGCGTCCGCATCGCCGCGGGCCTGCAGGTGCCGCGCGCGGGGATCGTCGTCCGCTGGCAGGACAAGGAGGTCGTGATCCGTGAGTTGCCGGCCTCGGTCTTGATCCAGGGAGAAGCTCCATGACCGCGTATGGTCACTTTTCGAACGACGGTATCGAATATGTGATCACCAATCCCCGGCCGCCGCGGCCCTGGATCAACCTGATCGCCAACCCGCGGATCGGCCTTACCGTCTCGCAGACCGGCAGCGGCTTCTCCTGGATCGACAACTCGCAGCTCGCGGTCTTGGTGCGCTGGCAGCAGGAACTCACCGAGGACCGCTCCGGCCGCTTCCTCTATCTCTGGGACCGCGACGCCGATGAAGTCTGGTCCCTCGCGCCCGCGCCCTGCTGGCCGGCCTACGACCGCTACGCCTGCCGCCACGGGCTCGGCGCCACCACGTTCGAGACCGAGCACCGAGGCGTGCGCGCCTGTTGGACCCTCTCCGTGGACTCTGAGGAAACGGTCGAGCTCTGGCGCGTCCGCCTGGAGGACATGGAAGGCCGGGCGCGCCGCCTCTCGGTGATCGCCTATCTGGAGTGGAACTGCGGCGTGTCGCCGGCTCCGCGGCGCGAGTTCCAGAAGCTGTTCCTCGAAACGGCCTATGACGCGGCCCAGGGGTTGATCCTCGCGGGCAGTCACATGTGGGAGCTCCCCTCGCCGCGCTGGGGTCACTGGAACCGGAGCTTCCCCTACTGGAGCGCCTTCGCGGCGGCCACGCCGATCTCCATGGCCGAAGGAGACAAGGCAGCCTTCCTCGGCCGCAACGGCGACTGGAGCCGGCCGGCGGCCCTGTGCCGCGGCGCCCACTGGCCCACCCTCTTCGGCCGCCACCACGATCCGGTGGCGGCCCTCTGCTGCGACGTCGACCTCGCCGCGGGAGGCGCGCACGATCTCGGCTTCACCCTGGCCACCGCCGAGGACCGTGACGAGGCATCCGCGCTCGCCCGACGCTTCACCGCTCCGGAGACCATGGACGCCTCTCTGGCCGTCACCGCCGCCGGTTGGCGGGACCGCCTCGCCGCGCACCGCATCGAAACGCCCGATCCGCTTCTCGACGCGCTCGCCAACGACTGGCTGCGCTACCAGGCGATCTCGGCGCGGCTCTGGGGGCGCGCCGGCTACTACCAGCAGAGCGGCGCCTACGGCTTCCGCGACCAGCTCCAGGACTCGCAGGTCTGGCTCACCATCGAGCCGCCGCGCTGCCGCGACCAGATCGCGCTCCATGCGGCGCACCAGTTCGCCGACGGCTCGGTCTACCACTGGTGGCATCCGCTCTCCGAGCAGGGGCACGTCACGCGGATGACCGACGACCTCCTCTGGCTCGCCTTCGTCACCGCCAACTACCTCAAGGAAACCGGCGACCTCTCCATCCTGGACGACCGCGCCCCCTACCTCGACGATCCGGAGCCGCACCCCCTCCTCGACCACGTCGAGCGCGCCTTCGCCCGCGCCTTTGCGAGAACGGGGCCGCGCGGCCTCCCCTACATCGGCGGCGGGGACTGGAACGACGGGCTGTCGGCGCTGGGCCTCGAAGAGCGCGGCGAATCCGTCTGGCTCGCCCAGTTCCTGGCCGGCCTGCTCGCCGACTGGAGCGAGATCCACCGCCGCCTGGGCAAGCCACAGCGCGCGGGAGAGCTGGCCGCGCGGCGGCAGGCCCTCCTGGAAGCGATCAACGAGCACGCCTGGGACGGCGGATGGTACCGCCGCGCCACGCGCGACGATGGCACCTGGATCGGCAGTGCTGAGAACGAAGCCGGCCGCATCTTCTTGAACGCACAGACCTGGGCGATCCTCAACGACGTCGCGCCGCCGGAGCGAGCCGCCGCCTGCCTGTCCGCGGTCAAGGAGCACCTGGTGAGCCCCGCCGGAGCCCTCCTCCTCGCCCCGGCCTACAGCGTGCCCGACGAGACGGTCGGCTACATCACCCGCTACGCGCCCGGGCTGCGAGAGAACGGAGGCGTCTACACCCACGCCGCCACCTGGGTGATCGCCGCCGCCGCCAAGATGCGCGACGCCGACCTGGTCGGCCGACTGCTCACCGCGATCCATCCCGCCAACAAAGATCCCGAGCGCTACTGGGCCGAGCCCTACGTCCTCCCCGGCAACGTCGACGGCCCCGACTCCCCCTATCACGGCCGAGCCGGCTGGACCTGGTACACCGGCTCCGCGGCCTGGCTCCCGAGGATCATCTCGGAATGGGTCCTGGGAGTCCGCCCCACCTGGGAAGGCCTGCGCTTCGACCCCTGCCTGCCGCCGAAATGGACCCGGGCCGCCCTGCGGCGCCCCTGGCGCGGCGCCCGGCTGCATGTCGAAATCGAGCGGGTGGCGGGGCTGGCACAGGGAGAGGTCGAGGTGACGGTGGATGATCAGCCGCTCGCGGAAGGCGTGCTCGGGGACGTCCGAGCGGGGGCCGAGGTGCGGGTGGGGGTGCGGTGCGGGTGAATCAACCCATGACGGACCGCAGAACACCCCCCTGGGACCGCTGGCGTCCCGCCGGCCTTCAAAATGCTTTGAACTGCCGGCGGAACGCCGGCGCCCTTTCAGCCTACAACCCCAACAACCCCAAAGGCCGGGCCTTCGGCCCATTATCTTGAAAGCCGGCGAGCCGGCGAGACGCCGGCGGTCCCAGGAGGGTGGCTGCCTGTAAGATCCGTGGCTCATGAACGATTCTTCACCCAGCCCCTGGTACTCCCGAGGCTACCTTCCCCACTTTGATGAACCCCTCCTCCTCCAGTCCCTCACCATGCGCCTGTACGATGCTGTACCCGAAGCCGTCGTCCAGTCCTGGAAATCCGAGCTGGCATGGGTCGAGAATCTCCCCGCAACCGACCCACGAGAAATCGAGCTGCGCAAGCTCATCGCCCGGTACGAAGATGCCGGTCATGGTGCCTGCTGGTTGCGCGACGAGCGCATCGCCGCTCTCGTGGAAAACGCCCTTTTGCATTTCGATGGTCAGCGCTATCGGCTGATCGCATGGTGTGTCATGCCCAACCACGTCCACGGGCTGATCGAGACTTTGGATGCCTGGCCTCTCGCCAGCATTCTCCACTCCTGGAAGTCCTACACCGCCCATATTGCCAACGAGATCCTCAGGCGCTCCGGCGATTTCTGGTTCCGCGAGTATTACGACCGCTTCATCCGCGATGAGCGGCACTTCAGAAGCGCTGTTACCTACATCGAGAGAAATCCCGTCAAGGCGAGGTTTGTGCGCCTACCGGAGGAGTGGCGTTGGAGCAGCGCCTGGTGGAAGAGAGTCGGGTGAGGACCGGCGGGACGCCAACGCTGAATCAAGCCATGAAAAATCGGAGGCCACCCCCCTGGGACCGCCGGCGTCCCGCTGGCTTCAGAAATGCCTGGACTGCCGGCGGAACGCCGGCGCCCTTTCAGCCTACATCCCCAAAGGCCGGGCCTTCGGCCCATTCTCCTGAAAGCCGGCGAGACGCCGGCGGTCCCAGGGGGGTGGGTTCTCCCAACCCTGATGAGCGCCCCCCCTATCGCCGCTCCCGCCGCAGAATATGGTTCAGCCCCCCCACTCTGTACCAGCGGTAGCCGTAGCCTTCGAGAGCGATGCGGTGAGTACCACTCTTGTCCGCTTCGCTCTCGTCTTGTACGAAGAGGTTGACCAGTTTTTCGCCGTCCACGCCGGACTTGATGCGGGCCTCGAGGGGCTTGTCGTCGAAGTTGTGGATGGTCACCAGCGCGTTGCCCCGCCAGTCGTAGCGCAGCGCCAGCAGGTTGGGGGATCCCGTCGGAAGGACCTTCCACGCGCCCCAGCCGATCTCCGGGCATTCCTTTTTCAGGCGGATCATGCTCGCCGTCCAGTTCAGGAGGGAATGCGGGTCCCGCCGCTGTGCCTCGACGTTCACCCGTTTGCAGGAGTAAGGCCCCTCTTCGATCATCGGATGGACGAGCTTCTCGGACAATGAAAAGCCGGCCTGCGGCTCCTTGGACCACTGCATCGGCGTGCGCACCGACTGCCGCTCCGGCAGTGTCAGGAGATCCCCCATCCCGATCTCGTCGCCGTAGCGGATCACCGGGGTGCCTGGCAATGAAAAAAGCATGCTGTAGGCAAGCTCGATCTGCTGCCGGTTGCCCAGCATGGGCGCCAGGCGGCGGCGGATGCCGCGGTTGTAGAGCTGCATATCCTTCTCGGGGGCGAACCGGGCGAACACCTGCGCCCTCTGCTCGTCCGTCAACCGCCCCAGGTCGAGCTCGTCGTGGTTCCGCAGGAAATGCGCCCATTGCGCGTTGGCCGGGATGTTCCGGGTCGCTCGCAATGCTTCCATGAGCGGCCGGACGTCGGCCGAGGCCAGCGCGTAGAAGAGGTGCTGGTTGACGAAAAAGTTGAACATCAGGTGCATGCCATTGTCCGCGTCTCCGAAGTACGGCTTCGTGTCCTTCGGAAGGACGTTGGCCTCGCCGAGGAGGACAGCGTCGCCGCGGCGCCATTGCAGGAACTCGCGCATCTCGGTGAGGTACTCGAACTTGAGCTTGGGATCTCCGGGCGTTTCGAGGATGAACGGCACGGCGTCCACCCGGAAGCCCGCCACCCCCATTTGCAACCAATATCCGATGATGCGCCGCACCTCCGTGCGCACTTGCGGGTTGTCCATGTTGAGGTCCGGCTGGAAATCGTAGAACCGGTGGAAGTAGTACTCCCCCGCCACCGGATCGCGGGTCCAGGTCGACTTCTGCACGCCGGGAAAAACCATCCCCTGGTTCCAGCCGGGCGGGCGCTTCTTCGACCAGACGTACCAGTCCCGATAGGGTGAATCCTTGTCGCGCCGCGCCTCCTGGAACCACCGGTGCTGGTCCGAGGTGTGGTTCACGACGAGGTCCATGATCACCCGGATGCCGCGCTTGGCCGCCTGGTGGATGAGCTCGACGAAGTCGCCGCTGGAGCCGTGCCGGGGGTCCACTCCGTAGAAGTCGGAGATGTCGTAGCCGTTGTCCTTGTTGGGCGTCGGCTGGAACGGAGCGAGCCAGACGGTGTCGATGCCGAGCGAGTCGAGGTAGTCGAGCCGGCGCATCATCCCTTCGATGTCGCCGACCCCGTCCTCGTTCGCGTCCATGAACGTTTCGAGGTCGAGGCTGTAGATGACGCTGTTTTTGTACCAGAGGTCTTCGATCACGGCGGGGTTTCCCTCCCTCCCGCCGTGGCACCCGTGCAAGACTTTTGCCGCCTATCCTTTCCGTCGGGCGCGGAGGGCCTCGGCGACCAGGGTCGCGTGGACGTCGAGGAGGTGGGCGTCGGCCGGGTCGGGGGACAGATAGGATTCGATGTCGCCGTTCAGAGCGATCCGGGTGCGGGCCTTCAGCCGGCTGCTGGCAGGGTCGGCGGGGTCGGCGGCGGCCCAGGTCGAGACGGTGACGGTGTCGACGTCGGGTCCGCTGTCTTCGCCGGGAAGGAAGGCCGCCGGTGCCGGTGCCGGCGGGTCGGCTTTCGGGACGACGGTGAGGCCGGGAAGATCGAAGGGGGCGAAGTGGATGCTCTGGAGAGGCTCGGGGACCTTCGGCAGCGGCCTCTCCCAGTAAATCGGACGGATGAAGGCCGCTCCTTTGCGCCCGGACTGGCCGAGGGCGTGGCGCCACTCCTGCTCCACGTAGGGAGACCGGCTCGCCGGGGTGGACCAGAAGAGCTGGAAGACGTCGGCCTGCTCGATCATCCGGAGGAGCTCGTCCGACCAGCTCTGCCCGCTCTTCAGGGTCATCACGTCCCGCAGGTAGTCCATCCCCAACGCCTTGTAGGCCTTCTCCATGGCCTCGACCAGCGGCGTGTCGGCGTGCGAGTAGGAGGCGAAGACGGACTGATAGAGACGCGCGGTCTGGAGACCCGGGCCGGGCCCCGCCGGGTCCTCCGCGGGGGCTCCGGGCCGGGGCACCACCACCGGCAGGCGGACGTCGGCGACGAGCAACGGCCCCACGTAGCAGGCGATGGAGCCTTCGATGACGTGCCCCACCCGCTCGCCGGTCGCCGTCATGGTGAAGTCGGCGCGCTGCCAGGCTCCGGACCAGGTGATCCGGGCCTGCGGCGGATCGAAGCGCAACCCCTCTCCCTGGGGGACGACGAGGATCTCGGTGCCCGGCGCGATGGTCGCCGGGGCCGAGGCTTCGGCGGTGCGATGGCCCGCGGCCGCCTTGCCCAGGACCTGTCCGGCGTCCGCGGCCACCGCGTCCCGGGCGGAAAGGAGGGAGGCGTAGACCAGCAGCTTCGCCGTCTCCCCCACCGGCAGGGCCCGCGGATGCCAGGCGCTGATGTGCACCTCGTCGGTCGCGGGGGCGGCCTCCAGGCGCGTGCCGAAGGAGACCGGAGGGGCTCCGGGAGGAGGGGATTCCGGCTCCACCCCCACCCCCCGCACGGTTCCCACCGGACCCTCGGCTCCCGTCTCCCCCAAGACCTCCAGGGACTCGGGAGCGGCGGTGAAAACGGGGAGCCGCACCGCGGGATCGCCCAGGATCACGTACCCCCGGGCGTCGTTGTTGGCGGTCCACAGGCCGGCCAGCTCATAAGGATCGGCCGCGGCGCCAAACTCGATCTCTTCGAGCTGATCGGCGAGCACGGTCGAGAGCTCGGCGTACCGTTCGTCGAGATACTCCAGGGCCGAGCCCACCGGATGGCCGTCGAGCAGGCGCGTCAGCGAGCTTTCGAAGGCCGCGGTCTGGGCGCCCGCCCCCTCCCAATGAAAGGAATAGCCCCAGGCCCGCTCCACGTGGCCGATCACGGCCAGGGCGCCGCCGCGGGGATGCGCAAGAAGGGACTGCGGCAGCGCCGCCAGGAATGCTTCGGGCGCGATGGGACCGCGGTCCTTGAAAGCCATCTTGGAAAACTCGTCGAGGCGCGGCGTGCCGGCGCCGTAGCACGCGAAGTGGAAGGAGAGCAGGCCATGCAGGCCGGCATCGGCCGCCAGGTCGTCGGCGGCGAAGTAGAAATCCTGAGGGATGGCTCCCCGCCAGGCCTGCGGTCCCGGCCAGTCGCCGCACAGCAGGGCGCCCTGGTGCGAACGCTGGCGCGGATCGTCCAGGGGAAACTCCAGGCCGTGGCTGGCGGTGAAGAGGAGCGCCGGCGTCTCTCCCCCACCCAGCAGGCGGGCGAGGTTGGCCTTGGTGGCATCGCCGCGCAGGAAGGCGCTCATCTGCCAGTCCGGCCGCGCCCTTTGCAGATGCTCGAGGAGCGGTCGCACCAGGTGATCGGTGCTCAGGCGGGTCGCGCCGTCGTCGGCGTTCTCGACGCCGAAGAAGCCCACCCGCCGCGGCAGGCGAGCCGTCCCCGATTCCGCGGCCACCACGCTCGCGGCGTATTGGGCGTAGTCCTCCACACGGTCGAAATGGAGCCGCCCCACGGCGTATTGCACGTCGAGCTGGGACTGGAACCGGTAGGGGATCGCCTCCGGGCTGCCCACCAGGAGCAGGTAGTAGGGCACCCGGGCCGGATCGGCCGGTCCCGGCCCGACGCCGAGGCGGGCGAGGAGCTTCGGCTTGGTCTCGCCGGGCCGGTAGCCGCTGGCCTTTTCATAGACCCTGAACCGGTCGCCGGCCTGCGCGCGGCGCAGGTCGAGCAGCGGCTGGAGAGCCTCCCGGATCGCCGGATCGGCGTCGTGGGAGAAGATCACGCCCCAGCCGGCCTCGTCGAGCTTCTTGGGATCGACCCCTTCCCGGACGCCGAAGTGCCGGTTGTCTCCCTGCTGATGGCGAAAGCGCAGCTCTTTGAGGTTCTCGGGCGTCTCCTCGCCGCGCAGATATCGCGCCAGCTCCTCCGCCGTCATCGGCGGCAGGCCGTAGGCGCCGGTGGCGCCGTTGACGCCGTTGAAGGTGAGGAGCTCCTCAGGGGGCTTCTTGGGCTGGGACATGGTCTCTCTCCCGGGGGCGCCAACCGTGGCACCGGGGTGCTAGAATCATGGGTATGACCGCACAAGCTGAACAGATTCTCCGTGACGCCCTGACCCTCCCTATCAAGGATCGCGCTGACGTCGCCGCTGAGCTCCTGGCCAGCCTCGACGAGCCGGCAGACGAGGATGTCGAAGCAGCCTGGGCGGCGGAGATCGAGCGCCGGGCCCGCCGGGTTCTCTCTGGCGAGTCGGCCGGCACCGAATGGAGCGAGGCCCGTGCCCGGATTGTGGCGAACGTGGGCGGGCGTTGAGCAAACCGCTGCGGACCATATCGTGTACTTGGAAACCAACGACGCGATCCGAGTCCTGGCCTTCGCCCACGACCGCAGGCGACCCGGTTACTGGCTGGCCCGCTCCGAACGCTTCCGCTAGCCCAACAGATCGCCAGCCTGTTCCCGGCACCGCTGGCTCGATGTCGCGGGCGAAGATCACGCCCCAACCGGCCTGGTCGAGCTTCTTGGGATCGACCCCCTCCCGGACGCCGAAGTGCCGGTTGTCCCCCTGCTGATGGCGGAAGCGCAGCTCGTTGAGGTTCTCGGGCTTCTCCTCGCCGCGGAGGTATCGCGCCAGCTCCTCCGCCGTCATCGGCGGCAGGCCGTAGGTGCCGGTGGCGCCGTTGACACCGTTGAAGGTGAGGAGGTCTGTCATGGTGTCGGCTCGTCTGCCCCGGAGGGCTCAGCGGTCGTGAGGAGATCCGTCCCCATGGGCTCCGCCATCTCCATGGTTCCTTCCACGTCTCCCTTGCGGCTGAGGAGGACCGTCACGTCGCCGTGCTGGTCTTCGTCGGTTTGGATCCGGATTGTATAGGTCCCGTCGCTCGCGAGCAGATGATCCTGGATCAGCGCGTGACCTTGGCCGCCGCTGTCGTCGTCGAACGCCACTTCCAGACCGGCGGGATCGACGAGCCGGACATTCGGGTCGAGGCCGGGGGTCTCGGTGGTGACATTGACGGTGACGACCTCTCCGGCCTTCCCCTCATAGACGTATTCACTGCGCTCACCCCACAACTGAGCGGAGGTTGGGATGCCAGGCTCGAGACGGCCGCCCATTTGCGCCGTGACGGCTTCTTCGTCGTACACGTCCTCTTCTTTTTTGCACCCGGAGGTCGAGCCCGCCAAGAGGAGAACAGCCAGGAGAATCTGGTGCCTGGATCGTTGCCGGAGTCTGAGCATGTCTACCTCTCCTGGGCGCAGGATGCGGGCTTGGGCTCGACATGGATCCAGCTTGCGCACTCCTCGTCTGTCAGCTCGCGGCCCGCGACGCCGCGCGCCGCCGCGGTCCAAACGAGGTCGAGGAGGACGACCTTGTGGTCACTTGCGGCGATGGCGAGAGTCTTCCGATCGGGGCTCACCGCCAGGCCGTAGATCACGCTGCCCTGCTGCATACGGCCGATCTCCTGCCGGGTCTGTGGATCCCAGACGATCAATTGCCCGCCGTCGTCCGCCGAGAGGAGCGAGCCATCGTGGGCGAAGGCAACCCCCGACACCGGCTTCCCGTGACCTGCCAGGCAACCCGCGAATTCCCCGGAGGGCATCTTCCACAGGTACACGCAGCTCGAGCCACCTCTCCAGCTTGCGGCGGCAATGAAATGTCCGTCGGGGCTCTCGGCCAGGGCAGCCAGGATCTCTTTGGAAGGTGGGTCGGGCTCCAGAACGATTCCGCTGCCGCCGGTCGCCAGGTCCCATTCGGAGACTTTTCCCGTCTCGTCGCTCGCCAGCAGGCTTCCGTTGGCACGGCGGACCAGGAGACTCCAGATGTTGCCGGGGTGGGTGGAGAACGCCTGGCTTCGCGGCGCCGCCCGATCGATGCTCCACCGCACGAGGTCTCTGCCCTCGGCGGCGAAGAGAGACTTGCCGTCCGGGCTGAACGCCACAGCATTGACCGGCTTCGAGGCTTTCCAGGCCCTGCCTCCCACCGCCTTGCCATCCTTCCCGAGCTGCCAGAGATGCAAAGTCCCGTCGATCTCGCGGCTGCCGGCGGCGATCGACCGGCCGTCCGGGCTGAAGGCCACGGCCCGGCTCGGGCCGGGGTTTCCCGGCAGCACAGCTCCTTCGCCGGTTGCGAGGTTCCAGAGCCTGACGCTGCCGTCCATGAGAGAAGGCTCGGCCGCCGCGGACGTCTCCGCGGTCTCCGAAATTTCTGAAGCTTCGGTCTCTTCCGGTTCCGAAAGGTTTTCGCCGGACCGCCCCGCTTCCGCCGAAACCAGGGACCGGCCGTCCGGGCTGAACGCCACAGCCCAGACGGAATGGCCGTGCCCCTCGAGCAGGCGGCCGAGCCGCTGGTTGGAGTCGGGTCTCCAGAGGATCACCCGGCCGTCCTCTCCCGCGGAGGCCAGCACGTCTCCTGCTTCGTCGTAGGCGATCCCGGCCACCGCGCCTTCGTGGCCGGTGAGAGGCTTCGGTTTCTGCATCTCCCGCTCCAGCAGAGATTTGCCGGCTCCCACCAGGAAGCCCTCGAGCTCCTGCTTGTTCGCCTCCAGATCCGCCAGCAGATCCGCCAGGTTGATGCCCTCCGCGCCGGCCTCCGCTGTGAGGGTGTCCCACAGCTCGGCCTCCTGCAGGTCCAGCAGGACGATCTCTGTGTCGCCGGCCGCCGCCAGGGTCGTTCCATCCGGCCGGAATGCGAGGCTCCGGACCGCCGTCCCCGCGTCCAGGGACCTGGGCTGCAAGGTGCTCAGGTTCCAAAGCGTAACGCCGTTCTCCTGCCCGGCGGCCGCAAGCCGTTGACCGGCGGGATCGAACGCGAGGTGCTTGAGATGGGGGACGCTCTGCGCCAGAGGCTGCCGCACCGCGTCAGGCGCGGGACCGGTGAAGCTCCACAGCTCGATGGTGCCGGCCCACTCCTCTCCCACCGCCAGACGGGCGCAATCCCGGGTCAGCGCGATCCTCGCGATGCGGGGGCCCTTCAGCAGAACGCGCGGCTTCTCGGTGCCGCGGAGAGTCCAGAGGCTCAGCTCGTCCTTGGTGTTCCAGGCGAGCCGGCTCTCCCCACCCTGGCCGCAGAAGGCCAGGCTGCGGACGACGGTGCCCGGCTCCGGTGTGACGTACCGGCGCGGCGGGCTCACGCTCATGTCCCAAAGGCCGAGAAGACCCGCGCTGGCCGCCGTCTTGCCTCCGGCGGCGAGCCACCGGCCGTCGGGGCTGAAGGCCACGGCCCGCACCTCGAACGCCCCGGCCAGGAGCAGAGGCGACCCCGGCAGCTTCCGGCCGTCGAGGCCCCACAAGTCGATCGCCTCGGAGCCTCCGGCCGCGGCGAGCATCGAGCCCCCGGGCCGGAAGGCGACCTGGCGCCGGTTGTCCCCCCCGGCGGGCAGGAAGCGCCATAGGCGGGGGTTGTGCTGCAGAGCGGCGAGCAGGCCGCGCCGCGCCTCGATCGTCGGGGCGATCCGGTCCGCCTCCAGAGCAAGAAGGAGAGCCAAGTCGAGCTGCTTGTCGAGGAGCTGAGAGGATTGCAAGGCCAGCTCGCGGGAGGCGGAGAGGCGCGCTTCCTGTTTCGCCGCCGTATAGGCACGCCAGGCCCAGACCAGCGCCACCACCGCGACGACGGCGGTGACGGTGGCTCCGAAAGCCAGAAACCCGATCAATCGGACGTGCCGGTGCTCCTTGGCTGCCTGCTCCTGCGCTTTCCGCGACTCGGTGAGGAAGCGCCGCTCCACGTCGGTGACGACGCCCTTCGCCTCCCACTCCGCAGCCGCAGCCAACGCCTCGCCCTTCAGCAAGAGCCCGGGCGGCCGCCCCTGCTGCTCCCACAGCGCCGCCTGCCGCTGCGGCTCGACGAGATGCTTCTCCCGCCAGGAGGCATTGTCGAGCTGCACCGGCTCGATCAGCCGGTCGTGGGCGAGCTCATACCAGGTGGCGCCGGCGCGCTGCTCGGCGCGCACGAGATGGGTGGCGCGGAGCTTGTCGATCAGGTCGTTGGCCAGCCCGCCGCTCGCCCCGGCCTCGCGCAGCACCTGGCCGCGGATGCCGCCGGCGGTGATCAGGCACTCTCCGAACCAGTCGCGGATCGCCCGCTCCCGGGCGGGATCGCCCGCGGCCCGCTCCGCCGCTTCCGCATAGTAGGCCGCCAGGGCCTGCGTGACGTCGCCGAAGCGCTCGAGATCCTCGGCATCGATCGACAGATCGTCCTTCGGCATGGCATCCCAGAGGCGGCGGCAGACCACCTGGAGCTGCACCGGCTCGACGTGCTGGCCGGTCTCCTCGACGAACGCGCCGTCGGGCTGCTGCACCTTCATCGTCGCCAGATCGGTGACCAGCTTGTCGGCCGCGGGAAACGCGCGGCCTCCCTCTCGCGCCGGCTCGACGATCGCTTCCCGCGCCGCATCAAGACCCAGCAGATCGATGCGGAAACGGTTCTTGAGGTGCGTGGGCACCTGCGGGGCGTAGGGATCAAGGGGCGCCAGGTAATCCTCGCGCAAGGCAAAGAGCGCCCACACCCGGGGATTGCGCAGCAGCTCGCCGAGCTGATCGAAAAAGTCGTGCTTGGCCTCGACCGCCAGCGGATCGACGGTCAGGATTTCCTCGAACTGATCGAAGATCAGGAGGACGTTCGGAGGCGCGGACCGCCGCCGCGGGCGCTTCTCGAAATAGGCGGTGAGAGTCTGCCCGGCGAGCACCTCGACCGGCCGGCGCAGCGCCTGGGGCACGCCCTCTTCGAGCCCCTGGACCGCGCTCAAGGTGTAGCGGTTGATCCCGGAGACAGCCGGCTCCGCGTTGACACGGGTGGGGCCCCAGACGTCGAAGGAGCTGCTCGCGAGCGGCACCAGCCCCGCCTGCACCAGCGAGCTCTTGCCCGCTCCCGACGGCGAATGGAGCAGCATGATGCGCTCGGCGCTCAGGCGGAAATGAAGCTCGGAGGTCTCGCGCTCCCGCCCATAGAGCCGCTCGCCCAGCTCGAAGGGACGCGGCCCGACGAACGGGTTGGGACCGGCGATCACCTCACCCGACGGTGACCCAATCATCCTCGGTCTCCTCGGCCGCCGGCGCCGTCTCGCCGGCAGTGGCGGCGAGCTGATCCCGCAGCTCTTTCAGGAAGTCGGCGGCGGTGCCCCAATAGACGTCGATGCGCGGCGTGTCGCGGCCGGTGCCGAAGTACTGCGCCAGGTAGTCGCGGGCGCGCTCGACGTCGATCAGGCTGTGCGCCTCGGGATCCACCTGGACTCCGACGTGGGCGTAGTCGCCGAGCTGGCTGCTGCCGTCGAGCGACATGATCAGCCGGAAAAGGACGCGGAAGGCCAGATCGTCGAGGGTGAAGCCGAGGAAGAGCAGCGAGCTGCGCACCAGGGTGCCGCGCACCACGGTGGGGATCAGCTTGTAGTCGGCGGCGGCGATCAGGTAGTCGAGGAAGTCGTCCTCGGTCAGGACGAGCGAGTCCTCCTCCCCCTTGCGGGAGACGCCGAAGGGATAATAGACGACCGGGCTCTCCGGCTGCGGCACCCCCTCGTACGGCGGCTCGGCGGGATGATTGTCCCGAGTCTTCCGCCATTTGCAATAGAGCGGCTTCGGCTTGCGGCCGGCGGCGAGGAGAGAGAGGAGGAGCACGGGATCGGCGCTCGCGGTGACGTAGATGGGCGCCTCGAGGCCGGCAAGGATGCGGAACGGATCGTCGTCCCCGGTCCGGCTCTTGACCACGGCTTCGAAGAGCTTGGGCTCGTCCGCCAGGGCAGGGTGGCGACGCCGGATCTCGGCCTTGAGCTGGTCGGCGACGGCATCGCGCGCATACTGGCGGCTCTCGATGACGCTCAAGTATTGGGCGACCTTGGCGAGGTCGGAGCGGTCGTGCGGCTCCAGGGGAAAGCCGTGCGCCGCGGCGAGACGGTCGGCGCGCTCGCGAGCGGTGCCGTAGAGGTCCTCGCCGACGTCGGGGCCGAGGATCGGCACCGAGCGGCCCTGGCGGACGCTGCCCGCGATCGACCGCCACTTCTTGAACTGGTCCTCTTCGCCCGCGAAGCCCGGCTCGTACCAGAGGCGCCCGCTCTTGAGCCGCAGGTAGAGGGCTGGCATCCAGGCATCGGCCCGGTCGCGCACCGTCCCGCGGGCCACGGCGAGGGCGCGGTCGATCTGGCCGTCCTTGCCCAGCTCGGAGAAGAAGACCGGGATCAGCTTCTTGACCGTCTCCATGCTGATCTGCCCCTGCATGGCGACGACCGCGGTCACGCCCGCCTCGGCGAGCCGCGGCGCCAGCGCGGCCTGGGTGGCCCCGTCGGCCGTGCCGCCGCTCTCGCAGGAAGCGAGGACCACGAGGCGCGGCGGCTCCGGCAGCTCGCGGAGGCGCTCTGCCAACGCAGCGCCTTCGACGCGGGCGACTTTGCCGTTGTCGTCCTGGAGGAACAGGTAAGGAAGCTGGCCGCGGACGAGGACGCCGTGGCAGACCAGATAGAAGATGTCAGTCCCTTCGCGCAACCGGGCCATCAGCCGCTCCAGGGTCAGGGGCTCTTCCCGGCCCAGCACCGTGGACCGGATGCCGCCGAGCCCTTCCTGGGCACGGGCGATCTCGCTGTCGAGGTCCACGTCCGCGAGCTTGTAGACAGCGAGGTCGGACGGGGCGGCGACGGCGACGAGGGCCGCGAGCTCCGCCTTGCGATGGAGCTTCACCGGACGCCAGTCCTGGCTGACCATGAAGCGGGAGAAGAGGGTCTTTTCCGAGGTGGCGAGCGGCGCCCGGGTCTCCGGATCGCGGAGCAGCTCCCAGCGCAGGCCATGAAGCTCGGGAGCGGACGCCCCTACCAGGAGCCGCAGCCGCAGGAACCGGCCGCTCGCCTCGACCGTGGCCTTGACCCGCCCATACAGGCCGCGGACCCGCTCGCCGGCGAAGACCTGGGCGGCCAGGGCCTCGCCGTAGGCCCGGGGGTCCTGCTGCAAGGTCAACAGCTCCGCGAGATTGAGGGCGGCCGGCCCCTTTTCCGCGGGCACCTCGGCTTCGCTCGCGGGATCGCAGAAGCGCAGCTCGACCTGAAAGGCCTCGGCGGTCAGCCGGGACAGGCAGACCTCAAGCTCAGGATAGAGCTTGGGAGCGGAGTTGGCGTCCATGGCCTCCAGGGAACGCCATATATTCTATCGCACTCCGCGCTATCGCCGGCAGACGGCGGCTTCGGGGTAGGCGGCCCAGCGCTCGAGCTCGGCGGCTGGCGTCGAGGCGAGGAAGGGAGTCTTGCTGGCGGACGCGCGCACGAGGTCGTAGTTGATCTGTCGCGTGTAGGGGACGAGGTGCTTGGCCACGTCGCCCTGCACCTTCGCATCCAGGCGCAACACCCGCGTGGGGTGGCCACACTCGAAGTCCAGCCCCGCCAGGCTCAGCGAGCGCACCAGCCGGTGGCCCTGCGTGCGGAAATGGATCCGCGCGCGGTCGATCTCATAGACGATGCTCCACTGCGTGTAGGAGCCCTGCGCCACCTGGTCCAAAGTCTCGAAGGCGTAGGCCACCGCATCGCCCTTTGCGCCGTCGAACGCCGTGACCCGGCCGGCGGCGCGGGCGAAGCGCGCGAGCGAGCTGGTCCCCTGCGGCGCGGCCTGGCGCGCCTTCGCCTCCTGCCGGGCCTTCTCCGACTCCTCATAGGTGCTGTTCGTCAGCGTCGCGACCGGAAGGTTCTTCCCCGTGTGCGCAACCAATCGGCCGTCGAGGAACTCGACCGTCGCGACCTGCCCCTTGCGGTCGGCCACCAGGTAGTGCAGCGGCACGTCCCCGTTGATCCGGAGCTTCTGGTCGGCGGCCAGCACTTCCGCGACCGTGGCGTGGGAGTCCAGGTTGTACTGGATCCACTGCAACACGTCGACGGCAGGCCTCTGGTCGGGAGTGGGATAGCGGGAGCCCTCCATCCACATCAGCTCGATCACTAGCCCGGCCTCGTTCATGCCGCCCGAGGGAAAGTCGCGGCCATACTGGTTGAACGTCACACTGCCGTAGCGCGATACCCAACTCGCCGGCTTGTCCCCTGGCATGTCGGCCGTCCGCGCCAGGCCGCGCTGGTTGACCACCAGCAGGCCGTCGCCCACGTTCCAGTCGTAATTCTTGCCGAAGAGGATGCGCCCGTCGTCGCGCAGACAGAACGTGGTGCAGGCCTGGGCCGGCACGACCAAGCTGAAGGCGACGAAGAG
>DATFPH010000076.1:0-3647 GCA_035264905.1 Thermoanaerobaculia bacterium
CTCAGGTCGAGCTGCTCCCAAGGCACGCGCAGGGGAGCCCGCTGGAACATGGGGATACCGAGGCGCGACATCAGGGCGGCCGCTCCGAGGTCGTAATCGCGCACCACGCAGTCCTCCCCCTCCATCTCGGCGCGCACGGAGAGGATCCGTCCCGCCTTCACGCCGTCGGAGTCCCGCACCAGTTTGCCGAGCAGCTGCTCGAGGCGGACCTTGCCGTTCTTCATCAGTCCTCCCCCGGGACCTTGGCGACGAAATGGTCGCGCAGCCAGCGCTCCCAGTCGAAGGCCGGGGTCTTGAGCGCCTCGACGTCGAGCTGGACGTGGTGGGCCGTGACCTCCTTCACCTTCGACCAGGGGACGCGGTAGCGCGCGGTCTTGCGGACGCTCCAGCGGCGCAGCCCCTCGAGCCAGCGCTCCAGCCGCGGATGGACCCGGCGCGCCAGGACGGCGAACCCCATCTCGATGGACTCGACCCGCGGCGGCCCGTCGCCGCGCAGCTCGAGGACCAGGCCGTCGACGCGGCCCATCTTCGTGCCGTCGCGGTCGACCACCTGCTTGTCGAGGACGTCGCGGGCCAGGTCGAGCTGTTTCATCCGCCTCCTCCGAGCAACGCCAGGGGGATCGAGACGACCATGAGGACCAGCGACAGCAGGAGCACGACGACGGCGACGGTGTTCGAGATCCAGCCGTTGGCGTGCTCCTTGAGCAGCTTGCGGTCGTTCATCAGCAGCACGAACGGGAGGGCGACGAACGGCAGGACGGCGGCTTCGGCCGCCATCGCGAGGATCGTCAGCTTGAGCGGATCGACGCCCAGCAGGATGGGCAGCGACGCCAGCAGGATGGCGCCGGTGTAGACCGTGCTGAAGCGGGCGTCCTCCCGCGGATCGAGGCTCTCGCCCCAGTTCCAGCCGAACGTCTGGGCCGTCGAGTACGCGATCGCCAGCGACACCTCGACCGCCGCGCCGAGGCAGGCGATCGCCATTGATACGGCGAACAGCACGAAGCCCCAGAAGGGGAAGGCGTCGGTCAGCATCAGCGCCGCCTGGTGGTAGTCGTCGACCTGGATCCCCCGCGGTGCGAGCACCACCGCGGCGACCACGATCGCCGCCAGGGAGATGACGCTCCCGAAGCCCATGCCGAGCACGGCGATGGCCCGGTTCACGCCGACGTAGGAGCGGTCCCACTCGTCCTCCACCGCGCCGGAGGAGTAGAAGTAGAACAGGTAGGGGGAGAGGACCGCGCCCAGGATGCTGACGGCGATGGCCCAGTACTTCAAGGGGTTGTCGTGCGGCAGCGTCGGCACGAACCCGGCCAGGACCGGGCCCGCCGGCGGGTGGTGGAGCACCGCAGCCACCACGAACGCCAGGGTGATCAGGCCGAGGAGCGACGTGCTGTTCTCGATGGTGCTGAAGGTCGCCCGCCAGAGGAAGAGCCAGGTCAGGGCCGCGACGGGGAGGGCAAAGAGCTGGATCGGCAGGCCGGTGACCAGGTGCAGGGCGAAGCAGATGCCGCCGATCTCCGTCGCCAGCACCAGGAACTGGGAGAGCGTGAGGACGACGAACGGCACCAGCCAGAAGCTGAAGCCGAAGTGCTCCCGGATGGCGTCCGGGAGGGCCTTGCGCGACACGGCGGCGAACCGGCCGGACATCTCCACCAGGAAGATCACGAGCAGGGTGCCGGCGCCAACCGCCCAGAGGAGCTGGAAGCGGAAGCTGGCCCCCGCCTGCGCGCTCGTCGCCATGGTCCCCATGTCGAAGAAGCCGCCGATCGCGGTCACGATGCCGAGCGCGAGCTGCATCCACTTCTTCATGGCGCTCCCTCGCCGGGAGGCGCCCGCAGCGACTCGAACCTCGTGTGAAGCCCCGCGAGGAGCGCCACCTGCCGCGCCACCCCCGGCCGGTCGCCGGCCTCGACGGCTCGCAACAGGCCGGCACCGGCGGCTTCGGCCTCCGAGACGAGCTGGCGCAGGGGAGCGCGTACCTCGGGACGGGCTTTGGACTTCGCGGTCTCCTCGGCCGCCTTCTTGAATTCCTTGCGGGCGGCCGAGACGGTGGTCTCGACGAACGAGGCGGGGACGCTGTTGGCGGTCCACTTCTGGCCGAGCATCTGCAGGGTGGCGAGCCAGGAGCCGACCGGCTCGACCTTCTTCAGCAGCTCTTCCTCGGGAGATTTCTCCTGGCAGGCGAGGATCGCGACGGCAGTGAGGACCACTACGGTCCTGCCGAAGGTGCGCCAGTATCTCTCCAGAGAGAACAACGAGCTCGGCATCTCGGGCTCCGGTTACGGCTACGACTACAACTGCCGGAGCCCGAGGTGCAAAATCCACGCCCGGAGCGGCTAGACCTCCCCGCGCAAGGCGAGCTGCGGGTCCGTGAGGGCCGCCCGCCGGGCCGGCAGCCAGGAGGCGAAGGCGGCCACCGCGACCAGCACCGTGGCCACGGCGACGTAGACCGCCGGGTCGCTCGCCTTCACCTCGAACAGCAGGCTCTCCATGCCGCGGGTGGCGAGGCGCGCTCCCAGCAGGCCGGCCAGGGCCCCCACGCAGGCGAGCACCAGGCCCTGGCCCACCACCATGCGCGTCACGCGCTGGCGCGTCGCCCCCAGGGCCATGCGGATGCCGATCTCCTGCGTGCGCTGGCGCACCGCATAGGCGATCACGCCGTAGATGCCGATGGCTGCCAGCACCAGGGAGAGGACGGCGAACCCGCCCAGCAGGAGCATGTAGAACCGCGACTGGGCCGTCGACTTCGCCACCAGCTCCGCCATGGACTGGAGCCCGTAGAGCGGCAGGTCCGGATCGAGCTCGCGGACCTTTTCCCTGGCCGCGGCGGCCACCACCTGGGGGTCCTGGTCCGAGCGCAGGACCACCGAGAGCGACTCCAGCGGAGCCTGATCGTAGGGCAGGTACAACTGGGGCTCGCTCCCCTGGCTCAGCGTGTCCTGCTTGAAATCGGCCACGATTCCCACCACCTCGCCCCCGCGGGGCACGTCGTCGACCGTCCACCCGAGGTCGATCCGCTTGCCCAGCGGCTCCTCCTTGGGGAAGAACCGCCGCGCCGCCGCCTCCGTGATCACGACGGCCTGCGGGGCGCCGTTCCGGTCCTGCGGCGTGAATCCCCGGCCGCGCACGACCGGGATGCCCAGGGTCTTGAAGTAGTCCGGCGTGGCGACGGCGATCCGCATGGAGTCCTCCCTTCCCGGCGGCGCGGGCGGCCGTCCCGCGATGGAGAAGGTGAGGACGTTGGTCTCCCCTTCGAGCGGCATGCCGTACACCGTCGCCCCTGCCGAGCTCACCCCGGGCAGCCGCTCCATCCTCTCCATCAACCCCGCCATGAAGGTCCGGAGCTTGGAGTCGTCGGAGTACTTGCCCGTCGGGAGCTCCAGGTTGAAGGTCACCACTCCCTTGGGATTGAACCCGGGATCGACCTTCTGGAGCCGCGCGAAGCTCTGGATCAGCAGTCCGGCGGCGGCCAGGAGGACCACGGCGAGCGCCATCTCCACCACCACCAGCGCGCCGCGCGCCCGGGTGGCGGCCCGGCCCTTGGAGCCGCGGGTGCCTTCCCGGATCACTCCGCTCAGGTCCGTCCGGGAGGTCTGGAGCGCGGGAGCGAGGCCGAACACGAGGCCGGTCAGCAGCGAAATCCCGAG
>DATFPH010000077.1:0-8990 GCA_035264905.1 Thermoanaerobaculia bacterium
CCGGCAGCCAGGGTGTTGACCTGGAGCATGGCCACGGTCAGCGGCCCGACCCCGCCGGGGACCGGCGTGTAGGCCGAGGTGAGCGGAGCCACGCGAAAGAGGTCCACGTCGCCGATCAGCGTCGAGCCTCTCTGCTCGAACTGCCGCATCCGCTCCAGGTCGGCGGGGAAGAAGTGCTCCACGTCGCCCCGCTCGCGCAGGCGGTTCATTCCGACGTCGATCACCACCGCGCCCTCGCGCACGTGCTGCGGGCCGATCATGCCCGGACGGCCGATCGCCGCCACCAGGATGTCCGCCTCGCGGGTCACCGCCGGCAGATCGATGGTCCGCGAGTGGCAGATCGTCACCGTGCAGTTCTCGCGCAGGAGGAGGGCGGCCATCGGCTTGCCCACGATGGCGCTGCGCCCGACGATCACGGCGCGCCGGCCGGAGAGGGGCACGCCGCTGCGCTTCAGGAGCTCGACGATCCCCGCCGGAGTCGCCGGCGCGAAGCCGGGCTGGTCGAGCCAGAGGCGGCCGACATTGGTCGGATGGAAGCAGTCCACGTCCTTCTCGGGAGCGATGCGGTCGATCACCGCGCGCTCGCGGATCTGCTTCGGCAGCGGGAGCTGGACCAGGATGCCGTCGACCGCGTCGTCGGCGTTGAGCTCGTCGATGATGGCGAGGAGGTCCGCCTCCGAGAGGTCGCTCGGCCGGCGGACTGAGCGGCTCTCCATGCCGACCTCGGCGCACGCCTTGACCTTGCTGTTGACGTAGACGTGCGAGGCCGGGTCGTCGCCCACCAGGACGACGGCGAGGCAGGGGAGGCGGTGGCCGGCTTCACGCATCTCGCGGACGCCGATCGCCACCTCGGCGCGAATGTCGGCCGCGGTATGGCGGCCGTCGAGAATCTGGGGTTCCTGGCTCGGGTTGGGTCGCGGGTTCACTGAGGAATCCTTCCGCTGTAAAGACAGACGATGCCGCAGGACAGGTCCTCCCACGCCAGGTCCGTGAAGCCCGCGGCGGCCATCCGGTCGAGGAAGCCCTGGCGCTGCGGAAAGGAGAGGACCGACTCCGGCAGATAGGAATAGGCGGAGCCGCGGTGCGACAACAGCCGGCCGACCCAGGGGAGCAGCCGGAGGAAATAGAAAAGGTAGAGAGCGCGGAGCGGCGGGAACCGCGGCACGGCGAACTCCAGCACCACGAGCTTGCCGCCAGACTTGAGGACGCGCGCGAGCTGCCGCAGCGCCGCGTCGAGGTCGGCCACGTTGCGCAGGCCGAAGGAGACTGACGCGCCGGCGAAGCGCTTCTCAGGGAAGGGGAGGGCCAGGGCGTCAGCGGCCAGCGCGACCGGGCGCGGCGCCGGCTGTCGCGCGAATTTATGGCGCGCCAGGGCGAGCATGGGGATGCAGAAGTCGGCCGCGGCGACCCGGGCTCCACGGCGGCGCAGGGCCACGGCCTGGTCGCCCGTGCCGCAACAGATGTCGACGGCCTCGGCATCCGGCGGGAGGTCGAGGACCTTGGAGGCGCGCTTGCGCCAGACCACGTCCAGATTGGCCGACAGGAGATGGTTGAGCAGGTCGTAGCGGGGAGCGACCCCCGCGAACATGTCCTGGATCGTGCGCCCCGATTTGTCGAGGCGGGCGGTAGCTTCCGTCATTGCGTGGAGAGTCTAGCAGCCTCCGGGAGTACAATCCGTCCACGCCTTCTGGCGCTATCCAAAAGGAGCCGGGTATGAAAAAGAGGACGCCGAAGAAGAAGCTGTCTCTGAACAAGGAAACCCTGCTGAACCTGAAGAGCGTGGCCGGTGGCATCGCGCAGTTCCAGGGAGTTGACAGCGAGGGGCCGGACATCTGCTACTTCTCGGATTGCAACCCCTGCGAGACGACGATCTACGCGGACCGGGACCTCTAGTCGGCCCTCACCGGGCGCCGCGTGCGCGGCGCCCGGGTAGGTCCCCCTACTCACAGTACTGAATCGCGCAGGTGGTGCATGTCGCTTGGGGACTCGTCTCACAGGTGCGAAGGGTCACACCCCCGGCCGCGAGCTGAAGGTTGGGTTCTTCGAGCAGGGCCAGCGTCTCGCGGTTGAGCACAAGCTTCTTGGACTTGGTTTTCTTCACGGAGATCTCCTCTGAGCTGTCGGAGCGATTGAGTTACCGCATCCTCTCTTAAACGTGCTTCAAAAGTCATGCCGCGAGCCGGCGGTCTGCGCCGCGCGATCTGTGGTACCATCCTTCTCGCCGCGGTCCGTGCGGGTCCCCGGCCGTCCCCACGAGGGGGCCACCCTGGGTGGATCCGTGCCCGCCCCTTGACAGCGTCTACTCATCCGCCTAGCATATGGGTCCTTTGCGTCGCGAAGGCGGGTCACGTATGCCGCGCCGGGGGGCGCGAATCCAGAGCAGAAGCCGACGGAGATTTGAGGAATGAACAGGACCTATAGCCCGAAGCTCGCCGAGATCGAGCACCAGTGGTTCGTCGTGGACGCGGCCGGGGTGCCCCTGGGGCGTCTGTCGTCGCTGGTGGCGCGCCTTCTGATGGGCAAGCACAAGGCGATGTGGGCGCCGCATATCGACACGGGCGACTTCGTGATCGTGATCAACGCCGAAAAGACGGTGCTGACCGGGCGCAAAGAGGAACAGAAGGTCTATTACCACCACTCCGGATATCCGGGTGGGATGAAGAGCGAGACGGCCGCCGAGCGCCGCCGCCGCCGCCCGTTCAAGCTGGTCGAGGAGGCGGTGCGGGGAATGTTGCCGAAGGGCCCCCTGGGCCGCAAGCAGCTCAAGAAGCTCAAGGTCTACGCCGGTCCGGAGCATCCGCACCAGGCGCAGCAGCCTGTCGCCTTCGACGCCGTCCAGGCCCTCCAGAGCAAGTGACGAGGAGATCTCAGTGGTGAATCAGGTCCAATATTACGGCACCGGGCGCCGCAAGACGGCGGCCTCGCGCGTCTTCATCCGTCCGGGATCGGGCGAGGTCAAGGTCAATGGCCGGACGCTCGACGACTACTTCCCGAACGAAGTGTTGAAGATGATCATCAAGCAGCCCCTGCTGCTGACCGAGACGGCGGAGAAGTTCGACATCGTGGCCACGGTCCGCGGCGGCGGCAGCGCCGGCCAGGCGGGCGCGATCCGGCACGGCATCTCCCGCGCTCTTCTCGAGTTCAACATCGAGCTGCGCCATCGCCTGAAGTCGGCCGGCCTCCTGACGCGCGACCCGCGCCGCCGGGAGCGCAAGAAGTATGGTCAGAAGGGCGCACGGGCCCGTTTCCAGTTCAGCAAGCGTTAGAAGGAGACTCTCTTGGTCGAAGTCACGATGAAGGAATTGCTGGAAGCCGGTGTCCATTTCGGACACCAGACCCGGCGCTGGAATCCGAAGATGAAGCCATACATCTTTGGCAAGCGCAACGGGATCTACATCATCGACCTGCAGAAGACGCTCAAGCTGTTCGAGCAGGTCGTCGAGTTCGTGCAAGAGCTGTCTTCCCAGGGCAAGCGGATTCTGTTCGTCGGCACCAAGCGGCAGGCGCAGGAGGCGATCGCCGAAGAGGCGCGCCGCTGCGGCGAGTTCTGGGTGACGAACCGCTGGCTCGGCGGCACGCTGACCAATTTCGTCACCTTGCGCACGTCCATCCAGCGCCTCAAGGAAGCCGAGGCGAAGCTGAACGACGAGAGCGGCGCGCTGACCAAGAAAGAGCGGCTGCGGCTCGAGCGCGAGCGCGAGAAGATGGTGAAGAACCTCGACGGCATCCGCGACATGGAGGAGCTGCCCGACGCGCTCTTCGTCGTGGATCCGAAGAAGGAATACATCGCCATCTCCGAGGCGAACAAGCTGGGCATTCCGGTCATCGCGATCGTGGACACCAACTGCGATCCCGAGCTGATCGACTACATCATCCCGGGCAACGATGACGCGATCCGCGCCATCCGGCTGTTCGCTTCCCGCGTCGCCGACGCCTACAACGAAGGCTCCGCGCATGCTTCGGAAGGCGCGTCGATGGGCAAGGACGGCGGCTCGCGGATGGCCATGCCGCCGGTGATCGACAAGGACATGGCAGGCGCCCCCGCCCACTAAGCTGCGAGCCTCGGCCGTCGAGGCCGATCCAGTCAGTCGGGCGCGCCGCTCGAAGCGATCGACGGCGCTCGAAAAGGTCAGTCGAACCCGCGTCGATCTGACCTTTTCTTTTGTCTGGGGGCAGAGATTCAGGGGTTTCAAGGAGAACAATCCCATGGCGATTACCGCTCAGATGGTGAAAGAGTTGCGGGAGCGCACCAGCGCCCCGATGATGGATTGCAAGGCCGCGTTGACCGAGACTCAGGGAGACATGGAAAAGGCCGTGGACTTCCTGCGCAAGAAGGGTCTCGCCGCCGCCGCGAAGAAGTCGGGCCGCATCGCCGCGGAGGGGGCCGTGGGCTCCTACATCCATGGCGGCGGCAAGCTGGGCGTTCTCGTCGAGGTCAACTGCGAGACGGACTTCGTGGCGCGCACCGACGAGTTCCAGGAGCTCGTGCGCGACATCGCGATGCACATCGCCGCGGCCGAGCCGCGCTTCGTCCGCCGCGAGGAGGTCACCGAGGACGTGCTCGCGCGCGAGCGGGAGATCTTCCGCGATCAGGCGGCCGCCTCGGGCAAGCCGGCCCAGGTGGTGGAGAAGATCGTCACCGGCAAGATGGAGAAGTACTACTCCGAGTTCGTCCTGCTCGAGCAGCCGTTCGTGAAGGATTCGGACAAGACGGTCGGCCAGATCATCACCGAGAAGGTCGCCAAGATCGGCGAGAACATCCAGGTCCGGCGCTTCGTCCGTTTCAAGCTGGGCGAGGGGATCGAGAAGCGGCAGGACGACTTCGCCGCCGAAGTCCTGGCTCAGGCGAGCCGCGGATGACGGAGGAGGCGAGGGAGGCGAAGCCGGCCTACTCCCGGGTGCTGGTCAAGCTCTCCGGCGAAGCCCTGATGGGCTCGCAGCCGTTCGGCATCGACGAGAAGGTCGTCGCGGCCATCGCCGACGAGATCCGGGACGTCCACTCCCGCGGAGTGGGGATCGCAATCGTCGTCGGCGGTGGCAACATCATCCGGGGGCTGGCCGCCAGCCACCGCGGGATCGACCGGGTCACGGGCGATTACATGGGGATGCTCGCCACCGTCATCAATGGTCTCGCTCTCCAGGATGCGCTGGAGAAGCGGGGCGTCCCCACGCGCGTGCAGACCGCGATCGACATTCGGGAGGTCGCGGAGCCGTTCATCCGCCGCCGCGCTCTGCGCCACCTGGAGAAGGGGCGCGCGGTGATCTTCGCGGCCGGGACCGGCAACCCCTATTTCACCACCGACAGCGCCGCGGCGCTCCGCGCCAACGAGATCCATGCCGACATCCTGCTCAAGGCCACCAAGGTGGACGGCCTCTACTCGGCCGACCCGGAGAAGGATCCGAATGCGGTGCTGCTGCCCGAGGTCACCTATCAGGAGGTCCTGGAGAAGGACCTCAAAGTCATGGATACCGCGGCGATCAGCCTCTGCCGCGACAACGGCATCCCGATCGCCATCTTTGACATGATGACCCCGGGCAACATCCGCCGGGTCGTGTGCGGCGAGCGGATCGGCTCGATCGTGCGCACCTGAGATCAGGAGAGGAACATGAAAGAGGTGTTCAAGGAAGTCGAGGCGGGGATGAAGCACGCGTTGGAGCACTTCCACCACGAGCTCAAGCACCTGCGCACCGGGCGCGCCTCGCTGGCGCTGCTGGATGGCGTCACCGCCGAGTACTACGGCACGCCGACGCCGATCAACCAACTCGCCACGCTGAGCGTGGCCGACGCCTCCATGATCGTGGCCCAGCCCTATGATCCGACGCAGATCCCGGTGATCGAGAAGGCCATCCGGAAGGCGGACCTCGGCCTGAACCCGTCGAGCGACGGCAAGCTGATCCGCATCCCCGTGCCGCCTCTGACCGAAGATCGCCGCAAGGAGATCGTCAAGAAGGCGCACGACCTGGCCGAGCACGCGCGCAACGCCGTGCGCCAGTCCCGCCGCGAGGGCAACGACAAGCTCAAGAAGATGGAGAAGGACAAGGCCATCAGCCAGGACGACGAGCGCCGCGGCCTGGACGAGGTCCAGAAGCTCCACGACCACTACATCGCCGAGGTCAACACCACGCTCCAGAAGAAGGAGCAGCAGGTGATGGAGGTCTGACGGCGGAAGCAGCCTGAGCGCGCTGCATGTTCCTCTACGGCTACCATCCTGTCCGCGAAGCCCTCCGCCACCGGCCGCACGAGGTGGCGCGGGTTCTCGTCAGCGCGAGCCGCACGGGCCGGCGCCGTGAGGAGATCAAGGAGCTCTGCCAGCGCCATCGCATCTCCTTTGAGGTCGTTTCCGAACGGGCTCTCTCCGAGCGCGCCGGGCCAGCCCACAACGGCATGGCCGCCGAGGTCCGCGCCTCCGCCCCGTCCGCCGGCGCCGTCCTCTCGCCAAGCGGCGATTCCGGTCTCATCGTCCTCCTCGAAGACGTCCAGGATCCGCGGAACCTCGGCGCCGTTCTCCGCGTCTGCGAGGGCGCGGGCGTCGGCCGGGTGCTCATCCGCGACCGCGGATCTGCGCCGGTCTCGCCGACGGTCGTCAAGACCTCGGCCGGCGCCGCGGAATGGCTCGAGATCGAGCGCATCCCCAACACCGCCCAGGCGCTCCAGAGACTCAAGGACGAGGGCTTCTGGGTCTATGGCACCGACGCCGAGGGTGTCCCGCCTTGGGCCGTTGACCTCACTGGTAAGGTGGTCCTCTGCCTCGGCGGTGAAGAGAAGGGGCTGCGCGCCCGGACGCGCCAGCTCTGCGACCACATGATCGGTCTCCCGATGCGGGGCCGGGTCGGCTCCCTGAACATCGCCACCGCGGCGGCGGCTGTGCTGTATGACGCGGTCCGGCAGCGCTGGAACACCTGACGACAGACGGCCTTAGTGCTATACTGATTCGGCCAAAGAATCGACAAGTTGTTCCGCCGGTCCAAGGCGTATTTTCTTTTTTTCTTCTGTTTCTGGAGCTGGTTGCCTCGTAACAGTCCGATGGGTTTGTACGCCCAAAGGGCAAAGGAGGATTCGAGTCATGATGAAGTCGGAGAGGCTGTTTGGTGGTCTGGTCCTGGTTTTGGCTCTCTGTCTGGCGACGCCGTCGCTGGCGGAGGATCTCGCCTTGGTTGACGTCAGCTCGGCCGCGGTCCGCTGGGAGCCGCAGGGCGGTAACTTCGAGAAGGTGGAGCTGACCGTCTCGTTGCCGAACGGCAACGTGATCCGCCGGGAATTCAAAGGGGGCCAGTCGGTGGTCTTCGAGCTGAGCGCCGCGGCGAAGGACGGCATCTACGCCTACGAGCTGCGCGGGGTGCCGCGCATCGATGCGTCCGTCCGCAAGGAGCTGATGGCGGCCCGCAAGGCGGGGAACGAGGCCGCGGTGATCCAGCGGCTGCGGGATGCAGGGAGCCTGCCGGCCGAGGCAGTGCAGTCCGGCTCCTTCTCGGTGCATGAGGGCTCGATCGTCTCGCCCGACCAGGTGGAGCCACGGCGGAAGCCTGCGGCCTCGGGCAACGGGCCCCAGGTCATCACCGCCGCGGACCAGGTGATCCCCGACGACCTGATCGTCCAGGGGAGCACGTGCGTCGGTTTCGACTGCGTCAACAACGAGAGCTTCGGCTTCGACACGATCCGCCTGAAGGAGAACAGCACCCGGATCAAGTTCGAGGACACCAGCACGGGCTCGTTCCCGTCGAACGACTGGCAGCTGACGGCCAACGACTCGGCGAGCGGCGGTGCCAACAAGTTCTCCATCGAGGACATCACGGGCTCCAAGGTTCCTTTCACGATCACGGCGGGAGCGGCGACCAACTCGATCTTCGTCGACAGCACCGGCCGCCTGGGCCTGCGGACCTCCACGCCGGTCCTCGACCTCCACATCGCCACCAGCAACACGCCGGCGATCCGCCTGGAGCAGAACAACTCCGGCGGCTTCACGGCCCAGACCTGGGACATCGCGGGCAACGAGGCCAACTTCTTCGTCCGCGACGTGACCGGCGGCTCGCGCCTGCCCTTCCGCATCCGGCCCGGCGCGCCGACCAGCTCGATCGACATCGCCGCCGACGGCGACGTCGGCTTCGGCACGGCGAGCCCGGCTACGTCGCTGCACGTCAGCCGCAGCGACGGTACCGCGAAGCTCCAGGTCACGGAAACGAACGGAACGGGGGCGGCAAGGACCCTGTTCAACCTGGAAAACAACGGCCAGGTGCTGTTCCGCATGAAGGACACGTCGCAGTCGCCGACCTGGCAATTCACCGCATCGAACGCGTTCCAGATCGACAACACCGCGCACACCGGGGTGGAGCTCCAGGTCGACCCGGATGGCACTCTGCGCGTCAACGGCACGGCGATGACCGTCCCGGACTACGTCTTCGATCCCACCTACGAGCTGATGCCGCTGTCGGAGCTGGCAGCCTTCGTCCGGGAACAGCGGCACCTGCCCAACATCCCCAATGCGGAGGAGATCAAGCGCGAAGGGCTGAAGCTGACGCATTTCCCGATCCAGCTGCTGGAGAAGGTCGAGGAGCTGGCGCTCTACACGATCGAGCAGCACAAGCAGATCGAGGGGTTGGCGGCTGAAAACTCCGAGCTGAAGGCGCGGCTGACCGCGCTCGAAGAGCAGATGAAGAAGAACTAGGTTGCCGACCGAGGGCGGGCCGCTTGGCCCGCCCTTCCTGTCTCCGGGGGTCAGTTCCGCTGCACGAGGAGAACCTTTTCGCCGGGCACTGGAACAGGCTTCTCGGCTCCCGTCGGAAGCGCCAGCGCCCGCAGATGATGCTCACCCGGGGTGAGATCGGCCGTGGAGAGCTCGAAGCTCCAGCCGCAAGGAGGGAGAGGGCGCCCGAAGAACCCGCTCACGTCGCCGCGCTCCTGAAACCTGGCCGTAGCGGCAACCCAGCGACCGTCGACCGTCAGGATGATGGCCCCCGGAGCTTCGAACGTCTCGGTGAGGGCCCATCCCTCG
>DATFPH010000078.1:0-13465 GCA_035264905.1 Thermoanaerobaculia bacterium
TTGGGGAGAAGGAGGGCATGCGTGACGATCGGGAAGTGGTCTGTCGGTCTCTTGCTGCTCCTCGGCTGCTCGGACGCCGGGCAACCGCCCGGCCCCGCCGCCCTGGGGGCGGACGTGCGGGCCGCCGAGGACGCCCGGGGAGTCGTCCTCCAGGTCGTGGAGGAGAAAGGTCCGGCGGCCCGCGCCGGGCTCCAGCCGGGGGATCTGATCCAGGCGATCGACGGCAAGCCGGTGGAGGCGCCGTGCGATCTCGACCGCGCGTTGCTCGACCGGGCGCCTGGGGAGACGGTGAAGGTTTCGATCCGGCGGGGCCGGGAGAGCCGCGAAGAGACGCTCGTTCTCGCCAATGCCCTCGATCTCTATGGCGAGGCCTGCAACGGCGGCCGGGTCTCGAGCTGCCGCCAATTGGGAGTCCTCTATCTCCAGGGGCGCAAGGTGCCGGCGGATCTGGCCCGCGCCGCCCAGATCTTCGAGCAGGCCTGCCAGGGCGGGAGCGCCGACGCCTGCGCCGACTTGGGCATCCTTCTTCTCGAGGGGAACGGCGTCGCCGCCGACGAGGCGCGGGCGCGGGCGCTGTTTCGCCAAGCCTGTGACGATGGCAGCGCCGCCGGCTGCGCTCATTTCGCCTACCTGTACGCCACGGGACGGGGCGTGCCCCAGGATGATGCGCGCGCGGTCGCCTTCTACCGGAAAGCCTGCGACGAGGGAGATGCGGCCGGCTGCTACAACCTCGGCGTGCACTTCGGCGACGCGCGCGGCACGCCCGGGAACCAGTCGCTGGCTCTGGCCGCCTATACCCGCGGCTGCGAGATGGGGAGCTCCCTCGCTTGCACGAATCTGGGTTTTCAGTATGAGCGCGGCCTGGGGACACAGGCCGATGTCCAACGGGCGGTCACCGTCTACACCCGCGCCTGCGAGGGGACGCGCTGCGAGCCCGGGGACCCGATGGGCTGCTTCAACCTCGGCGTTCTCTATCGCGACGGCTTGGGCGTCGCGACCGACAAGGCCAGAGCGGCCTCGTTGTTCGAGAGAGGCTGTGATGGCGGCAATGCCTTGGGGTGCGCGAACCTCGCCGACCTGCTCGCTGCCGGCGATGGCGTCCCGCAGGATGAGAAACGGGCTGAAGAGCTCTTCCTGCGCGCTTGCGAGGGCGGCCACCAGAGGTCCTGCGAGCACATCGGGCGGCTGCCCGAGAAGCCCTCTCCCTGAGGACTTCCCGGCACGGGTCCTGCAGGTATCTCCTTGTGGGGAGGGCTTGGACCCAAGGAGGTACCGACCATGAAGAACATAGCTCGATCAACCAGCCTTTTGGCATCGCTCGTTGCCGTAACGCTCCTGACCGGGTGCGGCTCGACCGGCATTCTGGGTGGTGGCAGCAGCGACAATCGCAGTGACCGGAACAGCACCTACGATCCGTATGAGCAGCGCGTCGACAACGTGCGGGGCACGGTCCAGCGCGTGGACACCCGCGAGCGGATCATTGTCGTGGACCGCGAAGACACCGGATACAACAATAATCTGAGAAATGGGAGCGGAACCGGCGAGGTCGTCCTGTCCTACGACGACCGCACGACGGTCGTGTTCCAGGGCAAGACCTTCCGGCCGGAGGATCTGGAGCGGGGCGACCGCATCCTGGCGGAGGTCGCGTCGGGCTCGCGCCTGTCGAACGACCGCCTGCTCGTCAACGAGATCCAGGTGCTCTATGACGTGAGCGGTGGCGTGGGGGACACGGGCGGATACGACAATGGCGGAACCAACAATTCCACCCGGAATCTCCGCGGGACCGTCCGCTACGTCGACACGCGCAACCGCACCGTCGAGGTGGACACGTATGCGCAGTCGCAGGGCTTCTCCGCCGGCTCGACCGGATCCTCCGGATCGACAACGCGGAGCGGCGTGGTCCTTGTCCACTATGACGCCCAGACCGTCGTCGAGTTCCAGGGGCGCCGCTATCAGCCCGAGAACCTGGAGCGCGGGGACGAAGTGGAGATCGACGCCCGGACGATCAGCGGCCAGCTCGTGGCCGAAGAGATTCTGGTCGTGAGAGACGCCCAGAGCCGCTGAGCGGCCTGTGAGGGTTTTCCTCCCAAGGTTTCGTCTTTAATTTTGAACCGCCCGGCACGGCAGTGCCGGGCGCGTCTGCGTTGGCGCGTTTGAGCGCTGGAACTTCGGGCGGGACCCGTGTATCCTGTCATCTCTATATTCGTCTACTACGGGGAGCGATGAAATGATAGAAAACAAGCAGCTTAGATTCGACAGGTCGAAGGTGACATTGCCGCATGGCATTCCTGAAGTTGCTGAGGAAGCGACGCAGGGACATGCTCTACGCTGGTACGTCGGGCAGATCACCCCGGAGGAAGTCGTCGTCGAGGCAACGGTGGACAGCGAAAAAATCGGGGAATTCCGCGACAGCGTGGAGGACCGGTTCCATCCGGGCAGATCGGTCGCGATCAGTATCATCCCGACCGGTATCGGTTGCAGCATCGGCGGTTACGCGGGCGACGCCGCCCCCGTGACCCGCTTGCTGTCTTCGACAGTCGACTACCTGGTCACCAATCCCAATGCAGTGAACGCGTCCGATTTCGCGCAGATCAGCGACAACGTCCTGTATACGGAAGGATATTGCATCGATCTCCTCTGCCGCGGGAAGATCGATCTGTACGTTCCGCACGCCAACTCCATTGGAGTGATCATTGAAAAGTCGAGCGATGCGCGCCTCGATCTCGCTTTCAACGTCGTCAACGCCGTGCGCGCGGTCCATGGGGTGGACATCCAGCACTGCGTGGTCACCGACCGTCCGATCGGCTCGCGCTGCGTGAAGAACGAGTCCGGCGCCTTCGTCGGAACCGTGGATCATCCGGAGGTGCTGTCCCAGGCCTGCGAGTCGCTCCTGGCGCGGGGAGTGCACGCGATCGCGGTCACCACGAACGTCCAGGATCTGCCTTTCGACGACTACGCCTTGCACTTTGCCGGGCAGGCGCCGAACCCGGTCGGTGGCGTCGAAGCGATCATTTCTCATTTCATTGTCAACCGGTACCGCGTCCCGGCCGCGCACGCTCCGTTGCAGAATGTGAAGGATCTCGCTCTGGAGTCGCCGATCGTGGACGCGCGGGGAGCGGGGGAGTTCACCTCGCTGAGCGGTCTCGCGTGCGTCCTGATGGGGCTGGCCAGGGCTCCCCACATCGCACCGCGCCCTGGGACGCGGGTCCGCGACGTCATCAATCTCAACAACGTCGTGGCAGTGGTCGCTCCGGCGAGCTGCCTCGGCGGCATTCCCACGCTCTTCGCAGCGCGCTACGGGATTCCCACGATCGCGGTCCGCGACAACGAGACCATCCTCTCCGTAACCCGCCAGGAGCTGAGGCTCGAGAACGTGATCGACGTCGGCAGCTATGCCGAAGCCGCGGGCGTGCTGCTCGCCCTCGAGCAGGGAATCGCGCTCCAGAGCATCGTGCGTCCCCTCGAGACGTTGCGATATCCGGCACGCATCCGGAGCGCAGCCGCCTCACCGGCTGTCGAGATGGCGTTGGCGGCCGGAGCGCGCTGAGCAGGCTGACCGAGCCGCAGCCTCGGGGGCGAGCCCGGCCCTGGGGCATCCCCCGCTGGAAGCTTCAAGCCGCCACCGGAGATGGTGGCGGCCTGGTATGTACGCATTGTTCTGGGCGTCCGGCCCTTTTTACCTTGGCTTGTGTCCTTCCGGGGGATCTCGCAGCACTATAAGGAGTGAGTGCTGTCTTGTGTCTCATCTGTAAGGAGGATTTCATGGAATACCCGCTTCACCGTTTTCGGAATAACCAGAAGGCCATCGGCCTGGGCGATCCGGCCTGGGACAAGGCCCGGGAGCATCATCTGATCGATCTGTCGATTCGGGTGGGGCACAACGACCGCCTCTTACTGGAGGATGGCTTCGAGTTCATCAATCTTTCGTCCTGCTCGTATCTGGGGCTGCACGGACATCCGGCCGTGCTGGATGGAGCCATCGACGCGCTGCGCAGCGAACGGGTGCTCGACGTGCCGATCTCGCGGGTCCGCATGCGCCTGACGATGCTCGACGAGCTGGAGGCGGAATGGGAGAAGCTGTGGCGGGCGCGGTGCCTCGGCGCGGCCACGGCGGGGGCGGCGACCTCCGGAGTGTTGCCGCTCATCGCGTCCGGCCATCTGGCGCCGGACGGCAAGCCTCCGGTGATGATCTTCGACAAGTTCTGCCACTTTTCGATGAATCTGATCAAACCCATCTGTGGGGACGAGACCCTGGTGCTCACCTCCCCGCACAACGACGTCAATTTCATCGAGGACGCCTGCAAGAAGTACCCGCGGGTGGCCTACGTCGCCGACGGCGTGTACTCGCTCGGCGGGGCCGCTCCGGTGCGGGAGCTGATGGAGCTGCAGGACCGCTATGGGCTGTTCCTCTACTTCGACGACTCCCACTCGCTGTCGATCTATGGAGAGAACGGCGAAGGGTACGTGCGCTCGGTGATGCCCGACGAGCTCAACCCGCTGACCGTGATCGTGGTTTCTCTGTGCAAGGGGTACGGCGGGAGCGGCGCGGTGATCCTGCTGGGCTCGCGCCGGCACGAGGACATGGTGATCCGTTGGGGCGGACCGCTCGCCTGGTCGCAGAAGCTCAGCACGGCGGCGATGGGCGCGGACATGGCGTCGATCCGCATCCATCAGTCGCCGGAGCTCCGGGAGCTCCAGACCAGGATGTTGCGCAACCTGGAGCTCTTCGACAGCCGGATCCCGACGGAAAACAGCGGCGATCCTTTCACCATCCGCCTGGTCGTCGTCGGCGACGAGGAGAAGGCGTCGGAGGTCTCCGGAGAGATCTTCCGCCGCGGCTTCTACACCTCGCCCGTGTTCTTTCCCATCGTGGAGAGAGGCAAGGCGGGGCTGCGGGTGATGATCCGCGCCGACAACAATCCTGAGGACATCACGCGATTCTGCGACGTCGTGGAGGAGCTGGTCGGGCAATACCGAGCGGCGGTCGCCGTATGAAAGGGGGCACGCTGCCGGAGCAGCTCCTCTGCCGGAGCATGCTGATGACGTGCGCCCTGCACGTGCAGCGGTATGAGAGGGCCTGGGAGGTGGGTGCGGACATCGCCACGATCGACTTCGAGGACTCCGTTCCGGCGGTCTCCAAGGAGGAAGCGCGCCGTCTCGGGATCCCCTTCCTCACGAACCGGGCCTCGGACGGTGTGGTCCGGGCCGTGCGCATCAACAGCCTGCGGACTCCCGACGGTCTCCGCGACGTCCTTGCCCTGCTCGAAAGCGGCGCCTGTCCGGACGCTCTCTTCCTGCCCAAGGTGGGCTCGGCTCAGGAGATCCTCATCCTCGAGGAGATCCTGGGCGAGCGGTTGGCCTCCGCCTTCTTCCTGGTGCTCATCGAGACCGCCGCGGGGCTCTACGCGGTCGAAGAGATCGCCGCGGCTTCGCCGCGGGTCCGGTGTCTGGTCTTCGGCGGCGCCGACTTCTCGACCGAGCTCGGGATCAGCATGGACTGGGAGCACCTGTTCTACGCGCGCTCGCGCATCCTGGTGGCAGCCTCGCGGGCCGGCATCCCCGCCATGGACTCGCCCTATTTCGAGATCGGCAACGAGGAGGGGCTGCGCGCCGAAACCAAGAAGTCCCGGGCGATCGGGTTCCTCGGCCGCGTGGCCGTCCACCCCCGGCAGATCCCGATCATCAACGAGGTGTATGCTCCCGAGCCGGAGGCGGTGGACCGCGCCCGCCGCGTGGTCGCCGCGGTCGAGAAGAGCGCCGGCCAGATCGCGGTCCTCGACGGCCAGATGATCGGCCCGCCGATGTTGCTGGCGGCGCGCCGGCTGCTGGCCCGGAGCGAGCGGATCGAGGCCGCGCAGCGGCGGCTGCGGCTGGTCCGGGCCTGAGCGAAAGGAGGCGCATGGACCGGATTCCAGCCTACAAGAAAGTGGGGGAAGGCCGCTGGCGCGAGTCGCGCGGCCTGTTTTTCGAAGACGTGGTGATCGGTGCGATCGTCGAGCACCGGCCGGGCCGCACGATCACCGAGGCCGACAACCTCTGGCAATCGCTGCTGTCTCTGAACTTCCATCCGCTGCACATCGACGCGGCCTACTGCGAGAAGACGGAGTGGAAAAAGCCTCTGGTCTCTTCCCTCGTCACTCTCTCGATCGTCGCCGGCATGAGCGTGCAGAGCACGAGCGCGAAGGGCCTGGCCAACCTCGGCTGGGACAACATCCGCCTGCTGGCGCCGGTGTTCGTCGGCGACACGCTCTACGCCGAGAGCGAGTACGTGGAGAAGCGGCTCTCGCAATCGCGGCCGCACCAGGGGGTGGTGACGTGCGACACCCGGGGCGTCAAGGCGGATGGCACCGTCTTCCTGACCTTCCGGCGGTCTTTTCTTCTCCCGACGCGGGAGCATGGGCTGGAGGACGATGCCAACTATTGATCAGATGTCGAGAGATCAGATGATGAGAGCCGTGGTCTGTGACGGCCATGGTGGCCCCGAGGTCTTGAAGATCGCCGAGATTGCGCGGCCCGAGCCCGGGCCGGGGCAGCTCCTGGTGCGGGTGCGGGCGTCGGCCCTCAACCGGGCCGACCTGTTGCAGCGCGACGGCGAGTACTCACCGCCTCCGGGCGAATCCGCCATCCTCGGCGTCGAGATCGCGGGAGAGGTCGAGGCCTGGGGAGACGGTGTGGAAGGGTTCCGGAAGGGGCAGGGGGTCCTCGGCATCGTGGGGAGCGGCGGCTATGCCGAGCACTGCCTGCTGGACGCCGGCATGGCGGTCCCGGTCCCCGAGGGCTGGTCGTGGGTCGACGCCGCGTCGGTCCCGGAGGTCTTCTACACGGCCGATACGACGCTTTTCGAGCTGGGGGAGCTGGCCGCGGGGCAGTCGGTGCTCATCCATGCCGCGGCGAGCGGCGTGGGCACGGCCTGCATCCAGCTCGCGCGCGAGGCGGGAGCCGCCCGGATCTTCTGCACCGCCGGCTCGGACGAGAAGCTCGCCCGCTGCCGCGAGCTCGGCGGCCCGGTCGAGGTCGTCGGGATCAACCGGAAGACCCAGGACTTCGTCGAGGAGATCCGGCGGGCGACTGGGGGCGCCGGCGTCGACGTGGTCGAGGACTTCATCGGGATCGAGTACCTGTCCCGCAATCTGACCATTCTCAAGGATGGCGGGCGCCTCGTCGTGGTCGGTCTCCTGAGCGGTTGGCAGGGAGACATCGACCTCCTGCCCGTGGTGCTGCGGCGGCTCCAGATCAAGGGGTCGGCCATGCGCCCCCGATCGATCGAGGACAAGCGGGCGATCACCCGCAAGTTCCAGGAGCGCTGGCTGCCGCTCCTGGTGGCGGGCCGGCTGCGGCCGGTGATCGATTCGGTCTTTCCGTTCGAGCAGGTGGCCGCGGCGCACGAGCGGATGGAATCCAACGAGAGCTTCGGAAAGATCGTTCTGACGCTGGATTGACCTCCGTCTTCGGGAGGCGCTCCTACACCAGGAGCGCCTCCCATTCCCTGTTCTGCACGCTCTGCCGCAGCCGCGCCAGCGAGACCTCGGGATCGTTCGCGACGTAGGTGAGCAGGGCCTCGAAGTCCCGGGTCATCATGGCCAGGCGCTCGGGCGTGAAGAGGTCGGCCGCTCCTCCCAGCTCGAAGCGCAGCGAGCCTCCCAGCTCGGAGCTGGAGACGACCAGGTCGTGCTTCGCCTCGGCGTCCTCTCCCCCGAGAATCTGTACGGTGAGCCCGCCCGGCGGCGGCGGGCCCGCCGTCGCACCGGGGTCGTTGAAGCTCAGCATGTTGAAACAGACTCCGGAAAGGATGGTCCGGGTGAGCTTGCGGCCTGGGAACAGCTCCGCGAGCAGCCGGGGGAACGGCACGTCCTGGTGGGCGTAGGCGTCGATCGTCGAGTCGCGCACCCGCTCCGTCAGCTGGCGGAACGACGGGTTGCCGGAGAGGTTGACCCGCAGCGGCACGGTGTTCATGAAGAGGCCGATCTGGTTGGAGAGCTCCGGGCGGTTCCGGGCCGCGAAGATCAGGGACAGGATGAGATCCTCTTGCCCGTTGTAGGCATGCAGCAGCGCGTTGACCGCGGCGAGGAGGACCATCGGCAGCGAGCTCCGCGTGGTCTGCGAGAGCTCTTTGAGAGACTTCGTCGGCCCTGGCGGGAGCACGGCGGCGGCTTCCAGCACGCGCAGTCCCAGAGATTCGGGACGCGGCTTGTCGATCGGAAGCCCGGGCGGCGGCGGCAGGTTCGCCAGGGCGTCGCGCCACCAGGCGAGCTGGGCGGCGAGAGCCTCGCCGGCAAACACCCGGCGCTGCCAGTAGGCGAAGTCTGCGAGCTGGATCGGCAGGGGATCGAGCGGGGACGGCCGTCCCTGAGCGAACGCCGCGTAGAGGACCATCAGCTCGCGCTGGAGCACCTGGATCGACCAGCCGTCCGAGATGAGATGGTGGGTGTTCAGGAGCAGCACGTTCTCCTGGCTGCCGAGACGCAGGAGCCGGGCGATGAACAAGGGCCCCCGGGCCATGTCGAATTCTTTGCACGCGTGCTCGGACATCAGCCGGCGCATGCGTTCCGCCTTGCGCTCCACAGGGAGCGCCGACAGATCGATCGTCGGGAGGGGCACCTCGGCCGGAGGCGCGAGAACGAGGTACGCCTCGCCGCCTTCCAGGCGGAAGCTCGTCCGCAGCGATTCATGGCGGCGCGCGATCTCCATCAGGGTGCGGCGGAGCGCGGTGAGGTCGACCGCGCCCGCGATGCGGAGGGAGAGCGGGATGCTGTTTCTCGTCACACCGTCGAGCTGCAGCGCCCACTCCTGATAGAAGGTCGCGAGCAGCGGCTGGTCGCGCGACACCCGGACGATCTCGTGCCCGCCGAGCTCTTTCTTGGCCTTGGGGGGCGCCTCGGGCTCGTGCGTTGCGATGGTGCGCCGCTGGACGATCTGTGCGATCTTGTCGAGCCGGCGGGTCTCCTGGCCGGGCTGGAGATCGGCAGCGGCCGCCACGATCTCGGACAGGCGCTTCCGGGGGTCGGCGGCGAAGATCTCCAGGAGGCCGCGCAGCTCTTCCTGCAGACCCAGGATCTCCGACTCCTCGAAGAAGGCCCGCTGGTAGGCCATCGCGATCACCAGCTCCGCCCCGGGCCGCACGAACACGGTGAGCGGCTCGGCGGAGGCCTCGATCCACTGGATCTCCCTGATCCCAATCCCCGTCCCGTTCGATCCGGGCTCGATCGATACGGGGAAGCTCTCGACCGCCAGCCGGCTCTGCAGCAGCGGGGTGCCGGGCGGCAGTCCGCTCCACTCTGCGATCCGGGAGAGGGGGACGTGCTCGTACGGCCGGACGGCATCGCGGCGGTCCTTCAGCCCGCGCAGCCAGGGGAGGAGCGGAGCCTTCGGCGCCACCGTCACGCGCAGCGGCAGCGTGTTGGCGAAACGTCCGACGATGGACTCCGCCTCGGGGAGCGCCGCCGGCCGTCCCGGGGCCGTGATGCCGAAGAGCACCTGACCTTGGCCGGTGCGCCGGCTGAGGACGAGGGCCCAGGCTCCCAGCGCCAGCGTCTCCAGCGAGAGCTCCCGCTCGGCGCTCAGGGCCAGGAGAGCCGCGGTCACGGGGGCCGCGAGGCGCACGGTCACCTCTTCCCAGCCGGTCCTGCCGGCGAGGGGCTCGGGCGAGCCCAGTGGGGGCGGAGCGCTCAGCCCGGCGAGCTCGCGCCGCCAGAAGCGCTCGGCCTCGGTGGCATCCTGCTGGCGCTGCCAGTCGACGTAGTCGCGGTATTTGCGGGGAGACGGGGAGCCCTCCGGGTCGGCCCCCTCGCGATAGGCGGCGAGGACCTGCCGGACGAGCAGAGTCGCCGACCAGCTATCCAGGGCCAGGCGGTGATGCGTCCAGACCAGCAGATGCTCGTCGGGAGCGGTCCGCAGCACCGAGAGCCGGATCAGCGGTCCCGCGGCGGGATCGAATCCGCGCGCCCGGTCCTCCTCCAGGAACGAGGCGATCTCCGGATCCTGCCTGCGCTCGTGGACCGCGAACGGCAGCTTCACCCGGCGTTGCACCAGCTGGGCCGGCACCTTCCACGGTCGGAACGACGTGCGCAAGGCGGGATGCCGGGCGGCCATCCGGTCCCAGGCGGCTTCGAGAGCGGGCAGGCTCAAGGGACCGGAGAGGGAGACACAGAGCTGGACGACGTGGACGTCATCCTTGGGATGCTGAACGGCATGGAACAGCATCTCCTGCTGGAGAAGGGAGAGCGCGACGATGTCCTCGATATCTGCGACTTGCATGGGAGATCACTTTCTGGCGGATTGGGCCTCCCGGTAGTTTAACGCAAACCTCCGGGAAGCCGGCCCAGAGTCACGACCGCGGGGCTCGGCTCGACAGGACGGACCGTCAGCGACTGGCCCACGATGGTCAGGAGCTCCCCCTGCGCGCCTCGCAGATGGAGCTCGACCGCGCCCTCGCGCGGAAACGGCATCGGAATATGGGAGCCGAGAGAGCCCTCGGGCGAGTCGAGCGTGCCCGCGGCGAGCGCGAGCGGAAGCGAGGCGACGTTGCCATGCGCCTCGCCGTTGAAGAAGAGGAGCTGGACCCGGCCGATCTCCGCCGCGGAGAGCGTCGCCACCAGCCAGGTGCCCCGGCGCTCGAGGTGCTCCAGGGAGGAGCCGGGGAGCGGGACGTCGACCGTGGCGCTCACAGCGCGAGCTCCCAGGTCTCGCCGATCAGCCCCTCTCCGAACTGCTGGTGCGGCTCTTCGTGGACCAGGCGGTACCCGGCTCGTTCATAGATGCGCCGGGCGTCCTTGAGAACGTTGTTCGTCCACAGGATGATCTTCCGATAGCCGGCCTGGCGGGCGAAGCGCTCGCACTCTCCGACCAGGCGCGAGCCGATGCCGAGCCCGCGCGCGCTGGGCTCGACCAGCAGCAGGCGCAGCTTGGCGACCGTCTTCGATTTCTTGACGAGGAACACGGAGCCGGCGATCTCGCCGTGTCTCTCGGCGATCCAGCAGCGCTCCTTCGCCGGGTCCTCGTGCTGGATGAAATCCGCCACGATGCGCGCGACCAGCGCCTCGAACCGCTCGTCCCAGCCGTACTCCTGGGCATACAGCACGCCATGGCGGTGAACCACCCAGCCCATGTCGCCCGGCCGGTGGCTCCGCACCAGATAGGGCTCCGGTCCTTCGGCCGGCGCTCCGAGGACAGTCTCGATCGACCGCATGGCCGTGACCAGACGGCTGCGGGAGTCCGGGGCGAGCCCGCCCAGCATCCGCTCGATGTCCTCCCGGGCCTTGGCGTCGAGCGGCGCGAACGTCGCGCGGCCCTGCGCGGTCAGCGACAGGAGGCTCCGCCGGGCGTCCTGCGCGGACGGCTTGCGCTCGATCAGCCCGCGCCGCTCGAATCTGGAGAGCATCCGGCTCAGGTAGCCCGGATCGAGCCCGAGATCCTGGGCGAGCTCGGCCGCGGCCGGAGACTCCCGGTGAGCGAGCTCGTACAGCACGCGCACCTCGGTCAGCGAGAAGGGGCTGTCCAGATGGCCTTCGCGCAGGACGCCGATCTTCCGGGTGTAGAAGCGGTTGAAGCCACGGACGATCTCGATGGTGCGGTCGACGGGGATCTGTTCCATGAAGGCCAGTATCCTGCGATCGGTTGACGGAGTCAACGATCTCCCAGCAGCGCCTGCGCCTCCTCCTCGCTCATTGTGCCGACCTCCGCGAGGAGGCTCTCCGGGTCTTCTCCGGATTCGTGGAGGAGCTGGAGCAGGATCGCCTTCGCCAGATCCCCCAGGTTCGCGGTCTCGAAGAGGGTGCGCAGCGAGAGGTCGACGCCCAAGTCGTGCCGGATGCGCACGGCGAGCCGGGTGGCGAGGAGCGAATGGCCGCCCAGGTCGAAGAAGTTGTCGTAGAGGCTGACGCGCTCGACGCGCAGCAGCTCCGACCAGAGGGCCGCGAGCTGCTCTTCGAGCGGATCGCGGGGGGCGACGTAGTCCTTCGCGCCTCCCCGCTCGCGCGGCACGAGCCGCAGGAGGGCCTGCCGGTCGATCTTGCCGCTGGGGGTCTTGGGGAGCGGCTCGGCGCGCGGCACGATCTCGGACGGGATCATCGGAGCCGGCAGGCGGTCGCGCAGGAAGGCCCGGAGATCGGAGCTTGGATGAGGATGAATCCAGGCGATGAGGCGGCGGTCGCCAGGCGTCTCATCCAGGGCGAGGACGGCGGCTTCTTGGACGTCGGAATGGCTGATCAGCACGGCCTCGATCTCTCCAAGCTCGATGCGAAAGCCGCGGATCTTCACCTGGTGGTCGGCCCGGCCACGGAGATCGATGCGGCCGTCCGACTGCCAGCGCGCGAGGTCGCCGGTGGCGTAGAGGCGCGCGCCGGGCTCACCGCGCCGGGCGGCGCAAGGATCGGGCAGGAACTTTTCGGCGGTGAGGTCGGGGCGGCCGAGATAGCCGCGGGCGAGGCCGGCTCCCGCGACGTGGAGCTGGCCGACCACGCCGGCCGGCACCGGCCGGAGGTCCGGATCGAGGATCGACACGACGGCTCCGGGGACGGGGCGTCCGATCGAAACAGGCCCCGCCGAGACCGGGCAGACCGTGGTGTCCACCGTGCACTCGGTGGGGCCGTAGACGTTCCAGAAGCGCACCCGCGGCTCCTCGACGAGAGTCTTCCAGGTGGGCGCGTCCAGGGCTTCGCCGCCGACCAGGACCGCGAAGGGTGCGTCCGCCCGCATCTCCCCGGCGTCGCCCAGGAAGAGCCGGAGCTGCGACGGCGTGCAGTCGAGGACGTCCACGGCCTGCTCTTCCAGGTAGGCGGGCAAAGCCTCGGGATCGAGGCGCAGATCGTCCGGCAGGAGCACCAGGCAGTCGCCGAACAGGATCTGGATCACCTGCTTGATCGAGCCGTCGAAGGCGAGGGGCGCGTTGACCGCGACCCGCAGCCCGGAGGGGAGCCCTTCGTAGACCGTCTGGCGCAGCGCGAAGGCCAGGTTGACCACCGAGGCGTGCTGGATCTGCACCCCCTTGGGCCGGCCGGTTGAGCCGGAGGTGTAGATCACATAGCAGAGGTTCTCCGGGGCAACGTCGGGGAGAGGCGCGTCGTCTCCGGAGCGGGCGATCGCCTCTCGATCGCGGTCGAGGCAGACTGTGCGCTCGCCCTGCCAGGCGGCGGGGAGGCGGGAGAGGAGGCTCTCCTGGGTCACCAGCAGGGGTGCGCCGCAATCCTCCAGCAGCAGCTCGATCCTCCGCAGCGGGGTCGCGGGATCGATCGGCACGAAAGCGCCGCCGGCCTTCAGGATGCCGAAGACGGCGGCGATCAGGTCGGGGGAGCGCTCCAGGCAGAGCGCCACCGGCACGTCAGGTCCTACACCTCGGCCGCGCAGGTGGTGCGCCAGGAGGTCCGCCCGGCGCGCCAGCTCGTGGAACGTCAGCGTCTCGTCCCGGAAGCGGACCGCGGGCTCGCCGGGGATGTGCTCTGCCTGCCGTTCGAACAGCTCGTGCACGCAG
>DATFPH010000079.1:0-7645 GCA_035264905.1 Thermoanaerobaculia bacterium
TCGCCACACGCCAGCGAGTGCTCCAGGTGCGCCCGCGCCCCGATCGGGTCGCCCCGGAGCAGCCGGACGAAACCCATGGCCTGGTGGGCCATGACGAGCAGGGAGGGCTCTCTCTCCTGCCGGGCCACGGCGAGGGTGCGCAGCGCCGTCTCCCGGGCCGCCGCCATGTCGCCGCCGATCAGCGCGTGGAGGAACAGGCCGCGCAGGACCGAAAAGTCGAGCGGCGTCTCGCCCAGGCTCCGGTAGAGCGTCCAGGCGCGGGTGAAGGCCTGCTTGACCTCCGGCATGCCATAGCTCCGCAACGCGGCGGCGGCGGTCCCGTAGGCGACCTGGATGGCGATCTCCCGTTCGTCGCGCTCGCGGCCCTCCGGCTGCCTGCGCAGCGCGGCGAGCGACTTATCGAGGTCGTCGAGCGCCTCGCGGAACTCCGAGGCGCGGATCGCCTGCTCGCCGGCCCGCTGCCACCAGAGGGACGCCGGCTCGAAGAGCCCCGCCTCGGTGCAGTGATGGGCGACCAGCTCCGGACGGCCGCCGGCCAGATCGGCGAAGCGGCTCTCCAGGACGTGCGCGATCCGCCGGTGGAGCTTCTGCCGGTCGGTGCGGAGCAGGGAGGCGTAGGCCGCATCCTGGAGAAGGGAGTGCTTGAAGCGATAGCGGCTGTTCGGATGCAGGCCGCGGCGGTGGAGGATCTCCGCTTCTACCAGCCGCTCCAGCCCACGGGTGAGCTCGGCCTCGTCCCATTGCGCCACCTCGCGCAGCAGATCCCAGGAGAGCTCCCGGCCGATGGCCGAGGCGATCTGCGCGAGCTCGCGGGCCGCGTCCAGGCGGTCGAGGCGCGCCCGCAACCAGCCCTCCAGGGAGGGGGGAAGGCTCGAATCGACCGCCAGCCCCGACTCCAGCACCCTCTTGGTCAGCTCCTCGACGAACAGGGGCAGGCCGTCGGTGCGCGCGGCGATCTGCTCCATCCACCGCGGCTCGATCGCGCGGCCGGCGGTCAGCCGCTCGATCAGCAGATGGACCTGCGCGCGGGTCAGAGGGGCGAGGGTCAGGCGGGTCAGGAACGAGCGCACCTCCCAGACCGGCTGGAGCTCCGGACGGGTGGTCAGCAGGAGGAGGATCGGCGCGCTCGCCAGATGCTGGATCAAGAGGTCCAGCAGCTCCAGCGTCGAAGGATCGGCCCAGTGGAGGTCCTCGATGAGGATCGGCAGAGGCCGCCGGTCGGCCGCCGCGAGCAGCGCGGAGACGATCGCCTCCAGTGTCTTGCGGCGCTGCGCCGCCGAGCTCGAGACCGAGGCGGTCGCCGGGTCGACCGCGGCGGGGTCGGCTTCGAGAAGCTGATGGAGGATCTGTTGGACAGGATGGAGAGGGCTCTGTTGCTGATCGGGAGTGGCGTACCCTTCCAGCCACGTCCCGGCCTCGCCGGCGATCCGCTGCTTGAGCTCCCAGACCAGGCGCGATTTGCCGATCCCCGCCTCGCCGCTCAACAGCACCGTCCGGCCGCTCCCTTCCCGGGCATGCTCCCAGTGCTCCAGGAGCAGCCCGAGCTCCCGCTCCCGGGCGACCAGCGGGGCCAGGGCCCTGCCCGCATCGAAGCGGCTGCGGACGCCGCGGTCGGCGGTCACCCGGTAGAGAGGCGTGGAGCGGCCTCCCAGCAGGAGCGGAGCGCTCAGCTCCTCGCCGTCGAAAAACCCTTCGATCAGCCGCCAGGTGGTCTGGCTCAGCAGCACGGCTCCCGGCGGCGCGAAGCTCAGGATGAGGGCCGCGATGTTCGGCGCATCGCCGAGGGCCACCGGGTCATTGCCGGCGCGGGCCATGATCATGGGCCCGGTGTGGACGCCGACGCACAGGTCCGCGATCACGGCCCCGGTGGCCGGGCAGATGGCGCGCGCCTCTTCGACGATGCAGAGCGCCGCGCGCGCAGCCCGGCAGGGGTCGTCCTCGTGAGCGCGCGGATAGCCGAAGTAGACCGGCCAGCCGAAGTCGCGCGCGGGACCGAGGTGGCCTCCGAAGCGCTCGACGACCCGGCTCATTGCCGCGTGCATCTCGCGCATCCCGCCGAGCATCTCCTCCGGGTCCAGCGGCTGGCCGTCGGGATGGACGGGCGCACAGAGCAGGACCGTCACCTGGCATCGCTCGGCGGTCGCTGAGCTGGGAGGCGGCAAGGCCGGCCATTGAGGGGGCGCCGGCGCGGGCAGGACGGCCGTGGCCGGATGGATGTCGTCCAGGGTGGTGTCGCCGCTGATCGACCAGGAGCCCGAATCCTGAGCGAATGCGAGCTGGGCCTCCGCGGCGATCCGCGCCAGCCGCGACGCCACCTCGCGGGCGGTACGCGGCCGGTTGGCGGGCTCCTTCTCCAGCAGATGGTCCACCAGGTCGGACAGCTCGGGTGGAATCCACGGATTGATCGCCCGCATCGGCGCCTGCCGTTGGGTGCAGACGCGCCGCAGGGTGGCGGCGGCGCTGCGGTCGAGAAAAGGAGAGTGGCCGGTCAGCACCTCGTAGAGGAGGGTGCCGAACGAGAAGAGGTCGGCGCGATGGTCCACCTCGCGCCCCTCGGCCTGCTCGGGAGCCATGGCGCGGCAGGTGCCGAGCACCCGTCCCTCCACGGTCAGAGACGCTTCGAAGTCCTCCGCCTGCTTGGCGATCCCGAAGTCGAGGATCTTGGGGTGCCCCGCCGGCGTCAGGACCACGTTCTCCGTCTTGAGGTCGCGATGGACGATGCCCTGGGTGTGCGCCTCGTCCAGGGCCTCGGCGATCTCGCGGGCGAGCGAGAACGCGCGGGGGAGGTCGAGGGGGCCGTCGCGCAGCATCTGGGCGAGCGACACCCCTTCGACCAGCTCCATGACGATGGCGTCGGCCTCCGCGGAGACGATGAGGTCGAAGATCTTGACGATCGCCGGATGGGTGAGGCGGGCGCTGGCCCGGGCCTCCCGCCGCAAGCGCTCGCGCCGGACGAGGTCCTTGCGCTTGTTCGGCGGAATGATCTTGATCGCCACCCAGCGGTCGAGGAGCTCGTCATGGGCTCGATAGACCACACCCATGCCTCCGGCCCCGATCCGCTCCCCAAGCCGGTAGTGCCCGAGATGGGACGAGCTCACGCGCGCCTCGGTCGGCTCGTTTGTCACGATGCTGAAATTATAGCGCGGTCAGCAGATCACGGGCGGCGCAGAGGTCGCCGGTATCGAACCCTTCGGTAAACCATCCGTAGATGCCGGCCAGGAGGTCGCGCGCCTCGTCCCGGCGCCCCTGGCCGGCCCACAGGCGGGCCAAGCTGGTGGCGGCGCGCAGCTCCAGCGACTTCGTGCCCTGCCGGCGGGCGAGGCCGAGAGCCTCGCGGAGGACGTCTTCGGCTTCGCCGGGCGGAGCTCCCTGCCGGAGCAGCAGCTCGCCGCGGAGGCGCAGGAGCTCCGCGGTCGCGTAGTGCTGCTCCCCCTCTTCGCTGATGCGGAAGCCGGTGTCGAGAGCCGCGGCGCATTCGTCGAGAGGGCCATCCTGCAAGAGCCTGTGCGCCAGGAGCGCGGCGTGAGAGGGGACGTTCACCCTGCCGCCGAAGGCGAGCCTCTCGGCGATCGAGGCGCGCATCTCGTCGCGAGTGCCGGCGGTACCGCCCTCCTCCATGGTGGTCGCGCAGCCGCGCAGGAACATCGACATGAGGCGGTAATGATGGAATCCGTGCTCGTCCGCCAGGCGCTCGATCTCCCGGGCGTGCCTCCCGGCCGCCTCGCCCTCTCCCCGCCAGAGGTGCATCTCGCTCAGAAAAAGGAGGAGAAATCCGTAGGTGTACGGCAGGGAGCGGCTCTGCGCCTGGGCGACAGCTTCTTCGAGCATCGCGAGGGCGGTGTCGGGCTCGCCTTGGAACCAGAGCAAGGTGGCGAGATTGCACCGGGCTTCCAGCAGCGGATTGCCGGCTCCCGGCAGCAGGAGGTTGGCCTCCGGGCTCTCCACCTCTCCGAAGCTCAACGCCGTCGCGAGGTGCTCCCGCGCCGCGGCGAAATCCCCCAGCCACAAGCGAGTGAAGCCCAGGGCTTGATGACTGATCAGAAGGAGGTGCGGGCTTCCGTCGTGCCGGGCCAGCTCGAGGGTCTGCTCCGAGACGTGAAGGGCAGAGCGCATCTGGCCGGTGATCATGTAGTGCACGAACAACCCGCGTAGAACCGGGAACGCATGGGAGTCGGAGCCGGTCCGGCTGCACAGGTCCCAGGCGCGGAGGTAGGCGGTCCGCACCTCGGGAACCGCGTAGCTCCGGCGGGTTGCCTCGGCCACCCCCAGAGCGACCTGCAGCGCGATCTCCCGCAGGTCTCGCCCGGGCGACTCCGGCGTCTGCGCCAGCAGGGCGAGCGCCCGTTGGATATGGCTGCTGGCTTCGGCGCCGGCCGAGGCTCGAAGGGCCACTGCGCCCGCCTGCTGCCAGGCAGGGATGGCCTGGTCGAGCAGGCCGGCTTCGGTGAGGTGGTGGGCCAGCAGCTCCGACTGGCTTTCGGCGACCTCCGGGAAGCGGTCGCGCAGGAACTCCGCGACCCGCCGGTGATGCCGCTGCCGTTCGGTCGGCATCAGCGAGGCGTAGGCTGCGTCCTGAAGGAGGGCGTGCTTGAACCGGTACCGGCAGCGTGGCGGGAAACCCTGGCGGTAGAGAATCTCCGCCGCGACCAGACGATCGAGCTCCCGCTGGAGGCTCTCGGCATCCCAAGGTGCCACGGCGTGCAGGATCTCCTGCGAGAAGTCCCGGCCCAGAACGGCCGCGAGTTGGGCCACCTGCCGGGCCGTCTCGAGCCGGTCCAGGCGGGCTCCCAACCACCCCTCGAGCGAGTCGGGGATCTCGCGCGGTCTCTGGTCGTCCGGCGTGCCTTCCAACTCGAGGAGCATTTTCGTCAGCTCCTCGACGAAGAGAGGCACTCCGTCGGTGCGGAGAGCGATCTGCTCGTGTGCCTTCGAATTCAGCGCGCGCCCCGCGATGATCTGTTCGACCATCCCGGCAATCTGCTTGCGGCTCAGCGGCCCGAGGGTGAGGCGGGTGACGTGGGACCTTTCCTCCCAGGGGATCCGTACCTCGGGACGGAAGGTGACGAGGAGGAGGAGAGGAAGCGCGCCCGCCTGTTCGATCAGCCGGCCGAGCAATTCGAGGCTCGAAGGATCGACCCAGTGGAGGTCCTCGACGAAGACAAGGAGCGGCTGGCGCTCGGCCGTGGCCATGATCAATTCGAGAAGCGTTTCGAGAGCTCTGCGGCGCTGGACGTCCGGGGTCATCAGCGGCAGCGGCCAGCGGTCGCCCGTCGGCAGATGCAGCAGGGAGGCGATCAGGGGAAGGGTCTCCTCGGGAGGAATCCGATAGGTTGCGAGCCTTTTCTCCAGGCGGGCCAGACGAATCTCTGGTGCGTCGTGCCGCTCGACCCCGATCCATTGATCCAGCCACTGAAGGATCGGATACAAGGCGCTGTCCCGGTAGAAGGGCGAAGCGTGGCCTTCCAGCCAGGTGGCGCCGGAGCCGATGCGCTGGCGGAGCTCCCAGACCAGGCGCGATTTGCCGAGGCCGGCTTCGCCGGCGAGAAGGATCACCTGTCCGCGCCCTTCCTGCGCGAGGTCCCAGCGTTCGAGCAGGATCCCCATCTCCTGATCGCGACCGACCAGCGGCGTCAATTGGCCGGCCGCATGGACCCGGTTGTGGACGCCGCTGCCGGCCCGTGCCCGGTAGACGCGCAGAGGCCCCGAGCCTCCGGACGGCGTCAAGGGAGAGAGCTCCTCGAGCGCGAAGAAGCCTTCGACGCGGCGGCCGGTCTCGGCGCCGACGAGCACCGACCCCGGTGCGGCCAGGCGACGCAGCGCCGCGGCGATCCCCGACGCATCCCCCAGGACGCGCTCGCGGCCCGAGAGATCAGAGCCGCGGACCACGGTCAGCGGCCCGGTGGAGAGCCCGATCCTGCCCCCCAGGCCGGCTCCTGCGATCGTGGACGCCAGCTCCAGGGCGGCGGAGACGGCGCGGCGCGCATCATCCTCGTGAGCCCGCGGATAGCCGAAGAAGGCCTGCCATCCGCCGCGGTCGTCCCTCTCGACCTGACCGCCGAATCGCTGGACAGCCGCGGCAACCACCCCCTCCAGTCGGTCCATGGTATCGGGAAGCTCCGCGGGATCGAGAGCCTCGCCCGTCTCCCGGACAAGATCACAGCTCAGCACGGTCACGTGCCGGCGCTCGGCCTCTGCTTGGAGAGCCGGGGGGGCCGGCTCGGCGGGGATCGCCGCGGTGGCTTCGTCGAAACCCTCCGGCGCGGGAGCGGCGAGACCCGGAGTGAGCCCCTCCAGGATGAGAGCCACCTGCCGGGCGCTCGCCGGCCGTCGCTCGGGATCTTTTTCGAGCAGGCAATCGATCAGATCCGAGAGCTCGCGGGCCAGGGAAGGGGCTCGCGAGAGGGCCGGAGGCTGCAGGTGGGTGCAGACCCGGTCCAGGGTGGCGAGCGCCGTCCGGGCGACGAAAGGAGATGTGCCGGTGAAGATCTCGTAGAGGAGGACACCCAGCGAGAACAGGTCGGAGCGGGTGTCCGCCTCCTGGCCTCGGGCCTGCTCGGGAGACATCGCCCGAGCCGTGCCGACGACCATCCCCTCGATGGTCAGCGAGGTCTCCCCTCGCTCGGGCTGCTTGGCGACGCCGAAGTCCAGGATCTTGGCGCGTGCGACCGGCGTGACCAGGACGTTCTCGGTCTTCAGATCGCGGTGGATGACGCCGTGGACGTGCGCCTCGGCGAGGGCTTCGGCCACATCGCGGGCGATGGAGAGCGCCTGCGACGGGTCGAGAGACCCTGCGCGCAGATGCTCGGCCAGCGTCCTGCCCTCCACGAGCTCCATGACGATGGCTTCGGTCTGTCCTTCCTGGATCAGATCGAAGACACGGACGATCGCCGGGTGGCTGAGGCGGGCGCAGGCCCGCGCCTCCCGCCGGAGGCGCTCCCGGTCGATGGCGCCGCCGCGATCGGCATGGAGCAGCTTGACCGCCACCCAGCGGTCGAGCCGCTCGTCATAGGCGCGATAGACGACGCCCATACCTCCGGCGCCGAGCCGTTCCTCGAGGCGATAGGGACCGATCCTGGTGGTTTCCACGCGGGGCTCCAAGCTGTACGCGAGCCACTCAATCTATCGCAAATCCTCTGAGCCCACCAGCAGGTCCGCCAAGAGCACGATCCGCCGTTCGAGCGACGCGAGCGCCACGTGCTCGTCCCGCGTGTGCATGCCGCCGCCCACCGGACCGAGGCCGTCGAGGACCGGGATGCGACCCGGATGGGCGAGGAAGTTGGGGAACGAGATGCCGCCCCGCTCGCGCTCGACCTCCAGGCGCCAGCCGCGCGCCGCGGCCAGCTCCACCGCCCGGCCGCACCAGGGCGCGTGCGGTCCGTCCGGGTCGACCGGCGGGATGGCGGGGCCGATGTACAGGTCGATTTGGGTCTCGGTATCCACGGCGACGTTGCGCGCCAACGTTGCGAGGACTCCGGCGATCCGCTCGCCTTCGGCGGCGCGCAGGAAGCGCGCCTCCCCTTCGGCGCGGGCGCGGTCGGGGACGACGTTGAGCTGCTGCTCGGTGCCGAGGAGGGCATGGCTCGCGGCGAGCCCCTCGACGAACGTGGTGTCCCCGGCGACGAGGCGGCCCACGTTGATCGTCGGT
>DATFPH010000080.1:0-8662 GCA_035264905.1 Thermoanaerobaculia bacterium
GGATGCCTCGCGTTGCTCGCGAGCCTGCTGCTCGATCACGCGGACCATCTCGGCGATCCGGTCGCGGTAGGCTTCCGGCGTCAGGTGCTTCCAGCAAGGGAGCGGGCTCAACTGGACCGTCTCGGCCTCGGCAAACTGCCGTGGCTCGATCTTCTCGCCCCGCAGACGAGCGCAGTGCTCGCCGGTGCGGCCGAACCCAGATCTTGTCGGTCCAGCCCGTGTGCCGGGCGACTTCCCGAGCGAGGAAGAGAGGGATCTCTACGATCGGCCGGCACCTATTCCGGCCCACCTATTCCGGCCGGCAGTCCTTCGACCTCCTGGCCCGGATCAGGGCGGACTATCCGTGCGGTCCTTGTTGCCGGGTCCTGTCGCCCTCATCGACCGCGCCGCCGCAGTGGGGGCAGCTCAACAGCTCCATGGCGAAGACGCCGCCGCAGTAGGAGCAGAAGATGCGGCCGGCGATGCTCTCCGGATCGATCAGGACCAGCTCCGGATAGTGCTGCTCGAGCTCGGCGGTGCTCATCCGGTCGTCCTCGGCGGCCGGCGACCAGACGATCTCGATCGCGACCAGGTCCTGGCTCGGGACGGCGGCGCGGTCGGCCAGCGCGGCGCTGATCTCCGCGGCATTCGTCATGCCCGCGCTGCCGGCGACCGGCCCCCGGATGACCAGGATCAGGCTCACAACGACGCTCCCGGCGCCTTCCTCCGGGCGGACCGCCAGGGGGCCGGCCTCCCCGGTCGTCACCTCGCCACCCTCATTGCGGATCAGCTCGCGGCGGAACCGTGAGCGCGCCTTGTGGCAGGCGATGCGGAACGCCGACTCCGCGGCGGCGGGCGCGAGTCTCCGCGGCCCTTCGCAGGCGACATAGAGCCAGGACAGCTCCGCCCGCTCCAGCGCCAGCACCACCTCGCGGAGCAGTCTTGCCCGCCCCTCGGCCGTCCCCCCGAGCTTCTGCGCGGCGAGCACCGCGAGCTTCATCTGCAGCTCGCGCCGGGCATGCCAGTCGATCCCCAGGACGAGCGAGGAGAGGAACATCTCGGCCCCAGCGGTGCCACCGGCGGGCTGGCTCTTCGCAAAGGGGGCCAGCACGAGGAAGACGACGAGGAGGCCGCCGAAGACATAGAGGAACACCTGAACGTCGCCGTCGCCGCCACCGCCGGAGGACGAGGATCCCCCGCCGCTGTAGGAGGAGGATCCGGAGTCGTAGCTGGACGACCCGGAGTCGCTCCCTCCTCCGCTGCTTCCTGAGGAGAAGTTCGCACCGCCCATGCTGCCGCCGGTCTCCTGAGCCTGCGCGAGGCTCACGAGACCCAGGGCGAGCAGGCAGACCGCCAGCACCAGGAATCTGGAGCGCATGATGAAGAAAGCATAGCAGGTCTCTGCGAGAGGCGCTGGCGGAGGCTCGGAGACAAACCAGCCATACCGTGCCCTGCTTGCCTTGAATCGACCTCGCCAACGTGCAAGACTGGAAGAGGTTCAGGCAAACCGGGATTCAACAGGTAGCGGATCCGCCGAAGATCGTGGCCCCGGAGCTCTGCTGTCGCTAACCGAATTCGAAATGAGGCCGCAGGAGGGACCCCATGAGGCGCACGTGGACGATCATTGGCGTTGGCGATGTGCCTGGCAGCTTCAAGTGGTACCAGTCGCTACTTGGCCTGCCGGAGACGGCTCCCGCCCATGACTACTTCGGTCAAATCCTCGACTCGGATGGAACGGTCTTGCTCTGCCTTCACGAGTGGGGTGCCCATGAGCATCCCTCCTTGATGAGCCGCGAGCACGCGCAGCCTGGCAACGGCCTCCTCTTGTTTTTCCGTGTCGATGATCTCGACATGGCGCTGCCAAGGGCACGCGCTCTCGTCGCTCGGCTTGAGGAGGAGCCCCACGTGAACCCGGCCACTGGAACTACGGAGTTTTCACTCCGGGATCCGGACGGGTATTACGTCACGATCAGTGCGCTCTCTGCGGCCTGACTTTGCCGCCGCGGCGCCGTCCGCCGGGGGGCTGTCCACCGCGATCAGACCCTGCCGTCCGGCTGGCGGACCTCCACGACGACGTCGATGCCGCGCTGGTCGACGGTCACCAGCAGCCGCGCTCCAGCTCAGGGCGCCAAGTCTGAACTGGCGCCGGGGCCTTGCCGCAAGTCCCCCGATGGGCGCTATACTGAAGTAGGCAATGAGACTTGTCTTATGACGCCGTTGCGAGTCTGCGGCGGCCGATGGTGTACGGCTCTGCTATCTTCCAAAGGAGAGAGATGAAAGTGGCCAAGAAGAACTCTTACGGCTCGATGCTCGCGCTGTTCTTGTTGACGGGATGCTGGTTTGCTCTTGGGAGCAGCCGCCCGGCAAGAGCGGATGCCGATGAGCCTTCCGCGACCCCAGCCCTTGACGCCTGCCAGCGCTTGGCAACCAGCCACTATCGGCAGGTCAGCCCGGAGCACTTCGTTTCTGTTCGATTGCTGGAAGAGGGCGTGAATGAGGAAAAGTACGGGGACAAGGTGGGGAGCCAGCTTGTCAGCACGGTGTTGTCCGGCCATGGTATTTGGCAGGACAAGGCCGGTGGACCGTCGAATGTCCGCTTTGTCTGCCTGCTGGAAAACTCCGAGAAACCCATCTTTGTCGAGATTATCGAGGACGGGCGGCGGGATCCGGTGGATGTGTGCTGGGATGCCTTTGAGCCCAGCGAGTGGGGCAAGATGACCCAGTGCCTGCAGGGTTCCCTGAAACGGGAAGAGGCTGCCTTGGCGGATGCACTGAGCAAGGCCGCTCAACAGGCAGGACAATCGATGGACAAAGCTTCGGCAAAGAAAACATTGCAAGAGAGCAATGCCCAGTGGGTCAAGTACCGGGATACTGAGTGCGATCGCAGGCAAGCCTTTGTGGCAGGCCGCAACCACCCGGATATTGGCGAGCTCACCTGCAAGATTCGGAAAACTGCCGAACGAATCTCTGACATGCAATTTGACGAGGAATAGGTTCCCCAAGCGAAGATCGATTCTATGTGCCCGGAAACACCCGGCAACTCTTCGAGATCAAAGGGCTGAGCTCCTCACAACAATCCGTGATCCTCGGCGTAGGTCACCAGCTCGACGCGGCTCGCGAGGCCGAGCTTGCCCATCAGGTTGGCGCGGTGGCTTTCGACGGTGCGGACGGAGAGGGTGAGCAGCTCGGCGATCTGGCGGTTGGTGTTGCCCCGGGCGAGGAGGCGCAGGACGTCGATCTCGCGGCGGGTCAGCGGCTCGACGGGCTCTGGCGGGCGTTCGGTGGTTTCGGTCTGGCTCAGAAGGGCGCGGGTCATCGCGGGGTGGACGTAGACGTCGCCGCGCCGCACCACGCGGATGGCCTGGATGATCTCCGGCTGGTCGGCCCGTTTGATGAGGTAGCCGTCGCCGCCGGCACCCAGAGCCTCCAGCAGCATGCCCTCCTCCTCGTGCATGGTGAGGAACAGCACCTTCAGCGCGGGAAGCTTCGCCTTGAGGTGGCGGACGGTCTCGATCCCGCTCTCGCCGGGCATGCCGATGTCGAGCAGGACCACGTCGGGGCGCAGCTCCTCGGCGAGGCGCAGCGTTTCTTCTCCGGTCCCCGCCTCGCCGACCACCTCGAGGTCGGGGTCTGCCGCGAGCAGCACCCGCAGGCCGGAACGGAGGACGGGGTGGTCGTCAGCAATCAGGATGCTGGTCGCCACAGGCCACCTCCACTGCGATGGTCGTACCTTCTCCCGGCGCGCTCTCGATGGTCAAGGTCCCCCCCAGGGCCTCGGCCCGCTCCCGCATCCCGATCAGCCCGAGACGCTCCCTTTCCCCGGCCGTTGCGGGTACAAAGCCGTTTCCGTTGTCCTCTACCATGGCCAGGACGCGGCCGTCCCGGCGCTCGACCAGCACGTCGATCCGGGTCGCGGCAGCGTGCCGCACGACGTTGGTGACCGCCTCCTGGACCACGCGGTAGAGCGCGGTCTCGACGGCGGCGGGCAGGCGCTCGTCCTTGAGCCCGCGGGCCTTGAAGCGGACGGTGAGGCCCCACTTCGACTCGATCGAGCGCAGGTACTGGCGCAAGGCGGCATCGAGCCCGACGAGGTCGAGACTGGCGGGCCGCAGGGCGCCGGCCAGGCGGTGGAGACTGTCGATGACGGCATCGGTCGTCTGCTTGAGCTCGGCCACACGGGCCGCGACGCCGTCGCCGCCGGTCTCCCGCTCCAGCAGCTGAAGGCCATAGCGCAGCGATACGAGCGCCTGGCCGGCCTCGTCGTGGAGCTCGCGCGCGACGGTGCGCCGCTCGTTCTCCTGGACCTCGACGAGGCGGCGCGAGAGCGTCTGCATCCGCTCGGTCGCCGCCTGCATCTGCTCGAAGAGGATCGCGTTCTCCACCGCCACCGAGGCCTGGGACGAGAGCGCCTCGGCCACTCTCACGTGCTCGGCGTTGAAATAGCGCGCCTCCTGCTTGGACAGCGCGAACAGGCCGGCGACGGTGCCCCGCGCAAACAGGGGAACCCCGAGCCAGCTCGCCTCTTCGGAGCGTCCACCGGGCGAGCGCCAGTCGGGCAGCGCCCCGGTGTCGGGGATCAGGACGGCGGTGCCGGTGGTGAGGATCCGGTGCACCGTGGGGTGATCGGAGGCGAGGAACTCCGGGCGCTCCGCCGGAGCGAGGGGGACCACCCGGTCGCCGTCGAAGATGGCACGGACGGAGACGCGCGAAGTCTCCTCGAGCAGCATGACGCTGGCCCGGTCGAAGCGGACCAGCCGGCGGAGGTGGTCGAGCAGCGTCGCCAGGACGGTTTCGCGATCGAGGCTGCGGGTGAGCGCGACCGTGGCCTCGCGCAAGGCTTCGGCGGTGGAGCGAGCCTGCTGTTCGGCCTTGTGAGCGAGCTTCCGCTCGGTCACGTCGAGGCCGAGGGCCAGCGTCAGCCCGGCGCCGTCGGCGAAGGAGTGGGTGTCCACCTGATAGGTGCGGCCATCGCCCGCCGCCCATTCGCGGTCCTCAGGAAGGCCGGGCTCCCATGGCGCGTTCGCCGGGGTTCCGAAGCGCTCCCGGAAGTACCGGTTGGCGAAGTGCACCGAGCAGTCCGGAGCACACACGAGGACGAGCAGAGGCAGCTCATCGAGCAGTGAGAAGAAGCGCTGCTGCTCGGCGGCCAGCGAAGGGGAGGCGCTCTCGGTTGCGCTGGATGGAGGCGGCTTCTTCATTCTACGAGGACTCCGTACCGATCCATATTAGCTGATATCGGCGGGATCGTAGTTTCTACGTGCGGCCCTGGCGCCCAGTTGGGTAGAAACTGCGGATCTCGAGCCGGTAGCAAGCACGCTTCACAGCCCGGGAGGATAGGAGCTAGAATCGAGGAGCATGCAGACTCCGAACCCTCCTCCCGGTGGGCGGGGCGTCTCTGTGGTCAATAACCGAGTAAGGGAGCTCAGAATGAATGGCAAGCAATCGAGGCTCTTGGCAAGCGCTGGATTCGCAGCGTTTCTGTTTGGTTCCTCCCCTGCATTGGCCCAGTCACTGGGAACAGCGGCGAGCTTCGCGGTCCTGGGTGGCTCGACGGTGACCAATACCGGCCCCAGCATCATCGCCGGAGATCTGGGTGTCAGCCCAGGGAGCGCGGTCACGGGCTTTCCTCCGGGGATCGTGATCGGAGGAACGATCCATGCAGCCGATGCGGTCGCGCTTCAGGCTCAAAACGATGTCACCGCTGCGTACAATTTTCTCGCGGGCCAGGCCTGTACGACCGACTTGACCGGCCAGGATCTCGGTGGATTGACGCTCACGCCAGGTGTCTATTGCTTTTCGTCGTCGGCTCAGTTGACTGGAACACTCACTCTCAACGGCGCAGGGCTCTACATTTTTCAGATAGGAACCACGCTGACGACAGCAAGCGGCTCGTCTGTCACCCTGACCAATGGCGCCTCGGCTTGCGATGTGTGGTGGCAGGTCGGCAGCTCCGCGACTCTCGGTACCGCCACGTCCTTGCCAGGAAATATTCTCGCGCTCACGAGCATCACCCTGAATACCGCCGCAAGCGTTTCCGGGAGAGCCCTGGCGCGAAACGGCGCAGTGACGCTGGATGGCAATACCGTTTCCATGTGCGGAAACTCTCTCAGCGCGGTGCAAGTACCCACGCTCTCCGAATGGGGGATGATCATGCTCATGTCCCTCTTGGCCCTGGTCGCCTTCGCAGCGCTGCGCAGGCATTGATGAATGAAGCCAGGTGGCGTCTCCATCATCCAAACACCTTTAATTATCAGAGAAGGAGTTTCATGCTACTACTCAATGATGCCAGGTTGGTGCGGTTTGAAGGTGAGGCTGAAGGAGCGTTCGCACTGGCCGCGAGCTTACCTGCCGACGTCAAAGCTGCAATCAACGCGGTAAACCCACCACCGGGTGAAGTCTTCAATGTGTCGCCGGAGGAGGCGTTTGCTGGTCAGGTGCTTCGCTTCGAGCGCATCCAGTTCGCATCTGGAGCATCACTCACCCTCTCGCACGAACATGACTTTGTTGCCCTAGTAGCGGACGAGTTACTTTTCTCGTCACCGCTCGCTAAAGCGACCGTCCGTTTCACAGCGCCTCCCCTCCTTGATGGGTTAGACGGCCTCCCCGGAAAAGAGGGTGCTGCGGGTGGCAGCGCCGGCAGAGGAAATCATCACGGCGGGAAGGGAGGGAAAGGGAGAGAGGGTGAAGATGGTGCACCTGGCGGAGAACAATCGCTACCGACCCTTTATATACTCACCAATGCGGTGAAAGCCGAGAATCCACCTTCGACCTTCCCGTTCTTCACTATGGAATTCGATGGCATGAAAGGCGGAGATGGTGGTGATGGCGGCCCCGGCGGAAAGGGTGGGAAGGGGGGTGATGGAAAACGTGGCAAGGACGGCTTTCTTGAGTGTAAGCGTGGCGGAGGGAACGCCGGGCATGGTGGGCCCGGCGGACCTGGGGGCCATGGCGGAAGGGGCGGCGATGCCGGGGACGGCGCAGACGTGGTGATTATTGGGCCAACCGCTGTCATAGATCGCCTGAAGTTCTCAGAAATTTCCCATAATCCAGGTGCACCGGGCAAAGCCGGGCAGTCAGGAGCTTCAGCTGGCGGCGGCAACCCAGGTGCCAGAGGCGGTGGCACCGGGTTTTGTAAAGGCGGGAAGACCGCCAAGAAGGGCCCTACGCCACCACTTACGGTGCCCACCCAGGAACAAGGCGCTCCAGGTCGCAAGGGAACCACCTCATTGGGGGAGGTCCCAGACTACCATGATGCACTACTGCCCTAGTCCTTGGCAGCGGCGCCGCTGCCAAGGAAGCTAGCCAGAGCTCGAGTTCTAAAGATTCATCGGTGGGTTCGGCCACGCAGCGTAAGGTGGCCCGTAGTTTCTACGTGCGGCACTGGCTGGAGCCTGGGTAGAAACTGCGGCTGCCGGGCTGGTAGCAAGCACGCTTCACCGCCCGGGAGATAAAGGCTAGTGTGAGGAGGCGTTCAATTGAGGGCGCGAGAAGGGAACCTACTCATGAAACGACTCGTGATCAATTCTTTCCTGGGCGTCGCGCTGCTGGCGTTCGCCGGATGTTCCTCACCCATGGTGCCCGAGACGACGCAGGATATGGACTCGGCGATCTCCGCGAAGATCGATGAATCGCTCGAAGCCAGCACGACCGTCAAGGCGCGGCAGGTGAACACCGAGACCAGCGAATCCGTGGTCTATCTGACCGGCGTCGTCGACTCCGAGGACGCCCGCCGCGAAGCCGGGCGGATCGCGTGGCGCACGGCTGGCGTGGACGGCGTGGTGAACGACCTGACCGTCGGCGAGCGGACCGTCGGAGACTGGGTGGACGACACGCTGATCAGCTCGCGCCTCAAGGCGAAGCTCATCGCCGACACCGATGTAAAGGCCTCGGACGTCGACGTCAGCTCCTCGCAAGGCGTGGTGACGCTGATCGGGCGGGTCCGGACCAGCGCGATGAAGCAGGATGCGGAGCGCATCGCTCGTGGCATGACCGGCGTCACCGACGTCCACAACGAGCTGGCGGTGGGCAGGATGTCAAGCTAGAAACCTCAGGCTGCACAACAAAATAAACGAACGAACGGAGGCAAGAATGTCGATCGCCAAGGTTTCAGAAATCAGCGCGACGTCCGGCAAGAGCTTCGAGGACGCGGTCGTGCAGGGCCTCGCCCGGGCGAACAAGACGCTGCGCAACGTGCGCAGCGCATGGATCAAGGAGCAGCAGGTGCGGGTGCACGAAGGCACGATCACCGAGTACCAGGTCAACATGATGGTCACCTTCGTGATCGAAGACTAGCGATCGCCAAAAAATGGTGATCGAAACTCCATCCCAGCCGAGCCGGGCCCGCGCGCACCGCGATCGGCGGGCGCCCGCAAAGGGTCTCGTCGACGCCCTCAAGGAACCGTTCCTGGTGCTCGACGATCAGTTGCGGGTGCGCTCCGCGAGCGGCGCCTTCTGCGAGAAGTTCCAGGTTTCGCGGAACGACGCGGAGGGCCGTCTCCTCTCCGAGCTCGGAGACGGCCGGTGGGATGTCGCCGGGCTGCGTAAGAAGCTTGCGGAGGTTCTGCCGGGCGCTCACGCCTTCAACGACTTCGAGGGCTTCGAGGTCGAGCAGGAGCTGCCGGGCGGCGCCGGGCGCCGGACCATGCTCCTCCACGGCAGCGGCCTGGAGGGCGCGGAAGGCCGC
>DATFPH010000081.1:0-12173 GCA_035264905.1 Thermoanaerobaculia bacterium
TGAAGAGGGTGGGGAGCACGGCGGCGGAGCGGCGGAGGCTCGTCGACGGCACACGCAAGTACCGGCACTGGGGGCTGGTGGTCGCGGTGTGTGCCGAGAGTATCGAGACGGCCGCGAATCATCCGCGGGAGGCTCTGGAGCTGGCCGAGCTGGCTCTGTATGCGGCCGAGCGCGTGCCCGGCGACGCTCTCTGGCGTGCGCGTCTCGCCGGTCTGGCCGGGGCGCACGTAGCCAACGGTCACCGGGTCTGCAACGACCTGCACGGCATGGCGGAGGCTCTCGAACGGGCGCTCCGGCAGTGGGACGAAGGAGAGACGGGCGACCCGGGTCTGCTCAATCCCGCGATGGTCCCCTGGATCGAAGCGGCGTGCCGGCGTGAGCAGAGGCATTTTCGGGTGGCTCTGAGGAAGATTCACGAAGCGCTTGAGCTTGATCGCGGTGAGCTGCGAGGCAAGATCCTGCTCAGCAAGTCGATGATCCATAAAGCCCTTGGCGATTTTGAATCCTCGACAGCGGCGCTCTCCGAGGCGGCGCCATTGATCAATGGCAGGAAGGAACCGCGGATCGCCTTTGGCTTGGAATTCAACCTCCTCTCGGACCTCTGCCGGCTGGAAAAGGCTGAAGAGGCTGCGCCGAGGCTGAGCGCGGTCCGCCGGCTCGCGGAGAAGTTGGGCGAGCCGCTCGATCTCTCCAGGGCACTATGGCTCACTGGGCTCGTAGCGGCTGGCGTCGGACGGGTTACAGAGGCCGAGGCATCCTTGCGGCAAGTGCGTCGCGACTTCGAAGACCGTGGGCTCGCCTTTGACTACGCCCTGGTGAGTCTGGACCTGTCCTTGGCTCTCCTGGAACAGGCCCGGCATGGAGAGGTGAGGGCGATTGCAGAAGAGATGATCGAGATTTTCAAACGGCTCAAAATCGACCGGGAAGCGTGGATGGCGTTGCGGATCTTTTGCGAGGCCGCGCAACGGGAAACCGCCACAGTCGAGCTGGCACGCCGGGTCCAGCACTTCCTCCTCCGCGCCCAGCAGGACCCTGGCCTGCGATTCGAGGAGAGGCCGGAAGGGGCCGGAGCCGAATGAGACTCCGACCCGGTGTCAATTCAGCGTCAGCCGCGGCAGCCGCCCAGTGGATCGATTCCGCAGCCTGAGTCGGCGTTCGACACGGGCGGCTCCTCGGCGTCCGCCGGCCACCAGAACGCGAGGGAGAGAAGAGCGAGAACGTGGCGCACCAAGGTCATGACAAATCCTTTCCAGAGGACCGGCCGCGGCGGCCGTCATGGCTGCCGGGCGGAACCTCTCGGGACCAATGGTGCCCGGCTTCGGAGGAAAAATCCGGCTGGCGGTGACGCCAGATCACGGGGAGGAGGGATCGATGGGGAAACAGAGGGACCGCCGGGAGAGGATCGATCCGGCTCCGCGGCTCGCCCTGGTGCTCATCCGCCACTCCTTGGGCTGGTTCGAGCAGCGCGAGCTCGCCGCGGCGCTGGGCGTCGCACCCAGCCTGGTCTCGATGTGGGAGCGCGGCGAGCGCCCGATCCCCGGAGAGGCTCTGGAACGGACGGCGCGCCTGCGGGACCTCTCCCCGCCTCTCCTCGCGCAGCTCCTGCGGGAGATCCGGTCCTTTCTGGAGGCCGCGCAGGGGAGGGGCCGGGCCGGCCGGGCGCTCGCCGGAAGCCTGGCGGCCGACCTGCTGTTCGTGCTCCTGGAGGCGCTGGACGTCGTTCTCGCGTCACGGACCCGGCTGGTTTCTATCCGGCCGCCGGCCGGCGGCCCGGCCACGGCGGAGGAGCTTTGGCGCTATCTCGAAGGATGCACGGCCGCGGAGCGCCGGCTGCTGGTCGAGGAAGGGGAGGAGTACCAGACCCGGGCCCTCTCCGAGCGCGTGCTGGCCGGGAGCGCAGCGCGAGCCGCGACGCAGCCGCGCGAGGCCCAGGAGCTGGCGAAGCTCGCCGCCCGCATCGCCGAGCTGGCCGATGTGAGCCCTTTGTGACCTTTGCGCATTCAGCGCGGATTGAGGCCTGTGCCTTGCAGGCGCGAGTCCCATGCGCCTGACCGGGATCGTGGTTGTCGCCCTTCTCCTGATCGTCCTCGCGGTGGCGGCGTGGGCCGTCTCGCGCAGGCGTTCCGGAGAGCGGCCGGCCGGAGAGGCACGGGCGCAGCCCGCGCGCCTGGAGGTCTCGGTCCGCACCCTGGTGGAGTCGTTCGGGCCGCGCGACGAGGGACATCCCGAGAACCTCGACAGGGCGGCCACCTGGATCCGCGGCGAGCTCGAACGCGCGGGCGGCAAGGTCTCGGATCAGCCCTTTCAGATCGGAGGCGCCACCTACCGCAACGTGAGCGCGTTCTTCGGGCCGGACACCCGCGACCGCATCGTCGTCGGAGCCCACTACGACACCGCGGGCCCCCTCCCCGGAGCCGACGACAACGCCAGCGGCGTCGCGGGCGTCCTCGAGCTGGCCCGGCTCCTCGGGAGCTCTCCGTTGAAAAGAAGAGTCGAGCTGGTCGCCTATCCGCTGGAGGAGCCCCCCTACTTCGCCTCGGCCCAGATGGGGAGCGCCTTCCACGCGAGAGCCCTGAAAGAACAGGGAGTCCAGGTCCGCTCGATGATCTGCCTGGAAATGATCGGTTATTTCAGCGACGCGCCGGACAGTCAGGAGTTTCCCGTCTCGGCCCTGCGCCTCACCTACCCGACGCGCGGCAACTTCATCCTGATCGTCGGCCGGCTGGGGCAGGGGGGCGTGGTGCGGCGGGTCAGGAACCGGATGCAGCGCGCCGCGGCGCCGCTGGACGTGAGATCGCTCGTCGCCCCCGCCTCGATCCCCGGCGTCGACTTCTCCGATCACCGGAATTATTGGAACGAAGGCTGGGACGCGGTGATGATCACCGATTCGGCGTTCTACCGGAACCCGAACTATCACGACGAGAGGGACACGCCCGACACGCTCGACTATCAGCGCATGGCCCGGGTGGTGGATGGGGTGCTGGCGGCGGTGGTGGCGGAAGCGGGGTAGGCTGCCCTGCCCTGCTCAGCACCGCCGAGAAACGTCCGAGAGCGTCAGCGGCGAATCAGCTCATCGAGCGGGGCGACGAGGCGGTCACCACATCCTCCGACGACCTCATCTCTTGCCAGAACTATGCAGCAGGTACATAATGTCGCTGCTGCATAGTCCTAGAGCTGCCCTCTGCCGCCATGAAGCTCCCGTTCCTCGACCGCTCTGAAGAAGCCAGCCGTTTCCGCCGTCTCCTCGGCCGCGCCGAGGGTGGGCTCGGGGTCGTCTATGGCCGCCGGCGGTGCGGCAAGTCGCGGCTGTTGCGGGAGATCCTGCCGGCCGGGCGGTCGGCTTATTACGTGGGCGATGACCGGGAGGCCAGTCTTCAGCGGGTCAGCCTGGCGACGGAGATCGGCCGCCTCTTGCCGGGGTTCGAGCGCGTCACCTACCCCGACTGGGATGCGCTCCTCGCGCGGTGGTGGCAGGAGGCGCGGCCCGGGACGGTGCTGGCGCTGGATGAATTCCCGTCCCTGGTCGCGGTCGCCCAAGAGCTGCCGAGTCTGCTGCAGAAGTATCTGGACCGCGAGACAGAACGCGGTGTTCATCTGCTCCTGAGCGGCTCCTCCCAGCGCATGATGCAAGGGTTGGTGCTCGATCGAACGGCGCCTCTGTTCGGCCGCGCCAGCGAGATCCTCAAGATCTCGCCCTTGCCGGCCGGCTGGATCGAGGAGGCGCTCGATCTGCGGGAGCCCGAGCGCGCCGTGGAAGCCTATGCAGTCTGGGGTGGAACGCCGCGGTATTGGGAGCTGGCACGTGATCATCAGAATTTGCCAACCGCCATCCGTTCGCTCGTGCTCAGCCCGCTGGGCGTTCTCTTCGAAGAGCCGTCGCGGCTGTTGCTCGATGACATGCGCGACACCACCCAGGCGGCGTCGATTCTGAGCCTGATCGGTCAGGGCTGCCACCGCATCTCCGAGATCGCGGCGCGGTTGGGCAAGCCGGTGACGGCGCTGTCGCGGCCGCTCCAACGTTTGCAGGACATGGATCTGGTCACTCGCGAGCTCCCTTACGGGGAGGAGCCGCGCGGCGGCAAGCGCACGCTCTACAAGATTTCCGATCCCTTTTTGCGGTTCTGGTTTCGCTACGTCGACATCAACCGCTCACGGCTCGGCGCCGGCCAGCTCGCGGAAGTCGAAGAAGAGATCGGTCGATATCTGGGACATCACATCGCCGAGATCTGGGAGGAGCTGGCGCGCACCGGCGCGCCACTGCTCCGTTTGGGCGGAAAAACCTGGGGGCCGGCCGGCCGCTGGTGGGGACCCGGGCTGGACCGCCGGCCGCTCGAGGTCGACCTGGTGGCCGAGAGCAGCGATGGCGGCAGCGTCCTGGTCGGCGAGGTGAAGTGGGCGGCGCCTCGTGATGCCGAGCGGCTTTTCTCAGAGCTCGAAGGCAAGGCGCGGCGGCTGCCCGTCGCGGCCGGGCGCGAGGTCGTCCTGGCCCTGTGGCTCAAGGTACCCGTCGATGGGCCGGCAGCCGGCCGAGTGGTGACGCCTCGGCAGGTGCTCGACGTTCTGCGGTGAAGGGTCCGACGCGGCCCCGGGTTTCCAATCAGCTGAAAACCCGGGGCCTGGGAGGGGAATGCCGGAGCTTCAGGGCTCCACGAGGAAGACGCCGAAGAAGCGCGTCGCGGTGACCGCGTATTCGCCGCGGCTGACCGCCTGGAGAGGCTTGAAGGTGGCGTGGAGGGTCGGCGTCAGCTCGAAGGGTCCCTGGGTCAGCGAGAAATAGGCGTTCAGGATGTTCAGGTCCAGCGCGAGCTGAACGTAGCCTTCGAGACCCGCCGGGATCTGGGCCTTGTCGTCGATCGCGATGCGCTGGCCGTTGGAGAGGACCGTCACCGGCTGGCCCTTGAGAGCCAGGGCCTGCGGCTCCAGCCCCAGGCTCTGCACCAGGGCGTAGGCCAGGTCGACGCGGGTCGCCTGCGCGTAGGGGGCGAACTTCCCGGGCGCCACCGGCAGCATCACTCCGCGGTAGCGCTGGTAGAGGTCGCGGTACGCGGCGCCGCGGGCGGCGACGGCCTCGGCGAGCGGCTTTTGCTGGCTGTTGACGTCGGTGAAGGTCTGCGCGCCGTTGACCGGGAAGGACTGACGGATCTCCGCGCCCATCAGGAGGTAGTCCGCGAGCTGGCCGCGCGTCAGCTTCACGTCCGGCCGGAACGTGCCGTCGGAATAGCCGTCCACCAGCCGCTCGGCGACGCCGACCTTGATGGCTCCCTCGGCCGGATGGCCGGCGATGTCGGAGAGGCCGGTGAAGCCGGAGTCGCGCTTGAGCCGGATCGTGCCCGCGACCGTCTCCGGCACCGAGACGCCCGAGGTGGGATTCGCGGGATCTCCCCGCAGCCCCCGCACTTCGAGGATCCAATCGCCGGGCGCCGGCGACGGAACCACGACCGTGCGGTTGCCCGACAGGGCGAACGCCACGGGGACCCCGGAGCTGGACTCGGTTCCGTCCGGAGCGATCAGGACCAGGTTGGTCGAGTTGCCCGTCTCGCCCTCGACTCCGGTGGCGCTCACCGCCGCGGTCAGCTCGACCAGGCCGGCCGGCACCGTGAAGGAATGCCGATTGCGGGTCGGCGACAGGTCCGCCACCGGGTTGTAGTCCAGCGAGAAGCTCTCGTTGGTGACCTGCAGGCTCTGGTTGGCGTTGAAGGTGCGCGTCAGGTTCAAGGTGCTGCCGTAGCCGCGCATCTGATAGGCGCGGTCGATCGCCGCATAGGCGTTCACCGCGCCGGCTCCCACCTGCCACGGCTCATATCCGGGCATGTTGGTCGCCGTCTGCTGCAGGATAGTTTTGACCTCAGCCGCGGTCAGGGAGGGGTTCGCCTCGAGCATCAGCGCGACGATTCCGGCGACGTGCGGCGCCGCCATCGAGGTGCCGGTCAGGACCGTGTAGAAGGGCAGGAAGGCGGGCTCGATCCGCGCCGCGTCTTCGGCCGGGCCGGCCTGGCCGGCGATCGCGGTCACGGTGTTGGTCGTCGCGCGGGTCGAGATGATGAAAGTTCCCGGAGCCGCGACCGTGGGCCGGTCCGCCCAGGTGAAGGTCTCGCCATCGACCGTGACGGTGCCGCCGCGGCCGGCGAGGCCGTTCGAGGAGCTGGAATTGAGCCCGCCCTCCTTGGTGCTGTTGGCGACCGCGATGACCCAGGGCGCTTTCTTGAAGTTGCCGGTGATCGTGTCCTCGGCCGGGCCGGAGTTGCCGGTCGAGAAGACCACCATGATCCCGAGGTCCGTCGCGCGTTTGCTCGCCACGTTGACGGGATCGTCCGGGTCGAACGGCGTGCCGACGTCGCCCGTGTTGCCCCAGGAGTTGTTCATCACGCGGATGCCCAGGCGGTGGTAGTTGGACAGGGCGTAGTCGAAGCCGCCCAGGGTGTCGAGGACGAAGATGGCCGCGCCGGAGCCATAGCCGATGAGGTCCGCGCCCGGGGCCACGCCTTCGTATTTGCCACCTGACTTTTCGCCGGTGGCGCCGATGATGCCGGCCACGTGCGTGCCATGGCCTCCGCCGATGTCGGTGTTCGGGACCCCCTCGGTCCAGGTGATCGGCAGCAGGCTGTCGTAGGCGTGCAGGTTGGTTACCCCGGTCGCGTTTTCGGTCACGTGCGGGCCGTACTCGATGTCCTGGTGCAACCCGTCGACGCCGCTGTCATTGATCAGCACTCCCACGCCGCGGCCGGTGAGCGGAACGCCGCCGTTGCGGCTGCGGAACACGGGTTCCGTCCGCGCCCGCTGAACGCCGGTCACCGCGGTCGCCTCGTAGTTGTCGTACTGGAGGCGCGAGTTGGGCCAGAGGGAGCGCACCTCGGGGCGGCCGGCCAGAGCCTCGACCTGCGCCCGGGTGGCCAGCACGCCCATGATGGGCAGGGACTGGAAGTAGACGCCGCGCGTCATCCCGAGCGAGCGGACCAGCTCGAGGTGACCGGGACGGACGGTGTCATCGTGAAACGTGACGATGACCTGGGCGACCTGTCCGGGAGCGAGCGCGGCCAGCTGCTCCTGGAGGCCGGGACCGAGACGGGCGGCCTGCAGGGGCAGGGGAAGAAGGCTCGCGCAGAGCAGCAGAGCCAACAAGAAAGGGTTTCTGAAAGAGCGCCTTGCGAAACAAAAAGTGCAGAACACTTTGGACCTCCTCTCGAGGTTGAGCCCGAACCGAGAAGGGCGGGTCCCGCCCCCTCAAAAGGAGAGTAGTCACACTACTAGCGGGCGGCAAGATGGGTTGCCCGTTTTGGGGGAAAGACGCTTTTCCCCCTGGGGGATTTCCCTCAGGCCAGGGGCCTCAGCTCCGCCTGGCTTCAGTGTCCTCCGAGCTCAGAGGGCGTGCTGTGGGTCGCATATTTCCCGGCTTCGCCGGCCACGGTTTGCCGCAGCAGGGCGAGGAGCTCTTCGTTCGTCCTCTCCCAGCGGAACCGGCTCGCGTGACGGCGGGTGGCTTCGCGATCGGGATAGCGGGCGAAGAGCTCCCGCGCGGCTTCGACGAGCGCTTCGGCGCTGCGGTCGCGCATCAGGACTCCGGCTTCCGGCGCGGTGACGGCCTCGGGGGTTCCCCAGACCGGGGTCGCGATCACGGGAGTGCCGCAAGCCATGGCTTCCATCAACACGTTGGCGATCCCTTCGCGGCTGGAGGCGAGGACGAGCGCGTCCGCGGCGCTGTAGAAGGTCTTGAGGTCTTCCTGGTCGACGTGCCCCAGGAAACGCACCCGGTCCTGGACTCCCGCTTCGGCGGCGAGCTTCCGGAGGTGCTCTTCGTACCAGCCGTCTCCTGCGATCAGCAGGGTCGTGTCCGGCAGGCAGGCGAGCGCCTGGATGGCCAGGTGGTGCCCCTTGCGCGGGGTCGCATGGCCGACGGAGATCAGCACGGTCCCGGAGAGGCCGAGGCGCCGCCGGGTCTCTTCCCGGTCCACCGGCCGGAACAGCTCCAGGTCCACACCCTGGAGGATCACGGAGACCTTCTCGGCGGGCGCTCCAAGGGCGATCAGGCGCTCTTTGAGAGCTTCGCAGACGCAGGAGACGCCGGCGCTCTGCCGTACGGCCCAGAGGATCATCCGGCGGGGCAGCCGGTATTCCGGGTGCGTGATCGCGTCGTCTCCCAGGACCGAGCAGACCATCGGGCGGCCGAAGTGCCGGGCGAGGAGGGCGGCCGCGACGCCGTCGGGATAGAGGTAGTGGGCGTCGATCACGTCGAAGTCGAATCCTTCCTTTTTCATCTGGTCGAGAACCGCCCGGGTGCCGAGGGCCATCAGGAGCGGCGTCGTGCTCTCTCCCATCTTCGGGATCAGGGGGTAGCGCGGATGCCAGATCCGGATGCCGTGACGTTCCTCGTAGAGCGGCACGCGGGCGAAGACGCTGTACTTGCCGAAGCGGCGGTTTTTGGAGGGGAACCAGGGGACGGGCGCGACGACCCGCGATTCCACCGCGCCGGTGGAGAGCAGGTGCCGGAGCCGTTGCTCGATGAAGATGCCGTGCCGGGGTTGGGACTCGTTGGGATACAAAGTTGTGAAGGTGACCGTCCTCATTGAGAGAGAATACCTTGGTAGCTACTAAAAAGCAGTAGGGCGGCCCATCTGCAGGCGGCCTACGATATGATCCTCGTTCGAGCCGAGGAGGCAGAGGAGGGCGAACGATGGCTGACAACCGGGCTGATCAGAGCTTGCAAACCGTAAAGGTCGTCACTTCGGAGGAAGAGGCCGCCGTGGTGGTCGGATTCCTCCAGGCCAATGGTTTTGATGCGGGGGTCGAGTCGCTCTATGCGAGCGAGTTCCCTGCCGAGGTCGGACAGCTTTCCGAGGTGCGCATCGAGGTGCCGGCCGAGCAGGCCGCCGACGCGATCCGGCTGCTCGCCGACAGTGAAGCGGCCATGTCCGAGGGAAGCGACTTCCCACCGCCTGCGATCGTGGAAGAATGAGCAATCCTCTCGAGGCCGGCCGCACGGTCGGCCGCTACCGCATCGTCGATTTCCTCGGGGCCGGGGCGATGGGCGAGGTGTATCTCGCCGAGGACCCGCAGATCGAGCGCCGTCTGGCGATCAAGACGGTCCGCCTGGTGGGCCGCCCGCAGGAGCTCGACGACCGGAAGAAGCGCCTGCTGCGCGAGGCGCGCGCCGCCGGCCGGCTGCTGCATCCGAACGTGGTGACGCTGTTCGACGCCGGGGAGGACCAGGGTCTCCTCTTCCTGGCGTTCGAGTTTGTCGAAGGCCACGATCTGGCGGCCCGCCTGGAGAAGGGGCCGGCGCTCTCGCTGCGGGAGGTGCTGCGCATCGTCCGCCAGACGGCGGAGGCGCTCGACTATGCCCATCGCCTGGGGATCGTCCACCGCGACATCAAACCGAGCAACGTCCTCTTGGACACGATCGGCCGGGTGAAGGTGGCGGATTTCGGCATCGCCAAGGTGGCGGGACAGAGCACGGAGCTGACGATGGCGGGCTCGGTGATGGGGAGCCCGCAGTATCTGTCGCCCGAGCAGATCCGCGGCGAGGACCTGGATGGCCGCAGCGACGTCTTCTCGCTCGGCGTCCTCCTCTATGAGCTGCTGTCGCGCAAGCGGCCGTTCGAGGGGGAGACGATCACGACGCTGGTCTATCAGATCCTCCACAAGGAGCCGCCGCCGGTGTCGGAGCTGCGGCAGATTCCGGAACGCCTGGAGAAGCTGCTGCGGCGGATGCTCGCCAAGGACCGCGACGAGCGGTTCGCGACGGCCGGCGAAGTGGCCACCGAGCTGGTGGAGATCGAGCGCGAGCTGAACGACGAGACGCTGTCGGCGCCCGCCGCGGACCTGCCGGTGATGGAGGCGACGCGCCCTCTGCCGCGCTCGGGATCCGGACCGGCCGTGGTCACCGCCACCGGCCCACGGACGGTGATGCCGCCTCCCCTGCCACCGCCTTTGCCGCCGTCCGCTCTCCAGGGGACCGCGCCGGGGCCGCCGCTCCCTCCGCCTATGGCGCAGACGACGGGGCGCACGCAGGTGGCCCGCTCGGGGCTCGGTCTGGCGGCGGTGTTGGGGATCGTGGGCGTGATCTTCTTCCTGCTCGTCGGGGCGGCGGTCTGGTTCCTGCTGTTCCGCAAACCGGGTCCGCCGTCGAACGTGGCCCACATCGAGGGGGCGGCGCAGAGCGGGCAGCCCGCATCGTCGGCATCGTCCGACTCGACGGCTCCGATCGATCCGTCGCAGGGGCCGGCGCAGGAGACAGCGCAGGGGACGTTGGCCGAGAAGCCGGAGGCCGCGGCGGAGTCTCCTGTCCCTGCGCCAAAAAATCCGGAGCCCCAGAGCGCGCGGGAGATCCCTGCCCGGGAGCAGCGCGTCGAGCCGCCGCCGGCGCCGAGCGCGCCGGAGACGAGGCGTCCGGTGCCGGTCGCTCCGGCGCCCGCTCCGAGCGTGCCGGACGAGCCTGCGGCCGCGCCGGAGCCGACCGAGCGGACGGATCGGTCGGATCGGACGGACCAGGAGATCGTGAAGCCGCGCCCCGCGGCGGACCGCGTGGTCCAGAGCGGTCTGTCGCTGGAGTTCCGCGTCATGCCGCCGAATGCGCACGTGCTGGTGGACGGCACGGTGATCGGCACGGCGCTGGAGTGGAGCGGAGGCAGGAAGAACCGGACCTACACGCTGCCGGGTGCGGGCGAGTACGAGGTCAAGATCCGCAGCCAGGGGCTGCGCGAGGTCCGTCTGCTGGTGCAGGCGAGCGAGTCCGGCGGCGTTACGCCGATCTATGCCAATCTCAAGGGGCTGGCCGCGGGCAACGCGGACGCCTCGGATCTGCGCACGATCCAGGTGCGCGAGGCCGTGGCTTTTCGGGTGGACCCGCCGGTCGCGGGCATCCTGGTCGACGGCCAGCCGGTGGGGCCGGCGCGGCAATATATCGGCCGGCCGCTCCAGCCGCGGACCTGGCTCAAGCTGCCGGCCGGACGCCACCGGGTGAGCGTGGTGGCGCCTGGTCATCAGCGGCAGGACATCCTGGTGGAGGTGACGCCCGGCGCCGCGAAGGACCGGGACCACATCCAGGTGAGCCTGTCGCCGGGAGGAGAGGAATGAAGCACCGCCGTCCGCGCCATCGCACCGAGGTCGCCGTCGAGGCGCCGCCGTCCCTGCCGGGAGTGCCGCGCCTGGAGCGCCTCGACAACGGGTTGACCGTCTGCCTGCTGGAGAACCGGCAGGCGCCGATCGTCACGAGCGCGCTGTTCTATCGCGCCGGCACGCGGGACGAGGTGCCCGGGCACGGCGGCACCGCGCATTTCCTCGAGCACATGATGTTCAAGGGCTCGGCGCGCTACGGTCCCGGCGAGATCGACCGGCGCACGCAGGCGCTGGGCGGGGTGAACAACGCGTTCACCAGCCATGACGCGACGGGCTATTACTTCAATTTCGCGGCGGACCGCTGGACCGAGGCGCTGGAGATCGAGGCCGACCGCATGGAGGCGCTGACGCTCGATCCCGAGCAGGTGGCGAGCGAGCGCCAGGTGATCCTCGAAGAGATCGCGATGTACGACAGCGAGCCGTGGGACGCGCTGGAGATGGCGGTCCACGCTCGGCTGTTTGGCGCGCACCCCTACGGCCGCCAGGTGCTGGGCACCCGCGAGGAGCTGCTGGTCACGGGCGCGGAGGATCTGCGCGCCTTCCACGACCGGTTCTACCGGCCGGACGACGCGGTCCTGGTGGTGGCCGGCGAGCACGGCGACCGGGTGCTCGATACGGTGGAGCGCACGCTCGGCCGGCTGCCGGCCGGCGGCGCGCGGCGGGCGGCGCGGACGGTGCCCACGACGGTGCCCGGATCGCTGGTGCGGCTGGAGCGGCGCAAGGGGGAGGTGGCGCGGATGCTGCTCGCGCTGACGGCGCCGCCGGGCGATCATCCGGATCATCCGGCGCTGCGGCTGTTGACCACGGTGCTGGCCGGCGGCCGGACGAGCCGCCTCCATTGCGCCCTGGTGGACGAGGGGCAGCTCTGCTCGTGGGTGGCGGCGGATCTGTCGGAGGGGCTGGACGCCAGCCAGACCACGATCTCGGCCGAGGTGGTGCCGGACGTGGAGCCGGAGCGGGTCGAGGCGGAGCTGTTCCGTCTCCTCGCCGACCTCTTCCGCAATCCGCCGGACGAGGAGGAGATCGAGCGCGCCAAGCAGATCACCACCGCCGACTGGGTC
>DATFPH010000082.1:0-4227 GCA_035264905.1 Thermoanaerobaculia bacterium
ACGCGCACGAACGGCGGACGGCCGAGCCCCGCCTGGTCCACGACCGCGCTCCACGCTCCTCCGTTGTCGGTCGAGCGGTAGAGGCCCCAGCGGCCCTGGTACTGGCCCGACACGACGATCCAGTACGCGAACGACCAGTAGAGGTGCGCCGGATTCCGCGGCGAGGCGGCGATCTGGTTGTGAACCCCTTTGCCGATGAGCTGGATCGACGTGGGCAGGCCGGTCGTGGAGACCGCCCAGCTGCCGCCGCTGTTGGTGGTGACCTTGACGCCCGCGTCGGTGAGGATTGCGATGGTGCCCGGCGCGGGAGCGGCGACGGCATAGACCTTGCCGTAGCTGTACCCCGTCGCCGCCGGCTGGAAGCTCCAGGTCAGGGCGCCGTCGTCGCTGTAGGCGAGGCCGCAGGTCGTGCCGGCCCACAGGCGGGAACCGTCCGCGCCGAGCTCCAGGGCATACGCTCCGAAATCCGTGGCGCAGGAGGGGACGGGCGGCGTGAGGCGGATCTGGGTCCAGGTGGCGCCGCCGTCGGGGCTCCGCCAGATCCCGCCGCCGCTGACGACCCGCGTGTCCCGCAAGGCGCTGGCGACCACCACGCCCGGAGAGGACGGCAGATACTCCACGTCCGAGTGATCGAACGTGGTGTCGGCGCTGACGTGCCGCCAGCTGTCGCCGCCGTCCTCGCTGCGGAAGAGCCCGCCGGTCTCCGAGGCGACGATCAGAGTGTCGTCATCCCCAGGCTCGGCCGCGATGGCGACCGCGCGCCCTCCGTTGTCGATGCCGTTGGGGATCTGCTCCAGCTCGGGCGGCGCCGCTCCTCCTCCCCCTCCGCCTGACGGGAGGCCTCCGATCTCGCACTCGGAGGGGACGGTGGCGCCGGCGGGACGGCCGACGCAGCGGTCGCAAAGGTTTCCGAAGTGATCCCCCACCTCGCCCGGCAGGACGGTCTCTCCGGTGCCCTGCTGCCAGGAGCGGCTCCAGGCCTCGACGTCGAACGCGGGGCAGAGAATGACCTGGCACAGCCGGTCGACGAGCTCGCCGGTGATGATCTCGTGCGGGATGCAGAGGCGCTCTTGCAGGCCCTGGACGTGGCTCCACCGGGAATATCCGAAGACTCCGTAGCGGCCCTCTTTGACGACGGTGCCCAGCAGCGCCTTCTTGGCGGGATCGAAACGGGAGCCGTCGATCAGCTTGAACCGTTTCGCCACCGGGTCCCACCATGCGAGGCGCAGCGAGCCCGCCTGCAGCCAATGCACCTCTTTGTCGGTCACGGGGATGGCCACGCTCTGGCTCGCGCCCCCGAGGTCTCGAATCTCGACATACACGTCGGCGGCGCCCAGGCTCCAGGCGCCGTCGGGCGCCGGGGCCCGCTCCACCCGGAGCGCCCAGGCGGGGCCGGCCGTCGCCAACCCGGTCAGCAGAGCGGCCGCGGCGGCCGTCCAGAAAAGCCCGATCCACGTTCGGAACATGACGTCCTCCTCCTCTGAGAAGATAGCGGAGCCCACCGAGGGCCCCGCGGTCCTGCAGAGGAGGCGACGCAGACCGCGACTTCACAACAAGGGATCGAAAGAGGCCGGGTCAATACTCCGCGAAGGCGTCGTCGGGGAAGCAGTACAGCCAGCGTTCCCCGGGCTCGGCCGAGGCGATCACGGGATGATGGCTGGCGCGCGAGTGCTTGCTGGCGTGGCGGTTCGGCGAGCTGTCGCAGCACAGGGTGGCGCCGCACTCCTGGCAGGTCCGCAGATGGACCCACGGCGAGCCGATCTTCACGCACTCCCCGCACTCCCGGCGTTTCGCGTGCTTGACGGTGGTGATCCCGGTGATGTGGGCGCAGGCGGTCTCAGATGTCATGTGTCTTCCCCCTACTCGTGAAGAACCTGATGGACGAAGGCGACCGCGATCGATCCTTCTCCGACGGCCGATGCCACGCGTTTGATGTTGCCTCCCCGGACGTCGCCGACCGCGAAGACTCCGGGGAGGCTCGTTTCGAGGAGATGAGGAGGCCGGGCGAGCGGCCACTCCGCGGCGTCCAGCTCGTCCCGCGACAGATCCGGCCCCGTCTTGATGAACCCTTTCGCGTCGAGCACGACACAATTGTCGAGCCACCGGGTGCTGGGAGAGGCGCCGGTCATCACGAAGACATGGCGGATGTCGTGGGTCTCTTCGTTCCCGGACTGACGATCCCGCCAGCGCACGCGCTCGAGATGGTTCGTGCCTTCGAGCGCGATGAGCTCGGTGCGCGGCCGCAGATCGATCACAGGGTTGTCTTCGATGCGCCGGATCAGATAGCGCGACATGCTCTCCGCCAGCCCGCCCGACCGGATGAGCACGTGCACGCGCCGGGCCGTTTGCGCGAGAAAGACCGCAGCCTGGCCGGCCGAGTTCCCGCCTCCCACCACGATGACCTCTTCACCGCCGCAGAGCTGCGCCTCCATGAAGGTCGCGCCGTAGTACACACCGGCGCCCTCGAACTGCGACAGATTGTGGAGCGCGAGCTTCCGGTACTCCGCGCCGGTCGCGATGACGACGGTGCGCGCCAGCACGCGCTGCTCGCCGTCGATCTCGATGGCATAGGGTTTCCGCTGGCAGGCGAGCCGTTGGGCGCCTTTCGCGACCATCAGCTGGGCGCCGAACTTCTGCGCCTGCGTGTAGGCGCGCGCCGCCAGGTCCTGCCCCGAGATGCCCGTCGGAAAACCCAGATAGTTCTCGATCTTCGAGCTCGCAGCCGCCTGCCCTCCCGGCGCGCTCGACTCCAGGACCAGGACGTCGAGCCCTTCCGACGCGCCGTACACGGCCGCCGCGAGCCCCGAGGGTCCGGCGCCGACGATGACCAGGTCGCGGATCTGCGCCTGGTCGATCGGATCGTTGAGGCCGAGGCAGTCGGCGATCTGCTGATTGGTCGGATTCCGCAGCACCACCTCGCCGCGGCAGATCAGGACCGGCACGTCCGCCGCGCCGACGTGAAACTGATCGAGCAGGTCCTGGACGCCGGTGTCCCGGTCGAGGTCGATGTAGGTATGCGGGTGGCCGTTGCGCGTCAGGAACTCCCGGGCGCGCAGCGTCCCGGAGCAATGGATCGATCCGATGAGCACGACGTCTCCCATCCCGTGCGCGATGAGCTCCACGCGGCGCAGGATGAAGGCCCGCATGATGATCTCGCCGAGCTCGGCGTCGGTCTGCACGAGCGCCAGCAGGCGCTCGCGGTCCATCTCGACCACCTCGCCGGGCTGGGTCACGCGCGCCCGGACGAGCGCGCGGCGGCCCGAGAGCATGCTGACCTCGCCGGAGAACTGGCCCGGTCCATGGACCGCGACGAGCGTCTCGGTGGTCCCGGAGGGGCGGACGATCTCGACCTGGCCTGCCGTGACCATATAGAAGGGGACGACATGCTCCCCGGCTTCGACGAGAACCTCGCCACGCCGGACCGGACGCGCGGTCCCGTGCGCGGCGATGCGCGCGATCTGAGCCGGCGTCAACGTCGGAAACATCTGCTCGACCGGCGAGGCGAGGGTCGGGGGGATGGGCGGCGCTGGCTCGGTCACCGGTGCGGGCTCGGGCTCGGTTACTGGCTCGGTCATGGATCTGGCTTGCTCCCTGGGGCTCCTCGTCAGCCCGCGCGGCGCACCGGCGAGCGTCGAAAGTCTACCCTCTTTCGGCGACAGCTCTGCTGCAACCAGCATCCTCCGAGTAGTTTGTGGTATCCTGGTCGTGCTTCACCTTTGCCAGCCAGCACATCGCTCGTTCTCGCACCGCTGGCGCGGCGCACAACAGACGCCAGAAGGAAAGGGCCATTCGAGAGGGAAAAGGCCCTTTGTCCATTCCGTCGTACGAACAGACGTCCACTTTGAGGAGATCCATCCCATGAAACGACTCATCTTAGGCCTGGCGATCCTGGGCCTCCTGGCTCTCGGTGGCCAGGCTGTCGCCTTGCCCGGAACGATCGACGACGTTCCGGCGGCGACCCTGCTCCTGCCCTACTTCGAGGTCGACCTCGACAACGCGGCGGGAATCACCACCCTGTTCTCGGTGAACAACGCGTCCGCGGCCGCGCAGCTCGCGCACGTCACGGTGTGGAGCACCTGGTCGATCCCGGTGCTCGACTTCGACGTGTACCTGACCGGCTATGACGTGCAGTCGTTCAACCTGCGCGACATCCTGGTCGACGGCATCCTGCCGCAGACCGGCTCGGGCACGACCACGGCCGCGAACGATCCGGGCAGCCCGCTGGGC
>DATFPH010000083.1:0-2040 GCA_035264905.1 Thermoanaerobaculia bacterium
AAGGCGATCGAATACGAGGAGTACCTGAAGCGCATCGGCGAGGTGGCGCGGAAGGTCCAGGCGGGGCAGGCGGACGATACACCCGAGCCGTTGAAGAACAGCCCGGCCCTGCGGGCCCTCTACAACTACCTCGTGAAGGGAGACGGGATGGCCGCGGCCTCCAGCGACTCTGCCCTGGAGCGGGCGCAGACGATCGATGCCGAGGTCCGACGGGTGCGGCCGGACGGCTGGCGCGGCGTCGAGACCCGGGAGCGGGTCATCCAGGCGGCACTCTTCGAGATCCTGCAAGACGAAGCCGAGGTCGAGCGGATCTTCGCCATCATCGAGGCGCAGAAAGAATACTGATGGCGTTGCAGATCGAGCTCGGCGACATCACGGCGGACGTGATTCTGAAGGACATCAAGAACGTCCACCTCAGTGTCTATCCCCCGACCGGGCACGTGCGCATTTCCGCCCCAAGGCGCATGAGCCTCGACACCATCCGCGTCTTCGCCATCTCGAAGCTCGATTGGATCAAGCAGCAGCAGGCCAAGCTCCGGGAACAGGAGCGCGAAACACCGCGCGAGTACGTGGAGCGCGAAAGCCACTACGTCTGGGGGAAGCGCTATCTGCTCACCGTCACCGAGAGCGATGAGCCACCCGCCATCGAGCTGAAGCACAGCCGGATGATCTTGCGGGTGCGGCCGGGAACCGATGAGGCCAGGAGGCGGGCCCTCGTTGAGGCATGGTATCGAGAGCGGTTGAAGGAGGCTGTCCCGCCTCTGCTCGCGCGATGGCAGCCGCTGTTGGACGTGAAGGTGGAGAAGTGGTTCGTGCAGCGGATGAAGACCAAGTGGGGGAGTTGCAATCACCGCGCGCGCACAATCCGCCTGAATACCGAGCTCGCCAAGAAGCCGCGAGAGTGCCTCGAATACATCGTGGTCCACGAGCTGGTCCACCTGCTGGAGCCGACCCACAACGCTCGCTTCATCGCGCTGATGGACCGCTTCATGCCCAGATGGCAGGTGCACCGCCAGGTGCTCAACCGGTTGCCGGTTCGGCAAGAGACGTGGAGCTATTGAGGCCGAAGCTTTGGGATTAAACCGCCTCGGTCTCCTTTCCTGAGCTTGTCCGCTGCCTCCTTGTAGGCCGCCACGAACCAGCCGTAGGCTTCCCGGAGCTCTTTGCGGATCTTCCAGGTCGCGGCGTGGACGAAGGGTGCTGGCGACCGATCCAAGGTCTTGGGGCGGGTCTCGGGATCTTGGGCCAGGATCTGCTCTACGCCGAGAGGCTCCACACCCTTTTCGCCCTCTCGGCTGCCGCGGCCTCCTCGATCTGTCGGATGAGGTCAGCGGTCCGGGCACGGTACTTTTCCGGCGTCAGGTGCTTCCAGCAGGGGAGGGCTCAGGACAACCGTCTGCCGGATGTCGGAAGCGTTCGGCCTCTCGGCTGGCCGCCGGGGCTTCCTTCGGGTCTTTGGAGCATGGTACGATCCGGGCAGCCGTTTGCCTATCTCACCATCTCAATGATCGCTTCAGCCGGTGGAGGTGCTCATGCGTTTGGCCCTTCGAAACGTCCTTGGGATCGCCGTGCTCTTGTGTGCAGCCACGCTCCTCGCGCAGGCAACCACGGGCATCCTTGTCGGCACCGTCACGTCCGACGGCCAACCGCTGCCGGGAGTCACGGTCACCGTCACGTCCCCCGCTCTGCAGGGGAGCCGAACGGCGGTGACCGGCGACGCCGGCGGCTACAACTTCCCCGCCCTTCCCCCGGGCGACTACACGGTGACCTTCGATCTCGAGGGCATGCAGAGAATCGAGAAGAGCGCCGTCGTCGGCCTCAGCCAGACGGCCCGTGCCGACGCCGAGATGGCCCTCTCCAGCATGGCCGAAGAGATCACGGTCTCGGCGTCAGCGCCGACGGCGGTCGAAACGACCGAGATCGCGGCGAGCTTCAACGCCGAGACCATCAATCAGCTCCCCACCGGCCGGACGATCGACGACATCGTGGCTCTCTCGCCGGGGGTGACGGAAGCGGGGCCGAACGACCAGATCACGATCT
>DATFPH010000084.1:0-12503 GCA_035264905.1 Thermoanaerobaculia bacterium
CTGATCGATCTGCTGGACTGGCGCCATCGGGCCGTCGACGCGGTGGCCCTTCGCCGCATGATCGAGCTGCGCGACCGGGGGATGGGTTTCGCGGAGAGCCGGGCGGCCATTCAGGACCTGCTCGTAGCCCACCGCCGCTCGACCAACCAGCCCGGCGGCTATTGGATTCTGGGAAACGTCCCGGAAGCGGCACGCCACGGGATCTCGCTGACCCTGGAGAACCCGCCGGACGACCTGCGAATCCTCCTGATGACCGACGGGTTCTTCTCCCTCCTCGAGTATGGGATCTTCCAGTCTCCCATCAACCTGATCGAATACATTGAGGAGAACGGGCTGGAGCGGGCTCTCCAGCTCCTGAGGGCCACAGAGGACGCTGATCCGGACTGCCGGCTCCATCCACGCTTCAAAAGGAAGGACGATGCCACGGCGACGTATCTCCGATCGTATTTCTGAAAGGAGAAGCCAGATGAACCTGCCCGACTTCCCCAAAGAACCCCAGGGCAAGCGGACACGGCCGTATGAAGTGGAAGTCAACAAGTGGGTCATTCAAAAAGCCGAGAGCGAGAACTTCGGACAGTTGGCGAAACAGCTGGCGGATCTCCTGAATGAAAAGGGGGACGATCCGGACCGCTCCTTCGATGCGTTCTTCGCGCTCGCGAATCTGTATCGGCTGTACCACAAGGTCGACACCCTGGAGAGCCTGATTCATCAATACGGCCGCAATTTCAGAGACTACGAGCCTCTGGTCACCCACCTCGAGATCATGTGCCTCAATCTGCGAGAGGAGCGAGAGAGCAGCCTCAAGGCTCTGAAGCTCGCGGCAAAAATCCGCACCGACTGGAAGGGACAGCACGCGGGTCTCAGCCACAGCTATGCGGAGACCGTCGCGATCTGCGTGGACCGGGGGTATCGCAGCACTGGCGTCGAGGCCTTGCTCAAGGAGGGCCTGGAAGCCGCGGATGAGGCGATCAAAGAGGAAAAGTACGCGAAATTTCATCGGACGCGTGGCTGGCTCCAGTTTCTCCTCAAGGACATCGAGGAGGCGCGGAGCTCGTACCGGGAGGCAATCGAACGCGAAAATCCCGAGAGGCGAGATTATGTGATCCGCGTGGCGGACTACCGGCGCCAGCTCGACCTCCTGAACGCACGCCTGGATCTGGACCAGCTCAAGGGAGAGCTCGCCGGGCTGCGGACGGAAGCGAACGCTCTGCAAACCCGCCAGCTCGAGTTCCTCGGCTTCTTTACCGGAATCCTCGCCCTGATTCTTGGGGGCGGCGGGCTGTTGGTGACGGCTCAGAACGACGTCGCGCGCTTCGTCTTGATGCTGACGTTGGGAGGGCTCCTGATGCTCGTCTTCGGCAGCTTCAACTTCATGCTGCACGGGAAGACCAGACTGGAGCGGAGCCTTGTGCCCATGGTGCTGGGCTTCCTTCTGCTGCTCGCCTCGGGATTGTGGCTTTTCTGGCAGAGCTGAGCTGCCGCGCCCCCGCAATCAGCGGCGCGGCAGCCGGTCGATCTTGCCGTTGGGGTCGAGAGCAGGGTGGAGTTCCTCTTTCACGACGTCAGACCAAGATCAGACCAGGACCTCTCCCGCCGTCTTCACCCTGGCGGATCACGGTCGAGGCACGCTGTCCACACGCCTTTGGGCGGGAGCGGCGCCCACCCCTCTCTCCAGACGGCGGGCATATATGGATCTTTTTCGAATCTTCTGGTTCCACGTGGGGTAGATCCATGACGGATATTCTGATCACTAAAAGGGGAGGAAGCGATGAAAACCAGGCATTCGCTGTTGTTGCGGCTGTACCTCGTCTCCTGCGTCGCGGTGATGGGTCTCGTCCTGGCGGGCCCTGCCGAGGCCACCAATATGAACGGATTCATGCCCGAGCCAGGCCACGGAGACCTGGCGATCTCCTACACGAACGAGGGCTATGACCAATTCTGGGTCGGCGACGTCAAGGTATCGGACCCTGGAGTCGGAGAGGTGGAGATCGAGAGCCTCGCCGCCTGGTTCCAATGGGGGCTCATGGAGAACCTGGCCCTCGTGGTGGATGCCGCATATGTCGACGCGAGCTCGGACGGGCTCGGCGGCTTCGGGGAGAGCGGGCTGCAAGACGCGTCGGTGCTCCTCAAGTACCGCTTCCTCGCGAGCGGTCCCCACCGCCTGGTCGGCGGCGTGGGCGTCCGCACCGCCCTCTCGGACTACGAGGCGAATCTGCCGGTGGACCTGGGGGACGACACGACCGACGCGCTCCTCCGCCTCGTCTATCAGGCCGAGGCCGGCAACTTCTATTTCTCTCAGCAGGTGGGGTACGACTTTCGGAGCGACGATGCGCCGGACGACATCCCTCTGTACACGGAGCTCGGCTACACCTTCGGCCGGTCCACGCTGACCCTGTTCTACTATCGGCTCATCGCGGACGGCGGCACAGACATCGGCGATCCGGGTTTCACCTTCCCGAGCAACAAGGACGAGACCAGCCGCCTCGGCCTGAAGATCTACAGCCGGATCACCGAACGCTTCGGCTTCAGCGTCTCGGGCTTTGACACGCTGGACGGCCGCAACTCGGGCGACACGACCGGTTATTCGGGGACGCTCGTCTTCCGGTTCTGAGCCACGGCCACGTACTCGCCCGCCGCCAGCCGCCGGCCGGCGAGCCCGGCCGGCGCAAGGTATCTCTGCCGCAGGAGGTCCGCGCCGGCCATTTCGAGGAGAGAGAACCCGCGCGCCGCGAGGAAACCTGGCAGCTCCTCCCGCCGCACGCCCCAGGTGAACGGCTCGCCGACCATGCGCAGCCAGGGGCGGACGAGCGGCGTCGAGCCCGGAAAATCGATCCGCCCGTCGCGCTGCGCCTCCATGAATGTGAAGGCGAAGCGGCTGCCGGGTCCCGCATGCTCGCGCAGGAACGCGAACAGCGCGTCCACCTCCCCCGGCTGGAGATACATGGTGAGCCCCTCCGCGATCAGGAGCGTGTCCGCCTCGCGCCGCCAGCCCGGCTGGGCCGGCGCCACGCCGGCCAGAACCGACCGCCCCAGATCGAGCTCGACGAGCCGGAAGTTGGCGCCGGTCTCCACCCCCTCGAGAGCCCGGCGCTTGACCCGCTGTGTGGCCGGATGGTCGAGCTCCAGAAAGAGGGCCTGGGGAAACTCCCGGTACAGGCGCAGGGCCAGCGGGTCGAGCCCGGCGCCGAGGACCACCACCTGGGAGACGCCCTCGCGCAGCGCGCGGCGCGCGGCGTCTTCCAGATAGAGCTTGCGGACCGCGTAATGGAGCCGGACGCCGGGAATGGCCATCCGCTCCCCCAGGCTCGCGAGCGCCCGCGCCCACCCCTGCCCCGCCACCCGCCGCACCAGCCGCGCCCGCCCGGGGTTCGCCGTCTCCAGAAAGCGGTCCCACAACGCCGCCGCGTCCGGCGGGATGAGCCGCGCCAGCTCCGGATCGCGCGCCTGCATGGCCATGGCCTGCGCGATGAGAAGAGCCGTGGCGCTCGGCTGGCTCTCGCGCATCAGATCTCGGGAAACAGCGTCAGGTGATGACGGTACCAGTCGCTCTGGAACCGCTCGTCGGGATCGATCGCGCGCTTGCGGCGAAGAAACTCGGCGAAGCGCGGATAGCACGCTTCGATCTGATCCCGCCGGGCATATTTGTGATAAGTCAGGAAATAGCTCCCGCCGCGCGCAATGGCGAGATCGATCAACCGCCGGAACGCCTCCGCGGAACGCTCCTGACCTGCCGGCGTATGCGCCGTGCAGAGATTGAGGACCGTGCACGCCCACGGCTCCCGCGCCCAGGCGAGAAAGCTGTCCGGATCCCGTTCGATCAGGCGGACCGTGCCGTAGATGACCTCGACGTCGTGGCGCTGGAAATCCTCCGCCGCCGCATCGAGGAAATCGGCGAGCCGCGGCCGCGGGACGTAGATCTCCGTGATGATCTCGGTCGCACGGCTGGGCGCGCCACTCCGCGCGTCGAGGTCGACGTGATAACCGTCGAAATACGGCGAGAGCTGGTGGGTGTCCGACCAATAGATCTGGCCGTTGGTGGCCAGATAAAACCCGGCATAGCGCTGGAAGGCCCGTGCCTTGTCCGCATGCGCGAGCCAGAGGAGCTCCTTCCAATTGTCGTTGGAGAGCTCTTTCTGATCGGCGGGGATCGGCGTATCCGGGTCCACCGGCCGATAACAGGAGAAAACCCCTTCATCCAGAAAGCCGTCCGAGGCGCGGTCGATCGAAAACTGAAAGTCGCCGTAGAGGAAGCCCTCGCGGATGCGCTCCTCGAACGCCGCGGCAAGGCCGTCCCGGCGCCGGACCTCCACGACCCGCTCGAGCTTCCGGCGCGGGGTCAGGCGGAGGCTGACGCTCGTCACGATCCCGAACAGGCCATAGCCGCCGGCCACCAGGGAGAACAGCTCGGGCTCCTCCGTCCGGCTGCACCGCCGGACCTCCCCGGCGGCATCGACCAGGGTGAACGCCTCGACGTCCGCCACGAACGGCGGCAGCGTAAGGCCCCGTCCATGGCCGTTGGCGCCCAGCGTGCCCCCCACGCTCAGCCGGTCCGCCCCGGTCTGTTTCTGGGCGATCCCCCAGGAGCACGGCGCGCCGTTCTGCAAAGCGAGATAGCCGTCCAGGAGAGCCGGCCACAGAATGCCCGCCTCCGCCTCGACCAGCCCGCGCTCCGGATCGAACGAAAGAATGCGCGACAGCGGCCGCGTGTCGACGAGGAGAGTGTCCGTCCCGAACTGCTGCGCTCCCATGGCGTGGCGGCCCCCCGCGACCGACACCGCGATCCCCTCCCGGCGCGCCTCGCACACAGCGCGGACGGCCGCGTCCGTGGAGCCGGCCTCCACGATGCGGCGGACGCGCGTCTCATTGAGGGCGGAGTGGATGTCGTTAACGAGGGGCATGGGGTTCAGATTTCCTCCGTCCGGAGTGAACGGGAAACTCGGATCCGGCTCCCCCGGACTGTAATGATTGCCCCGTCTTCAAGGTCCTGCGCGTGATTGTCCAGGATCTGCTGCACGAGAGCTACGCGAGCTCGCGCGGGGACATCAGGCAGCCGAATCAAACCACGATGTCGTTCTTGCAGGAGGAAGACCAGACCACCGAAATCCTTGTCCATTGAAATGAGGACCCGTTGCTCGCCAGCGGCGCGCCGGAGGATTTCCGTATCGCCCGGATCGGCGCCCCATTCGCGCGACTCGACAACGTCATGCCCCTCGGAACGCAGCCAATCCGCAAGAGTGCGCCCGGCGCACCGGTCAATGAGGAATCTCACTCAGGAGACCTTGACCGCTTCTAGAGAATCCTGCGCAATGACAGCAAGGGCATAGGCGAGGCAGGCTCGGATATCCTCCGGTTCGAGATCCGGGTAATCGGAAAGGATGTCTTCGGGGGCCTCGCCCTGCGCGAGCAGACTCAGGATCAGCTCGACCGAGATCCGCATCCCCCGGACGATGGGCTTGCCACCAAAGACATCGCGACGGGATGTGATGCGCTCGAGGAGGTGGGGCTCGGACATGGTCATGGCTCTCCGTGGCTCATTCTACCGAAACTCGCGAAGAAAGGCCGGCTTCGCCGGGACCTCACCCAACCCGAACCGGCCGGCGGGCCGCCTGGACAGCGCGGGCCGCGATCTGGCCGGAGACGACCGCGCCTTCCATGGTGGCGATGTACTTCTGGCGGGTGTAGTCGCCCGCCAGGGTCAGGCCTTCGATGGGCGTGGCCTGGGGAGGCCGCAGCGCGTCGGTCCCGGGGGAGAGCGAATAGAAGTCGGCCGGCAGCTTGACGACGCGATAGTTGGTGACCCGGTCCCGCACCCGGACCCCAAGGCGCTCGGCGTCCCGGCAGGTGATCTCCAGGATCTCGGCGGGCTCCATGCCGAGGAACCGCTCGGGCGGCGTGAGGATGATCGAGATGCGGCCGGGGCACTCGCGGAAGGTCGAGCGCGACTGCTCGGCGAAGCTCGCGAGCACCGTCCCGGGGCCGAAGGTCGTGCGGTCGATCGGCATCGACGGGCGATCGAGCTCCAGCTGGATGGTGACCGACGGCATCGAGGGCAACCGCAGCATGGGCTGGAACCACGGGTGCTGTCCGAACGCCGGCCCGATGAGCTGCTGCGCCGGCGCGAGCGAGGCCGCCACGACGACGTGATTCGCCGCGATCCGCTCGCCGCCGACCTCGACGCCGGTGACGCGCCCCCCCTCGGTCAGGAGCCGGGTGACCTTCGCCTGCGTCCGCACCTCTCCTCCGTTGCGGACGATCGCCGCCGCGAGCGGGCCGGCCATGACGTCGGTCATCCCGCCGAGGAATGCCCCGACGCGAACGGTCAGCAGGCGGGGAAGGTACGGGCCGAGCGTGCCGAAGAAAGCGTAGGCCGAATACCGTTCGGGAGGGAGGAAGTAAAGCCCCGAGGTCAGCGGGATCAGCACGTTGTGGATGGCGTTCTCGGTCACCCCGGCGGCCCGCGCTTTGTCGCGGACGTTCTCCTGATCCAACCCGGCGGGATCGGTGAAGTACTCCAGCAGGCCCGAGGTGATGAAGGCGCCCAGCGTGAACCGGTCGAGCAGCGAGAGCAGCTCGAAATTTCCCAGGAGCCCGCCGACGGTTTCGAACGGCCGGTAGAGCGGCGCCGCGCCGAAGACGCCGTTCCCGCGGCCGTCGGGCAGCCGGATCTCGACCTCGTCCTCCCAGTAGACGATGTCGTCGATGTTGATGCCCGCCCTGCGCAGGAGATCGGGAAAGGCCTCGTAGAACCCGAGGACACGGTGGAGCCCGGACTCCACCATCATGCCGTCCTTGTCCCAGGACGAGGTCCGGCCGCCGACCACCGGGCAACCCTCCAGCAGCAGCACCCCGCGCCCCCGGGAGCTCAGCTCGAAACCGCAGCTCAGCCCTGCGAGGCCCGCTCCCACCACGATGACGTCGGCTCGCTGCATGGCGGTACACCTCCACAGCCGCTCGCCAGTGTAGCGTTTTCACTCCAGCTCAGAAGGGCCTCCCTGATAACATCCCCCAAAAATGAGCCGCTCTCCTCGCAAACCCCGCGGCCCCCTCTCCGGCGTCCGCGTGATCGATGCCTCCCGCGTCCTCGCCGGCCCGTACCTCGCCATGCTGCTGGGCGACCTGGGGGCGGACGTGATCAAGATCGAGAAGCCGGACGGCGGGGACCAGACGCGCGCCTGGGGTCCTCCCTGGGTCGGCGAGGGGGACCGGCGGGTCTCGGCCTATTACGTGGCCGCCAACCGCAACAAGCGCTCGGTGGCCCTGGACCTCAAGCAGCCCGCAGCGCGCGACGCCTTCGAGCGCCTGCTCGCCACGGCGGACATCCTGGTGGAGAACTTCCTCCCGCGTGAATGGCGCCGCCTCGGCTTTCGCGGCTCGAATTTCCAGCGGCGGCATCCGCGGCTCGTCCACTGCACGGTGACGAGCTACGGCACGACCGGACCGGACGCGGACCGCCCGGCGTATGACGTCGTCCTGCAAGCCGAATCCGGCCTCATGTCGCTCACCGGCTTTTCCGAGGGCGAGCCCGTGCGGGTCGGCGTGGCGATCGTGGACATGCTGACGGCGCTCTACGGCCTGTCGGCGACCCTGGCGGCGCTGCGGCAGCGCGATGCGACCGGCCGGGGCCGGCGGGTCGAGATCGCGATGATCGACGCGGGCACAGCCTTCCTCTCCTATGCCGCGCAGTCCTGGCTGGCGGACGGCCGGCAGCCGCCGCCGCTCGGCTCGCGCCATCCGAACCTCGCCCCCTACCAGGCGCTCGCGGCGAGCGACGGCTGGTTCATCGTAGGAGTGGGAAGCGAGGACCTCTGGCGCCGCTTCTGCGCCGCCATCGAGCGGCCCGAGATGGAGACGGATCCGCGCTTCGCCACGAACGAGGCGCGCGTGCGAAACCGCGACGAGCTCGATCGTCGCCTCTCAGAAATTTTCGTAGCCCGTCCGCGGGAGCACTGGGAGGGCGCCATGCGCGAGCATCGGGTGCCGGGAGGCCCCACGGCCGGAGTCGGCGAATCCGTCACCCAGGCCCGCGAGCGCGGGCAGGTGCTGCCGCTCCCTCCCGGCGCCTATGGCGACCTCGCCACGGTCGCGGCGCCATTCCTGATCGATGGGCTGCGGCCGGAGCCGACCCGGTCCCCACCCACGCTCGGCGAGCATACGGAGGAGGTGCTGCGGGAGGTGGGGGCCTGGGGCGAGGGATCAGAGCTTGAGCGGTCGTTGTAACAAGTAGACCCCTTCCTCCGTATGAAGGGGCGGGAGGATACGACGATGGCCGCTCTGCTGACTTGCGCCGCTTGGATCATCGACCTGTTCCTGGGTTTCGTCAGCGCCGCCACGGCCGGTTGGTTCTTCCTTATCTCACCGGTCTTCCGCCATCAGTCCTATGAGCGCTGGGCGCGGCAACCGCAGACCAGAACTCTGGGCGAGATCGGCGAGGGCGCCGCCGGGGTGATCGCGACTCTCGCCCTCGTCGCCGGAGCCGCCGCCACCGTGGTCGCTCTCGCGCGCACGATCTGACCGGTCGACCCGCCGCCGGTGCGCTGGCCGGCAGCCCAGAGCTCTTGGGGGAAGCTCCCACCTGAGCATGAGGGTTTTACCCTATGTCCATCGCCCGGCTCCTGGCGCATCCTGACTCTTTGCCAGGAGGCGCCATGATCAATTCGACCCTTCACCGCTCGCCAAAGACTCTCTCCCATCGACCCGCCGCAGCGTCCGGAGCCGTTTCCGCGCGCTCGGCACTCCTCGTCGGCAGCCTGGTGGTTGCGTGCCTCCTGGTCTCGGCCGGCAGGGCGCCCGCCGCGCCCTCGGCCACCCTCACCATCACCGAGGCCAACCGGTCGGCCAGCGCCACCGGGGGCCCGTTCTTCATCCCCAACCAGACGTACACCGCCTCCCTCGTGCTGGGGCTCGCCGGCCCGGGGAATGCGGACAGCTTCACCTGCGACGCCCTCGCCAACCCCTGCTTCGAGGTGCAGCTCAACGTGGCGCTGCCGGCCGACTACGCGCAGCGGCACCCGACCGACAAGATCCGGGTCACGGCGGGCTGGGACCCGCAGCTCAGCGATCTCGACATGCACGTCTACACGCCGCCCTACAACACGGCGGCCGGCCAACCCTTCCGTTCGTCGCGCAACAACCCGCCGGCGCCGGAGGTGGTCGAGCTCCCGGCGCCGTCCGGCTCGGCGAGCTACCGGATCTTCCTCGTCCCCGCGGTGCCGGCGGCGCTCTCGGCCACCGTCACCGCTGCGCTGGTCACCGGGCCCACCCCGACCGAAACCCCGGACGTCCTCCTCGGCGGCCCCACCTTCGTCAATTACAACCCGCCGACGAGCGTCAGCACCCGCACCAATGACGCGGCCGAGCCGACGATGGGGGTGGACCTGAGGACCAACAAGGCCTACATGCTGTACCGCCTCGACGTGCTGGAGGCCGCCTTCGACGACGCGACCACGCCGGCCAGGGCCACCTGGCGCAACCTGGGCACGGGCGGCGCGCCGACGACCGCCGACCCCTTCATGACCCTGGACCAGCATCGGCTGCCGGACGGCAGCGTCAACAGCCGCATCTGGATCGCGCAGCTGCTGGCGGCGTCGAGCTACATGGCGTTCAACGACAACGCCAGCGCCAGCTCGGCCTGGACCCGCTCGCTCACCGGCCCCGGCCAGGTCCACGGCGTCGACAATCAGTCGATCGCCGCCGGTCCCTATCCGAACAACGTGAAGCCGTCGACGGCGCGGCCGGGCGCCGACTACCCGCACGCCCTCTACTACTGCTCCCATGAGGCGGTGAACGCGTTTTGCTCTCGCAGCGACGACGGCGGCCTGACCTTCAACCCGAGCCGGCCGATCTTCGAGCTGCAGGATGGGTGCAACAACCACGGTCACGTCAAGGTGGGCGCCGACGGCACCGTCTACGTGCCGATGAACAACTCCTGCCAGGGGCACGAGGGCGTGACGCTGTCGATCGACGCCGGCGAGACCTGGCATTACATCCAGGTGCCGGGCACCGTCAACGGCCGTTGGGACCCGTCGATCGCCATCGCCAACGACGGCCAGACGATCTACTTCGGCTATGCCGAGGAGGGCGATGACCGGCCGATGATCCTCAAGGGCACGCTCGACAAGAGCGACCCCGGCAATCCGACGATCGACTGGCAGCTGCCGGCCACCGACGTGGGAGCGCCGGCGGGCCTCGTGAACATCGCCTTCTCGACGGTGGTGGCCGGTGATCCGGATCGCGCCGCCTTCATCTTCCACGGCACCACGACCCCCGGCGATTCCGGAGACCTGGCGACGTTCCCGGCGGACGCCGAGTGGTACCTCTGGGTCGCCACCACGTTCGACGGCGGCTCGACCTGGGAGCTGCGCAACGCGACGCCCAACGATCCCACCCAGAAGGGGTCGATCTGCGACCAGGGCACCACCTGCGACAACACGCCGGACGACCGCAACCTCCTCGACTTCATGGACGCCGATATCGACGGCGAAGGCCGCATCCTCGTCGGCTACGCGGACGGCTGCGTCGATGGCTGCGTGACCGGCGGGGCGGGCAACTTCACCCGGCGCGGCTACATCGCGCGCCAGGCCACCGGCAAGCGCATGTTCGCGCAGTTCGATCCGCCGGAGCCGAGCGATCTCCCGGGCAGCCCGGCCCTCACGGCGAGCCGCGACCCGCTCGGCGTCAACCTGAGCTGGACGGCCCCCGAAAGCGGTGCCGCGCCCGTCACCAGCTACGTCGTCGAGCGCGCCAAGAACGGCGAGCCCTTCCGCAACCTGGCCACCGCGGCGCCCACGGCCACCAAGCACGACGACACCACCGCCATCGACGCGGCGGGCACCTATCGCTACCGGGTATCGGCGGTGAACCTCCACGGCACGGGTCCGGCCAGCAACACCGTCGCCCCCGGCTTGCCCACGGAAAACATCTGCGTCGCGCCGGGCCTGACGGTGCTCCGCGAGGGCACCGGCGATGCCATCAACGTCGCCACCGTGCTCGGTCAGCCGGTGGGCGCACCGGCGCCCGCGGCGGCTGATCTCACTCTCCTCACGGCGAGCGAGCCGTACGTCGCCGGCGGTGCCCTGACGTTGACCTTCCAGCTCAAGACGGCGGCCAAGGGCGATGCGCTGCCGCCGGACACCACCTGGTTCACCTCATTCAAGAACGAGGCAGGGGTCGTCTACGCGGTACGCATGATCACCAACGCCACCGGCACGCCGCGCTTCGAGTCGTACAAGGCGGCAGCCAACAGCAGCGGCGTGCGGCGCGGCGACTTCGTGGAGGGATCGCCCAAGCCCGCGCAGGCGGGGAGCGGCTACGCGCCGGCCACCGGATTGATCACCATTCTTGTGCGGGCGAGCGACGTCGGCGTCACCACGGCCGGTCAGAGCATCACCTCTCTGCTGGCCATCGCCTCGAAGCTCGCAGGGACCGACGCCACCGGCGGCTTCGTCGGCGGCTCCCAGCCCATGGACCTGATGCCCGACGACGGCGTCGGGACAGGCGCAGTGCGCACCGTGCCGGTCGGGAGCTGCGGCCCCAACCAGGCACCCTTCGCGGTGCTCTCCGCCTCGCCGATCGGCCACCGCAAGCTGCTCAACGTCCATTTCGACGCTTCGCGCTCGTTCGATCCCGACGCGACCTCCAGCGATCCGCAGCTGCGCGACACGATCGTCAAGTACGTCTTCGACTTCGGCGACGGCACCCCGCCGCTGGCCACCACCGAGCCGACCATCGATCATCAGTACGCGCGGGACGGGCAGTACGGGGCGACGCTCCGCGTCCAGGATTCGCGCGGCAAGGCGAGCGCCGCGGAGGCCTTGAAGCAGATCTGCGAGAAGTGCCTGAAGCAGTAACGAGTGCTCTGGCCGCTCAATAGTGCATCCCGCCGGGGGGGGCCCCCGCGGGACGCACGAAGCACTCCCTCAGAGCAGCCTGTACCAGCGCGCAGGACGGACGTACTTTCTGCACACAAAGAAAACGGCCCTTCTCCCGCCCCGGAGAACATGCCGCTTTCTCCGAGCGGTCCGCTTCGCTTTGTATCGGTTCGTCGGCAGCAGCCGCGACGCGGAGGCGACCGGGACGGTGCTCCTCGACGGAGCCGCGCTCCCCTCCGGGACGACAAGCAACGCAAACCTCTACAACTCGCGGAACGGCTATATGCAGGTCTCCAGGGAAAACTGAGCCTGGATTCAAGATCGAGCAGAAGCTTCCCCCGCGGCCGCACGCTCAGGTCGGGGTGAAGAGATCGGCCAGCCACCAGAGAAAACTGTCGTTTTCTTGCCAGGAGCGCTGTACGATCGGAGCCATTCTGGCCTCGCTTTCTTCCTTCACGGTAAGACACTTGCCGCTGTGCCGTGCCCTGATCTGGTACGCGCCGTTCCAGGTCGTCAAGGACCACTGCTGATGAGGCTTCCCTCCGTAGCTGCCTTGCTCGACGAGGGCCTCTTCCTCGCTGCTGCCGCCCCTGACCTGCAAGCATTTCTTGCTGTTCTGGGAGGTGAGCTTGAACC
>DATFPH010000085.1:0-2487 GCA_035264905.1 Thermoanaerobaculia bacterium
GGTGTAATCCAACTTCTCGAGAAGGTCAGCGTCGACCTGGCCAAGCTCCGGCTGTTTCCTACTAGCGTGAATCAAGATGTTCCCACAGACTTCTTCCTGCGCTCGCCGGTTGATGTCGAAGCAAACGTCACGCAGGCCGACGACGACCTGCTGATGCTCCTCGACCGAGAGATCGTGATCGTATCGAATCAGCAGCGCCATAAATTTCTGCGCCTCAGGGCCGGGGACAATCCGTTCGCGCTCGCCATCTCGAATGCGAAGAGCTTTCACAATAATCATGACTGGAGCGTGACGGAGGGCTGGAATTACGAGCTGCGCCTGGGGCTCCCGGACGGCACCGAGCACGTCTTCAAGGACGAGGGCGAGAAGAACCCATTCAAGGAGGGGCCTCACCATGGCAAGGTGTTCGTCGTCGCCCGGGCCAACCTTTTCGTCCACCCGGAGACAGCCAAAGTATCCGTCAAGAATCCGGAGCCGAAGGTCTGGGAGGACGAGACCCCGATCTTCGCGAAAGACCAGGCCATCCTCTATGAAAAAAGCGTGACGGAGCTCCCCATCGACCTCGACGAAATCATCTCGGACGCTTTCCACCTCAACGGTTTTCTCGCTCCCGTCGTCCTTCAGATCCTGAAGACAGGCACCTTCCTGGGCGCAACGATCGCCGATCCCAGCAAGACCTTCGTGCTAGTCCTGGGAAACCGGGCAATCCAGGATCTGGTGGACTTTTGCATGAACGAGCAGAAGGAGGACCGCATGAGAGACCTCAAGGCCAGCCTGGCTGCTGTTCTGGCAAGAAATCCGCGGCCGTTCGACATATTTGACCAGAATCTCAACACGGCTCTCCGGCAGGAGGCCGAGCGCCGGGGGAGAACCGATATCCCTTTGGACCAGATCCGCGTCTGGACGGCGGTCGATGACCGAAGCAAGAGCTGAGGGTGCTACGCGGACTCTCCGTTCATCCACAAATCCGGGCGCGGAGCTCCGCACCGGATCCTCACCGAGCTTGCCGCGAAGACCGGGACCGATCTCATCGTGGTCGGCGCCACTGGCTCCGGACCGCTCGCCGCCGAGCTCCTGGGCTCCACGGCGGACCGGGTGCTGCGGAAGGCGCCCTGCCTCGTCCTCCTGGTGCGCGGTGAGCTGCGGGTACCGCCGCGGCGCGTGCTCGCCCCGGTCGACCTCTCGTCGCTGTCCGGCGACGCCTTCCGCTGTGGCCTGCACCTGCTCTCTCAGCTCTCGAAGAGCGAGGAGATCGACGTGCGGGTCGTCTATTCCTTGAGCTTCCTGGACGCGCTCGCGATGCGCCACCAGAAGACCGGAGAAATCTCCCTGGAGCAGGTGGAGCGCTGCGGGGCTGAGGAGCTGCGCCGCTTCGTGCTGGAGAACCGGCCCGAAAAGCCGTGCCGTGTGGAGACCGCCGTCTTGCCGGGAGAGGCTCGGTTTGAAATCCTCCGCGAGCTGAGCGAGCATCCGGTCGACCTGGTGGTCCTCGGCACCCATGGCCGCGGCCGTCGAGACAATGTCCCGGAGCAATGGGCCGACATCCCGGGACGCTGACGCAGAGTCCCGGGCTTTTCAGGCAAAGCTCCGGGGATTTGCGGACGCCGAGGCGACGTCCCGGAGCGCTGGACCGATACTCCGGGACATCGAGGAGATGTCCCGGAGCGACGTGGCATTGCTCCGGAGCACAGCGAGCGCGCCCCTTTTCCGCTCGGCACGGCGAGCCCCTTGCGGACAAGGTCTGTATCAATCACGGGCGTTTGGCGGTCTGCCCTCGATAGAGGCGAAGATAGGGCTCGAGATCCCAGAACTCGTTGCGCGATCGGACCTCGAAGTCGACGCGGCGCAAGGAGTCGTGCTCCACCAACAGCTTCCCTTCCCGGAGCACGCGGATGATCAAGTCCACCGGCGCGTGGTTCAGAGCGACGATCTGAATGGGGAGGTCGGTGATCTCGGTCAGCTCCTCCTGGAGGTTGAAGACCTGCCCGATTCCCGCGAGCGTCCGGGGCGGATCCTCACGATAGAGGATTCCCACGTCGACATCACTGTCCGGTCGGGCGGTCCCCCGGGCCACGCTCCCGAAAAGCCAGGCCGCAGTGATCCCTTCATCCTCGGCCCGGGCCGCGAGGAGCTCTCCCAGCGTGTCTGCCAACGTTACCGAGTCCAGGAGAATCGTGCCCATAAAGAGAGATTATACCTTCGGCTTGCATCAACCCGAGGATTTCACGACGGCCGGGTTCGCCGGCGCCACGCCGGGTGGGCTCGCCGGGGCCGGTTTGTACAGCGTCACCAGAGAGCCTCCGAGAGTGACGAGCAGCAGGCCGGCCCAGAACTGCCAGGGGACCCCGCCCCAACCTCCCTGCGGCGGGTGGAGGGAGAGCGAATAGAGGGCGTTCACCAGCGGGGCTCCGCCGAAGACGATCGACATGACGACGGGCGGCGTCCCCTTGGCTCCGAAGGCCAGCAGGACGCAGAAGGCTCCCGCGG
>DATFPH010000086.1:0-9974 GCA_035264905.1 Thermoanaerobaculia bacterium
GCCCGCAGCACCTGCCGCCGGAGCTTCCGGGGGAGGCAGCGCCTTGCGGTCGAGCTTGCCGTTGGCCGTACGCGGCAGAGCCTTCAGCATCACGAAAGCGGACGGAACCATGGGAGCCGGCAGGGTCTCGCCGAGCCGCGCGCGCAGCTCGGCCGCGGGCACGTCGCCGGCCACCCAGGCGACCAGCCGCCGGTCGCCGGAGGGAGAGGTCCAGACGCCGACCGCGGCTTCCTGGACCGCAGGGTGTTGCGCCAGGGCCGCCTCGATCTCTCCGGGCTCGATGCGGAAGCCGCGCACCTTCACCTGCTGGTCGATCCGCCCGAGAAACTCCAGGACGCCGTCCGCCCGCCGCCGCGCCAGATCGCCGGTGCGATAGAGGCGGTCGCCGGGTTGTCTGGAGCGATCGGAGCGATCGGACCGATCCGTCGGATCCGTCCGATCCGTCAGATTCCTGAAGGGATCCGGCACGAACCTCTCTGCCGTGAGCTCCGGCCGCCGGAAATAGCCGCGGGCAAGCCCGTCGCCCGCGAGGAACAGCTCGCCGGGGGCGCCAAGCGGGACCGGCTGCAGCTCGCGGTCGAGCAGGTAGGCGCGGGTGCCCGCCACGGGCCGGCCGATCGGCGCCGGCCGCTCCGTCTCCTGGATCTCGGCCCAGGTCGAGTAGGTCGTGTCCTCGGACGGTCCATAGAGGTTGAGCAGGCGGATGCCGGGAAGGCGCCGCACCCGCTCCACCAGATCGCGCGGGATGGGCTCGCCCGCCAGGTTGACCGTGCGCACCGAAGGCGGCAGCCCGCCGGTCCGCAGCAGGGCGTCGAGCGCGGAGGGCACCGTGTTGATCAGGGTGACGCCGGCCTCCGCGGGCAGCTCGCGCAGGCGCAGGGCATCTTCCACGAGAATCACCCGGCCGCCGGTGGCGAGCGGCACGAAGATCTCGAAGATCGACAGGTCGAAGCAGACCGACGTGGAGGCCAGCACCCCGGCCAGCTCCGCGGGCGAGAAGACCGTCCGCGCCCAGCGGACGAGCGCGGCGGCGCTGCGGTGCTCGATGGCGACACCTTTGGGGCGGCCGGTGGAGCCGGAGGTGTAGATGAGGTAGGCGAGGCCCTCACCCCCGGCCCCTCTCCCGCGAGCGGGAGAGGGGAGAGGGTTAGAAGGGCTCGGTGGTTGCGCGATCTTGACTAACCTACACCCCTCTCCCGCTTGCGGGAGAGGGGCCGGGGGTGAGGGCTCCAGCACCACCGCCGCACCCGCATCCGCCACCATGAGCCCAATCCGCTCCTCGGGATACGCCGGGTCGAGCGGCAGGTACGCCGCGCCCGACTTGAGCACCCCCAGCAGCGCCACGATCAGGTCTGCGCCGCGCGGCAGGCGGACGCCCACGATCTGCTCCGGGCCGGCTCCCCGGGCACGCAGGCGCTCGGCGAGATCATCGGCGCGGCGGTCGAGCTCGGCGTAGGTCAGAGTCTCAGAGCCGGCGAGCAGGGCGATCGCGTCCGGAGTGCGGCGGGCTTGCGCGGCGACGAGATCGTGGAGGGTCTCCGTGTCCTCGGCTCCGTCCTCGCGGGCGTCGTTCCACTCGATGAGGATCTGATGGCGCTCGACCTCGGTCCACAGCGGGAGGTCCGAGATCCTCCGGTTCGGATCGGCGGCGATGGCTCCGAGCAGGGTGGTGAAGTGCCCGAAGAGGCGCCAGGCGGTCGAGGTGTCGAAGAGGTCCGTGGCGTATTCGAGGGTGAGCGCGAGGCCGCTCGCAATCTCGGAGGAGAGGAAGGAGAGGTCGAACTTGGCCGTGGGGCTGACCTGGCCCAGCGGCTCCACCTCCAGGCCGGGCAGGTTCGGCGTCGTCCGCTCCCAGGCGTTCTGGAGCGACAGCATGGCCTGGAAGAGCGGCGTGCGCGACAGGTCCCGCGCGGGGCGCAGCTCCTCGACCAGCTTCTGGAACGGGAGGTCCTGGTGCGCATAGGCGCCGAGCGTCGTCTCCTTCACGCGGGCGAGGAGCTCGCGAAAGGTGGGATCACCGGCCAGGCGTACGCGCAGAACAAGGGTGTTCACAAAGAAGCCGATCAGCGGCTCCAGCTCCTGCCGCGGCCGGTTGGCCACGGGGGTGCCGACCGCGAAATCGTCCTGGCCCGTCATCCGCCGCAGCAGCACGGCGAAGGCGGCGAGGAGGAGCATGAAGAGGGTGCTTCCCTCCCTCTCGCGGAGGGCGCGGAGGGCTTCCATGCGCTCGCGGGGGAGGACGCCGTGGATGTGCTCGCCCCGGCCGCTGGGGAGCGCCGGCCGCGGCCGGTCGGCCGGCAGGTCCAGGGGTCCGGGGAGACCGGCCAGCTCCTCGCGCCACCAGGCGAGCAGCCGTTCGAGCTCCGGGCCGGCGAGCCGTTCCCGCTGCCAATCGGCGTAGTCCGGATACTGGATCGGCAGCTCGGGGAGCGGCGTGCCGGTAGAGAGCGCTCCGATCTCGCGGACGAGCACGCCCAGGGACCAGCCGTCGCTGACCAGGTGGTGCATCGTGAACAGCAGCACGTGCTCCTCGAGCTCCTCGCGCAGGATGGTGGTGCGCAGATGCGGGCCGCGGTCCACGTCGAACGGGTGGAGCGTCTCCGCCGCGGCGATGCGCAGGGTCTCGGCGGCGCGCGCGGCCGCGGGAAGGGCGGAGAGGTCGACCAGCGGCAGCGCGGGCGGCGCCGGCGGCAGCACCCTCTGCCACGGCTCCCCCTCGCTCAGCTCGAAGACCGTGCGCAGCGCCTCGTGGCGGCGGACGGCTCCGGCGAGCGCCGCGGCGATCGCCGGGTGATCGAGCCGGCCGCGCAGGCGCAGGGCGTACGGCAGGTGATAGGCGGGCTGGCCGGGCTCCAGGTGGGCCAGGAACCAGAGGCGCCGCTGGGCGAAGGAGAGCGGGAAGCGGCCATCCCCGTCCCGCCGCGGGCTGCGCGGGATCGCCTCCTCGCGCTTGCGGCGCTCTTCGAGACGGCGCAGCAGAAGCTTCTGCTTGGCGGGCGAGAGCTGCTCGAAGCCGCGCAGCGGATCGTCGGGTCCGGTCATTCCAGGTCCTTGAAGTTGGAGCGCGGGATCTCCGCGAGCAGCGATTCGAGCTCGTCCTCCGGCAGGCTTTCGAGCTCGGCCATCAGCTCCTCCATGTCGTCCGGCCCTTGAGGGCCGGTGTCTGCCGGAAGCGTGAGGCCGGCCGCGAGCTCGGCCACGGTCTGGCGCTCGAAGATCTGGTAGGGGCTGAGCGGCAGCCCGGCATCGCGCGCCGCGGAGATCACCCGGACGCTCAGGATCGAATCGCCGCCGAGGCGAAAGAAATTATCGTGGACGCCCACGCGAGAGACGCCCAGCATCTCCGCCCAGATCTCCGCCAGGAGCTCCTCGACCGGATCGCGCGGCGCCACGTACCCTTCCGCGCCCGCGGCGCCGCCGGTGGCGTCGGGCCTCGGCAGGGCACGGTGGTCGACTTTGCCGTTCGGCGTGCGCGGCAAGGCGGGCAGGTGGGCCCAGAGGGCCGGGATCATGTGGCGGGGGAGACGGTCGAGCAGGGCGCTCCGCGCTGTTTCCAGCAGAGCTTTGCCGTCGATCCCGTCCGCCGGCACGAGCCAGGCGGCGAGCCGTTCGTCGCGGACGCCAACGGCCACTTCGGCAACGCCGGGCATCTCGGCGAGCGCCGCCTCGACCTCGGCCGGCTCCACACGGAAGCCGCGCACCTTGACCTGGCGGTCGGCGCGGCCGAGGAATTCGAGCAGCCCGGCCGCGCGCCAGCGGACGAGGTCGCCGGTGCGGTACATCCGCCCTCCGGGGTCCTGGGCGAACGGATCGGGCACGAAGCGCTCCGCGGTCAGCTCCGGCCGGTCCAGATAGCCGCGGGCCAGCCCCTCGCCCGCCAGATACAGCTCGCCGCGCGCACCCAGGGGGACGGGCCGCAGGCCACGGCCGAGAACGTAGGCCTGGGCTCCAGTGAGCGACCGCCCGATCGGCGGCTCCAGGACCTCCCCACGGGGGACCTCTGCCCAGGTGGAGAAGACCGTGTCCTCGGTCGGGCCGTAGAGATTGACCGGCCGGCCGATGCCGCGGGCCTGGATCTTGTCCGCCAGCCGGCGGGAGAACGGCTCGCCGCAGAGAGTGATCGTCCGCACCTTGGGAGGGAGCGGACCCAGCCGCAGCAGCTCGGACAGGGCCGAGGGAACCGTGTTGATCAGCTCCACCTCGCCCGCCGCGGGCAGCTCCGGCAGGGCCAGCGGGTTCTCCGCCACGATCAACGTGCCGCCGCAGGCGAGGGTGCCGAAAAACTCGAACACCGACAGGTCGAAACAGACCGAGGTGGAGAAGAGCACTCCGCCGGCCAGCTCCGGGAAATTCTCGGCCGACCAGCTCACGAAAGCGGCGAGGTTGCGGTGGGTGACGCCCACGGCTTTGGGGCGGCCGGTGGAGCCGGAGGTGTAGATCAAATAGGCCAGCGTATCGGCTCCCGGGCCCTCACCCCCGGCCCCTCTCCCGCGAGCGGGAGAGGGGAGAGGGTTAGAAAGGTCTGGGGTTGGCGAAATCCTGACCAACCTGCACCTCTCTCCCGCTTGCGGGAGAGGGGCCGGGGGTGAGGGCTCCAGCACCACCGCCGCCCCGCAATCCTCCAACATCCACCCGATCCGCTCCTCCGGCCACGCCGGGTCCAGCGGCACGTACGCTGCTCCCGCCGTGAGCACCCCCAGGATCGAGGCGACCAGCTCGGCCGAGCGGGGGAGGCGCACCGCCACCCGGTCTTCGGGGCCGACGCCGAGGCGCCGCAGGCGTTCCGCCAGGTCGGCGGCCCGCCGGGCCAGCTCGCGGTAGGTCCAGCGCTCGGTGCCGTCGATGACGGCGACGGCTTCCGGGGTGCGAGCTGCCTGCGCCGCGAACCGCTCGTGCATGGGCGTGAGATCGCCGCCGTTGAGATCGATCGTGCCGGTGTCGTTCCACTCCCGCAGCACCTGGTGGAGAGTCGCTTCGCTCGCGACCGGCAGCGCGGAGAGGGGGGCTTCCGAGCCGGCGAGCACCGCGTCGGTCAGGGTCAGGAAGCTCTCGCCGAAGCGCACGATGGTCGGGGTGTCGAACAGGTCGGCGTTGAATTCCAGATAGCCGTGGTGCCCGTCGGGACCGTCCCAGAGGGCGAGAGTCAGCTCGGAGGCCGAGGCCTCGGGATCGAGATCCACCGGAGCCATGCGTGCGCCGCCGAGGTCCGCGGACACGGCGGGCGGCGCCTCCTGGAGGAGGAGGGTCACCTGCGCCACCGGCGGACGGCTCGTATCGCGCTCGGGCCGCAGGGCCTCGATCAGCTTGCCGAACGGGAGGTCCTGGTGCGCGAGGGCTCCGAGAGCCACCTGCCGGACGCGCTCCAGCAGCTCCGGAAAGGCCGGATCCCCTCCCAGGTCCGTGGAGAAGACGATCCGGGTCAGGAAGAAGCCGAGGAGCCGGTGCAGCTCCGGGCGGTTCCGGTTGAGGTTCGGCGCTCCCACGAGGACCCGCTCCTGGCCGGCTTGCCTGGAGAGCAGGATCTGGAAGAGCGCCAGGATCACCATGAAGGGCGTGGCCTGGTGCCTCTGGGCGAGCGCCTTGATCCCCGCGGTCCGGGCGCGGGAGAGCGCCAGGGGGACGCGCCGGCCGCGCGTCGTCGTGTGCGCCGGCCGCGGCCGGTCGGTGGGCAGGTCGAGGACCAGCGGCGCTCCCGCGAGGTGGCGGGTCCAGTACTCCAGGTGCTCCCGCAGAGCGTCTCCGGAGAGCAGGGCGCGCTGCCAGAGCGCGAAGTCGGCGAACTGCACCGGCAGCTCGGGCAGAGGGGACGGGCGGCCGGCCGCCAGCGCGGGGTAGAGGACGGCCATCTCTCCCCAGAAGATCTGGGAGGAATACCCGTCGGTCACGATGTGATGGGCGACCAGGCCCCATTCGTGGAGGCGCGGCTCCCGGCGGATCAGCCAGGCGCGGAGCACCGGACCGCCGGCGAGGTCGAAGGGGAGGCGCTCCGCCCGCAACGAGACCCGCCGGGCTTCCGCTTCCCGCCTCTCCTCCGGCAGACCGCTCAGGTCGATCAGCGGCAACGGCACGGGCGCGGGCGGATCCACCACCTGCAACGGCTGCCCGTACCGCGCCGGGAACGTGGTGCGCCAGGCTTCGTGGCGGCGCACGACCTCGGTCAGGCAGGCCGCCAGCACCCGGGCGTCGAGAGGCCCCTCGAGGCGGGTCACCATGCCGAGGTTGTAGGAGACGTCCGTGGGATCGAGCTGGTGCAGGAACCAGAGGCGCTCCTGGTCGATGGACAGCGGCCAGCCGTCTCCGCCCGGGGGGCGCCGCGCCAGCGGCGGGGGCTCGGGGCGCCGGGCGCTTTCCTGCTTCCGGCGCAGGACCTCGAACAGCTCGCGCTGGGCCGGGCTGAGCGTGGAGAGACGGTCGTCGAGGCTCACGGGAAGCTCCCTTCGGGCCCCTGCTCGCCGGGCAGCTCGGCGAGCAGCGATTCGACCTGATCGTCGGACAGCCCATCGAGCTCGGCCATCAGATGCGCCAGATCGTCCGGATTCTCCGCGCGCAGGCGCAGAGCCAGGATCTCCTGGGCGAGCGCCGCGAGATCCTCGGCCTCGAAGATGGCCGGCAGCGAGATCTCCACCCCGAGCTGGTCGCGGACGCGGACCATGAGCCGCGTCGCCAGCAGGGAGTGCCCGCCGAGCTCGAAGAAGTTGTCGCCGCGGCCGATCCGCTCGACGTGGAGGAGCTCGCTCCAGATGCCGGCGAGGGTCTCCTCGGCGTCGTTGGCCGGCGCCTCGAACGGCCGGCCGTCGCCGGATGCGTCGGGGACGCGGGCCGCGAGAGCGCGGCGGTCCGCCTTGCCGCCCGGCAGGCGCGGCAGATCGGGGACGACGACGAGGTCCGCGGGCACCGCGGCCGCGGGCAGGCGCTCGCGAAGCCACATCCGCAGGTCACCCACGGGGACCGGAGATCCATCCATCGCGATCCAGGCCGCGAGCCGGGTCTCGCCCGGCGCGTCCATGCGGGCGGTGACGACCGCGTCGCGCACCGCGGGATGACGGCGCAGCACGGCCTCGATCTCGCCCAGCTCGATCCGGATGCCGCGGACTTTGACCTGCGTGTCGATCCGCCCGCGGTGCTCCAGGCGGCCGTCGGTCCGCAGCCGCACGAGATCGCCGGTGCGGTAGAGGCGCTCGCCCGGCGTGGCGGCGAACGGATGCGGCAGGAACCGCTCCGCCGTGAGGTCCGGCCGGCCGAGATAGCCGCGCGCCAGGCCGATCCCCGCCAGGCAGAGCTCGCCCACGCCACCCGGGGGGACCAGCCGCCCGTCCGGGTCGAGCACGAGGGTGCCCACGCCGGGGAGGGGCTGTCCCAGGGTGATCGGGTCGCCAGGGGCGATGCGGGCCGCCGTGGCATTGGCCGTGGCTTCGGTGGGGCCATAGAGGTTCCAGATCTCGACGCGCGGCAGCAGACGGCGGGTCCGTTCGACCAGCTCGGGGGGGAGCGCCTCGCCGCCCAGCAGGACGCGCTGGAGCGCATCCGGCAGAGGTGCGTCGCCGGATTCGACCGCTTCCAGGACGGCGCTCCATAGGGCCGGCACGCCGTTGAACGCCGTGAAACGTTCCGTGGCGAGAGCTGAGGCTAAAGCCGCCGGCTGGGTCGCCGTCTCCTCGGGCAGGATGTGGACCTCGCGGCCGGCGAGCAAGGGTCCGAGGAGCTGCTTGAGGGAGGCGTCGAAGGTCAGGCCGCTGGTGGCGGGCAGGCGGTGGTCGATAGGGCCGAGGAGGACCTCGTCCACCCAGGCCAGGTAGGAGGCGAGGGCGGCGTGGTCGACGACGACCCCCTTGGGGGTGCCGGTGGAGCCGGAGGTGTAGAGGGCGTAGGCGGCGGAGGGGCCCTCACCCCCGGCCCCTCTCCCGCGAGCGGGAGAGGGGTGTAGGTTAGAAGGTTCGTCGCTTGCGGAGCCAGGTAACCCTCTCCCCTCTCCCGCTTGCGGGAGAGGGGCCGGGGGTGAGGGCCCCTCCACGACCGCTATGCAATCCCGCAGGATCACCTCCCTTCGTTCGCGTGGATGGGAGGGATCGAGCGGCACCCAGGCGGCTCCCGTCTTCCAGATCCCCAGCACTCCGACGAGCAGGTGGGCCGAGCGGGTGGCGGTCAGGCCGACGAACGATTCCGGGCCGGCGCCGAGGGTGTACAGCTCCCGGGCGCGCTCGCTCGCCCGGCGGTCCAGCTCGGCGAAGGTCAGGGTTTCGGCGGCGTCGCGCACGGCGGGGGCGTCCGGCGTTGCGGCGACCCAGTGCTCGAAGCGTTGGAGGGCGTGGTCCTCTGGAGGGGTTACGGAGCGTATGGGTCGGCTGAGCTGCTCGCGCTCGGCGCCCGACAGCAGCTCGAAGCCCTCCAGGGGGAGGTCCGGGCCGGCGACGAAGCGGTCGAGCAGGCGCGTGAGCCAGGCGAGGAGGCGGTCTCCGGTGGCGGGCTCCAGGCGGCGGTCGTGGGTGATCCGCAGGCGCAGGCGGGCTCCGGGGATGATGGCCAGCGAGAGAGGGAAGCTCGTGCGCTCCACGGCGTGCACGTCCGCCAGCTCCAGGGCGCCCGTGCGCTCCGCGACGGCCGGGTCGAGCGGGTAGTTCTCGAACACGAGCAGGCTCTGGAAGAGCGGCTCGCGCCCCGCGGCTCCGCTCCAGCGCTGGACCTCGGCGAGCGGCGCCTGCTCGTGGTGTCGCGCCTCGCTCTGGGCGCTCTGGATCGCTGCGAGCCAGGCGGCCAGCGGCCGGGCCGGATCGGCTTCGATCCGCACCGGCAGTGTGTTGATGAAGAGGCCGATGGCGCTCTCGAATCCCGGCAGCTCGGGGGGACGGCCGGCGGCCACCGCGCCGAAGACCACCTCGCGCTCGCCGCTCCAGCGGGAGAGGAGGAGAGCCCACGCGCCCTGGAGCACGGTGTTCAGGGTCAACCCCCGCTCCCGCGCGAAGGCGGCGAGGGCGGCCGTCGCCGGCTCGGGGAGGAGGATCTCGTGCTGCGCGAACTCGTCGGCGCGCGCGGACGGCGGCGCCGTCGTGTCCCACGGGAGCGGCGTCGGACCGCTGATCCCCGCCAGGGCCTGACGCCAGTAGCGCTCGTCGGCCGCGCGGTCGCGCCGCGCCAGCCAGGCCACGAAATCGCGGTAGGTGAGGGCCGGCGGCGGCAGACATGGTTTTTCTTGATCGAGGGGCTGATAGAGGGCGAAGACGTCGGCGAACAGCGGCGGCAGGCTCCAGCCGTCCACCAGCAGGTGGTGGAAGCTCCAGACGAACCGGTGCTCGCGCTCATCCGTGCGCAGGAGAGCGGCCCGCATCAGGGGCGCGCGGCGGAGGTCGAACGGGTTGCGCCGGTCCGCGGCGGCGAACGTGGCCAGCCGTGCGTCCGGGTCCGCCATCCCCCTCCAGTCCTCTTCGGTCCAGGGCATCTCGACCCCGCGGCGCACCACCTGGAGCGGCTCGTCGAGCCCTTTCCAGAGGAAGGACGTGCGCAGCACCCCATGGCGGTCCACGAGCCTCTGCCAGGCACGGCGGAAGGCTTCGGCATCGAGATCGCCGCGGAGCGTGCAGGTGATCTGCTCGAAGTAGATCTCGGTCGCCGGAGCGTAGAGGCCATGGAACAGGAGCCCGGCCTGCATGGGGGAGAGGGGATAGAGGTCCTCGATCGCCGGATCGCCGGCCAGCAGCCGGTCGAGGACCTCCGGGTCGAGCCCCGCCAGCGAGAAGGCGGATGGCGCCACGGTGCCCGGCGCGGGGCGCTCTTCGACCCGCTCCGCGGCGGCGGCAAGCTCGGCCACGGTCTGGCGCTCGAAGACCTGGCGCGGGCTGATCTCCAGGCCGGCCTGGCGCGCGCGGGCCACCACCCGGATGCTCAGGATCGAATCGCCGCCGAGGCGGAAGAAGTTGTCGTGCACGCCGACACGCGGGAGCCCCAGGATCTCCGCCCAGATTCCCGCCAGAAGCTCCTCG
>DATFPH010000087.1:0-9483 GCA_035264905.1 Thermoanaerobaculia bacterium
CCCGGAGGACGGGGGGGCGATGGGAGAGGGGGCCAGGGGGTGAGGTCCATCTTCTTGTCCCGCTTCTTCGATCTTCCGTGACTTCTTCTCTAGAGACCCTGATCATGGACCGCGACGAATCCTGGACGGAGCTCCTGGAGAGGATGGGACCTCTCCTGGTGGGCATCTTCGCCGATCACGGCATCTCCCCGCGGGAGGCGCAGGAGATCGTCGAGGAGACGTTTCTCGTCCTGATGAGCAAGCAGCCGCCGCGCAAGGACCCGGAGGGATGGCTCCTGCGCACGATCCTTGAGAAGTGCCGCAAGCTCGCGGAAGAGGCAGTGTGCGAAGATCCGGTGGACAACTGAGGATGCCATGGACGCTTTTCTCCAGGATCTCCGCCACGCAGCCCGCTCGCTTCTGCGGCGGCCGGGTCTCGCGGCGGTCGTCATCCTGAGCCTCTCGCTGGTCATCGGGGCGAGCGCCGCGATCTTCAGCTACGTGAGCTTCCTCCTCTGGGAGGAGCTCCCCGCGCGCGACCCGGACCGCCTGGTTTCCTTGAACAGCCTGATCCCGGAGGGGACGGTCTCGAGCTCCTATCCGGATTATCTGGATCTGCGCGACCAGAGCCGGGACGTGCTGGCCGATCTGGCGGCCGTGGGGATCACCAGCACCGCGGTGGACAGCGGGGCCGAGACGCTCCACGCATGGCTGCACCTGGTGACCGGCAACTACTTCGCGCTGCTCGGGATGGATGCGCGGCTCGGGCGTTTCCTGACGGACGAGGATGATCGCGCCGGCGCCGGCCGGGCGGTCGTGTTGAGCCACCGCTTCTGGATGCGCGCGTTCGGCGGCGACCCGGCCGCCGTCGGCCGGACGGCGCGGCTCAACGGCTACGTCTTCACGATCGTCGGGGTCATGCCCGAGCGCTTCGTCGGGACCGGTCTTCCGGCGGACGCCTATGTCACGGTGTCGCAGGAGGGGCTGCTGCGGGCGGGCGCCCGCGACCACCGCCAGGACCGCGGCTACGAATGGCTGGGGCTGGTGGGCCGGCTGCGGCCCGGCGTCGGCGTGCCGGCCGCGCAGGGGGTGCTCGGCGGGCTGGCCGCCCGGCTCCACCCGGAGACGCCCGAGCGCCGGCTGGTGGTCGCGCCGGCCGGGACGATCGTCGATCCGGACACCCGGGCCTTCCTGCTCCCCACCGCCTGGAAGACGCTCGGCTTCGTCCTCCTCCTCCTGCTCCTCGCCTGCGCCAACGTGGCGAACCTCCTGATCGCGGGCGCCACCGACCGGCTCGGCGACCTGGGCGTGCGGGTGGCGATCGGAGCGAGCCGCTGGAGCCTGGTGCGCGGTCTCGTGGCCGAGAGCCTCCTCCTGGCGCTTCTCGGGGGCGCCTTGGGTGTGGGCTTCGCGGTCTGGGGGACGCGGCTGATCGAGACCTATCTGAATACGTCGACCGGGGGGCTGGGCTCGTGGGGCGAAGGGTGGGCCGATCTCCGGATCGACGGCCGGGCTCTCGGGTTCACCCTGGGACTCTCGCTGCTGACCGGCCTGCTCGCCGGTCTGCTGCCGGCCCTGCAGGCGTCGTCGCGGGCGGTGCTGATGCCGGCGCTCAAGGGGGGCCCGCAGGCGGCCGGTCTCTGGAAGCTCCGTTGGGGGCGGTTCGGCGTGCGCGAGGCGCTCGTGGTCGCCCAGGTGGCGCTCTCGGCGGCGCTCCTCGCGGGCACCGGCCTCTTCGCTCGGAGCCTGCAGAAGATCTACGACGTGGACCCTGGGTTCCGCTCCGAGAAGGTGCTGCTCGCCAGCCTGTCCGTCGCCGACCGCCCGGGAGAGACGGCGGTGCAACGCCGCGAAACGTTCCGTTCTCTTCAAGAAGAGGTCGCCGCGCTCCCCGGCGTGGCGGCGGCGGGCCTGGCCTTCCACATTCCCCTGTCGGGGCTCGCCCGGGAGGTGCCCGTCGAGCTGCCGGAGGGCCCGGGCGAGGTGATGAGCACGCTCCAGGTGGTGACGCCGGGCTTCTTCGGCACCCTGGGGATCCCGCTCGTCCAGGGACGGGATTTCACCGAGGCGGACGGACCCGAAACTCCGCCGGTGGCGCTGGTCAGCGGGGGGTTGGCGCGGCGGCTCTGGCCCGGCGAGGCCCCGCTCGGCCGGCAGGTCCGGCTGATCCCCGGCGTCCCCGGAGAGAAGCCGCGCGATTGCCAGGTCATCGGCGTGGTCGGCGACATCCGGCAGAGGCTCCTCTGGGAGGAACCGCCCCCGATGGTGTATCTGGCTTACGGCCAGAGCTCCCGCCGGCGGATGACCCTGGTGGTCCGCGGAGAGAGGGACCCGAAGGCCCTGCTGGCGCCGGTCCGCCGCGTCCTGGGGCGGCGCAACGTGGCCTTGATCGACCTGATGCCGTTCTCCGCCCACCTGATGCGCTCCCTCTGGCCGCAGCGGATGAACGTGCAGATCGTGGCGATCTTCGGCGCCCTGGGGCTGTCGCTGGCCGCGCTGGGCGTCGCCAGCGCGATGAGCGCGGCGGTGAGCCGGCGCACGCGCGAGATCGGCATCCGCATGGCCCTGGGAGCGACGCCGCGGATCGTGCTCTGGCGGGAGCTCCGCCACGCCTTCTCGCTGATCGCGCTCGGCGCCGGGCTCGGCCTCGCCGCGACCCTCGGCGCGGCGAAGCTCCTGGCGAGCTTCATCCCAGGGGTGGAGACGGTCCCCGAGCCGCTCGTCCTCGCCGCGGTCGCGCTGGTTCTGTTCGGGGTGGGAAGCCTGGCGAGCTGGCACCCGGCCCGGCGGGCGGCGCGGGTGGATCCGCTGGTGGCGTTGCGGCAGAGATAGGGGACCCTCACCCCCGGCCCCTCTCCCGCAAGCGGGAGAGGGGAGAAAAACAAAGACAGGCCTTCTAGCCGCAGCTCGCGAACGCGCTCGTATCCAGCACCGTCCGGAACGTCCGCCCCTGCGGGTTCGTGTAGGTCTTGGCCGCGCCGGTCACGACGTCGGTCACCGTCACCGTCACTTCCACGTTCGTCAGGCCGCTCAGGAAGACCCAGTAGCGCTGGTTGAAGCCGCAGCCGTTGAGCACCTTGATCGTCACCTCGACGTTGCTCGGGTCGAAGAACCAGAAGTAGCCGGTGTCGGAGGTGAGCTGCACGGCCTGGCCGCTGCCGGTCTGTCCCTGCGAGGTCTTGAACGACACGTTGACCTTGAAGCGCTCCTCGTTCAGGCAGAGGTTCGGGCCGCCGGTCAGGCAGGCGGTGGCGTCGAGCTCGAAGGCGCCGATGTCGCAGGCGGCCGCCGAGCGGGCCAGGCCGCGCTGATCGACCGCGGTGCAGCTCGCGCCGGCATTGATCGCCGGGCTGCCGGCGAGCAGGGCGTGCGTCGGCGTCGTCCCGCCGTTGTTGGCCAGCGGGCCGAGCTTGGGATCGCGCGGCGCGGCCGCCGTCCCCACCAGATCCCCCTTGGCGGCCGTGAAATCGATGCAGGTGCCGCCGATGCCGAGGATGTTGTGGCCGCCGGAGGACGGAGCGCCCCCGCAGTCGGGGTCGGCGGCCGCGGTGTTGCCGGCCAGGATCGTGTCGCGCAGCACGGGGCGGTCTGTGCTCTGGAACGGCGTGCTCGCGGCGTAGAGGCCACCGGCCTGGTTCGCCGCGTGATTGCCGGTGATCGTGACGTTGACGATCTCGGCGTCGGAGTTCTGGAACGCGTAGATGCCGCCGCCGAGGGTGCCGGCGCTGTTGCCGGAGATCGTCGAGTCCGTCAGGGTCAGCGCGCCGTCGACCGCGATGCCGCCGCCGGCCGATGCGGCGGAGTTGCCCGTGATCGCGCTCTGCGCAATGGTCAGCGACGAGCTCGCGCCGCTGCTGAAGATGCCGCCGCCCGCGCCCGCGCTGGCGTTGTTGGCGGTGACGGCGACGCGGGTCAGCGTGAGGTCTCCGGCATTGCGAATCCCCGCGCCGTCTCCGCCGCCGCTCGGCAGACGGCCATTGCGGATCGTGACGCCGGCGATCTCGACCGTCGTTCCGGCCTGGACGTCGAACACGCGATCGTTCGAGCCTTCGATGATCGTCCGCTCGGCGGAGCCGCCGAGGATCGCCAGGTCGTCGGAGACGTCGAGGTCGCCGCTGGCGTTCAGGTCCTCGGCGGGGGCGGCGATGCCCAATGTATAGGTCCCGGGGTTGAGCACGATGGCGTCGAAGCCGGGGGACTGGTTCGCCGCGGTGATCGCATCGCGCAGCGAGCAATCGATGTCGCACGAGCCGTCCGAGATGTCGTTGGTCGTCGTCGGGACGAACACCTTCGCGCCGGCGGGGGCCACGACGCTCAACGCCGCCAACAGGGCGAGGGCCGTGGAATGGACTTTCAGCGAACTGGGTGACATGAGCTCTCCTTTGCTTCTCCGTCGAAACGGTTCGAAACGTTTGTTGGCCCTTCTGTCCGGGGCTGTCCATTTTTACGCGCACCCTCCGCGTCGCGTCCAAGCTACCCGTCCCCCTGATAGGACGATACCCCAGGGCCGGGGACCGGGTCTCCCGGTGCTAGACTCCGCCGACATGAAACGATTCGTGCAGACCCGCAGCGCAGCGCTGCTTCTCGTTCTCGTGGCTCTGGCGCTCTCCGCGGGAGCCCAAGCCCAGGTCAACCTGGCGCCCCTGCCGCTCGAGCCGCCCACGACCGGCGGCGTCACGGTGGTCGAGCGGGCGCTCGCGAAGCTCACCACGCACAAACGGCTGCTGGTCATCGCGGCCCACCCCGATGACGAGGACACGGCGCTGCTCACCCTCGTTGCGCGCGGCCAGGGAGGCGAGTCTGCCTATCTCTCGCTCAGCCGGGGCGAAGGGGGACAGAACCTGATCGGTCCCGAGCTGGGGATCGGCCTCGGCCTGCTGCGGACCCGCGAGCTCCTGGCCGCGCGCCAGGTCGACGGCGGTCGCCAGTTCTTCACCCGCGCCTACGACTTCGGCTACACCCGCTCGCTCGACGAGACGCTCCGCCTCTGGCCCAGGGAGGTCCTCGTCGAGGACGCGGTGCGGGTCATCCGCCGCTTCAAGCCCCAGGTCGTGGTCTCGATCTTCCCCGGCGTGCCGCACCCCAACCACGGCCAGCACCAGGCCGCCGGGGTGACCGCGTACGCGGCCTTCCCGCTCGCCGGCGATTCGAAGGCGCTGCCGCAGCTCGCCGCGGAGGGGCTGGTCCCGTGGACGCCGCAGACCCTCTACCGCTCGGCCTTCTTCGACCGCGAGGCCCCGGCAGTGACCACCCTTCCGATCGGCGTGGTCGATCCGCTGGCCGGCAAGTCGATCTGGCAGCTCGCCGCGGCGAGCCGGAGCCAGCACCGCTCCCAGGACATGGGCCTGCTCCAGGAGCTGGGGCCCCGGGACACCCGCGTCTCCTGGGTCTCCGGCGGGGGCGGCGCCGACGCCCGGGAGCTGTTCGCCGGGGTCGATACGCGCCTCCAGGCGATCGCCGCCACGATCCCGGACGCCGAGCGGCGGCGGCACGTGGGCGAGCACCTCGACGCGGCCCAGGCCGCGGCCGAGAAGACCCGCCGGTCGCTCCAGCCGGAGCGGCTCGCCGACGCGGTCCCCGGCTTCGTGGAGGCCCTGAAGCACCTGCGCGCCGCCCATGCATTCCTTTTAGAGCCCTCATCCGGTAGATCGGACCGGCCCGAGGAGCGGCCGGCCGCCGAGCTGATCGCGGAGAAGATCGACGTGGCCGCAACCGGTCTCGCCGCCGCCGCGGGGATCGCTCTGGAGGCCGCCACCCTGCGCGAGACGCTGACCGCGGGAGAGACCTTCCCGGTGCGCGCCCTCCTCTGGAACGGCGGCTCCCTGGCGGTGGCCGATGCCCGCGTGGAGCTCGCCGGTGAGGCGAGCGCTCCGGTCCCCGGCGAAGCCAAGGAGCTCGCCGCCGGAGCCCTGGGCACCTGGGAGCTGCAACCCACGGTGCCGGCCGCGGCGGCGCCGACCATCCCCTACTTCCTGCGCCGCCCCCTGGCCGGCAGCCTCTACGACTGGACCGGCGTTCCTCCGGCCGAGCGCGGACAGCCGTTCGGTCCGCCCCCCCTGGTCGTCCGTTTCTCGTTCTCCGTGGACGGCGTGCCCGTGACTCTGGAGCGCGAGGTGGTGCACGTCCATCGCGACCAGGCGCAGGGGGAGATCCGCCGGCCGCTCCGCGTGGTGCCGCGGGTCGAGCTGGCGGCGGCCCAGGAGCTGCTCGTCTGGCCGACGGGCCAGCGGCAGCCCCGGCGCCTCCAGGTGACGCTCGACTCGCACGCCGCGGCGCCGGTCAGCGGCCGCGTGGAGGCGCGGATCGACGGAGACGGCTGGCCGGAGATCCGCCCGGTCTCCTTCACGCTCGATCCCAACGACGAGAAGACTCTGGAGCTGGAGGTCCGGCCTCCGGCCACGTTCTCGCCGGGCCGCTATGCCGTCCATCTGGCGGCGGTCCTGGAGGACGGCCAGCGTTTCGACCTCGCGGTGCCGCTCGTCGACTATCCGCACATCCGGGCCACGCCGCGGCCGCGGCCGGCCGAGGTGGCGATCAGCGCGGCGGACGTGAAGCTCCCCAAGCTCACCCGGGTCGGCTACGTGCGCGGCGCCTCGGACCGCGTCCCCGAATTCCTGCGCCAGATCGGCGTGCCGCTGGAGCTGCTCGACGCGCCGGCCCTGCTCGAAGGGGATCTCGGCCGCTACGACGCCGTGGTCGTCGGCAGCCGCGCCTACGAGACCGACCCGGCGCTGGCGCGGGCGAACCACCGGCTGCTGGAGTATGCGAAGGCGGGCGGCCTGGTGATCGTCCAATACCAGCAGTACCCGTTCATCGAGGGGAAGTTCGCGCCCTTCCCGCTGGAGATCGCCCGGCCGCACGACCGGGTGACGGACGAGACCGCCGCGGTGACGCTCCTCGACCCGAAAAGCCCGGTGCTCCACACACCCAACGAGATCCGGCCGGACGACTGGAACGGCTGGATCCAGGAGCGCGGCCTCTATTTCGCGCACACCTGGGACCCGGCGTACGTGCCGCTCCTTTCGATGACGGACCCGGGAGGTGAGCCCGAGCAGAAGGGGGGCCTGCTGGTGGCGCCGCTGGGCAAGGGGCACTACGTCTACACCGGCCTCGCCTTCTTCCGGCAGCTCCCGGCCGGCGTGCCCGGGGCGTACCGGCTGTTCGCGAATTTGCTGGCGATCGGGAACTAACCATGAGACAAATCATCCTCTCCCTCTGTGCCCTCGCGGCCCTGGCGGCCGCGGGCTGCGGCGACGACCGCAAGCCGCTCGTCCTCTACTCGCCGCATGGCGGCGACCTCCTCCAGTTGATGGAGAAGGAATTCGAAACGCGCAATCCGAAGATCGACGTCCGCTGGCTCGACATGGGCTCGCAGGACGTCTACGACCGCGTCCGCTCCGAGGCGGCCAACCCCCAGGCCGACGTCTGGTTCGGCGGGCCGCAGACGATCTTCGCCCGCGGTGCCCACGAGGGGCTCCTCGCACCCTATCGGCCGCAGTGGGCCGGCGCCATTCCGCCGGAGAGCCGCAATCCGGACAACCTGTTCTTCGGCTCCTACCGGACGGCGCCGGTGCTCGTCTACAACGCGAAGGCGGTGAAGCCGGAGGAGGCGCCGCGCGATTGGGACGACCTCCTGGACCGCCGGTGGACCGAGAAGATCCTGATCCGCGATCCGCTGGCGAGCGGCACCATGCGCACGGTGTTCGGGATGGTCCTCGCCCGCTCGGTGGCCGAGACCGGCAGCCCGGACCGCGGCTTCGCCTGGCTCCGCCGGCTGGACGTCCAGACCAAGGAGTACCTGCAGCAGCCGGCGCTGATGATCGAGAAGCTCAACCGCCAGGAGGGGCTCGTCACCATCTGGGAGCTCACCGACCTGCTCTGGCAGCGCCAGCGCGGCTCCCCGCTGGCCTTCAACTTCCCGGCCAGCGGCACGCCGGTGATCGACGATTCGATCGGCCTGGTCAAGAACGCGCCGCACCCGGAGGAGGCGAAGACGTTCATCGACTTCGTCGGCAGCCCCGAAGGGCAGGAGCTCGCCGCCCGCCAGGCCTACCGCCTGCCGGCGCGCACCGACATGCCGGTCGAGAAGCTCCCGCAGTGGGCGCAGGAAGTGCTCCGCGACATGAAGCCCGCCGCGGTGCGCTGGGACCTGATCGAGCAGCACGGCCAGGAGTGGATGGCCACCTGGGACCGCACGATCCGCGGCAAGGGCGCCCTGCCCGGGAGCTGACCCATGCCTCCATTCCTCGTCCTGGACGGCCTCGACAAGAGCTTCGGCGGCACCCCGGTCCTCCGCGGCCTGAGCCTGGAGGTCGGCCAGGGGGAGGTCCTCGCGCTGCTCGGCCCGAGCGGCAGCGGCAAGACCACGGCCCTACGCCTCATCGCCGGCTTCGAGACGCCGGACCGCGGCGCCATCCGGGTCGGAGGGGACGACGTCACCCCTCTTCCCCCGGAGCGTCGCCGCTTCGGCATGGTGTTCCAGCACTACGCCCTCTTCCCGCATCTCGACGTCGCCGAGAATGTGGCGTTCGGCCTCGATGCCCGGCTCGGCCGCGAGGAGATCGCCCGCCGGGTGGCCGCGGCGCTCGCCCTGGTCGACCTCCCGGGCTACGAGCGGCGGCGCGTCGGCGAGATCTCGGGCGGCCAGCAGCAGCGCGTGGCGCTGGCCCGCGCCTTGGCCCCGGAGCCGCGCGTCCTCCTGCTCGACGAGCCGCTCTCGAACCTCGATCCGTCGCTCCGCGAGCGCACCCGCCGCGAGCTGCGCCGGGCGATCGAGCGCGTGGGGATCACCACCGTCCTCGTGACGCACGAGCAGGACGAGGCCTTTCATCTCGGCGACCGCGTGGCCGTGCTCCAGGGAGGCCGGCTCCACCAGGTGGGCTCTCCCGAGGAGCTGTACGGGCAGCCGGCGACCCGTTTCGTGGCCGGCTTCGTCGGTCGGGCGAGCGGCGTCGTCGGGACCCTGGAGCCGGACGGCACCGTCCTCCTCGGCGGGAAGGGTGGTCCGGTGCAGTGGCGCGGCACTGCGGCTCCGGAGCTCGACGGCGCCGCGTCCGGCTCCGCGGTCGAGCTCGTGGTCCGCCCTGAATCTCTCGCGCTCCAGCCCCCCGGCACGCCGGGAGCGCTTACCGGCCGGGTCACCGAGCGGCGCTACGCCGGGACGGGGACCTACTACCTGGTCCTGCTCGACGCCGGGGAGGTGGAGGTCCTGGCCGACGCGTCCGCCGCCCGCCCGGACGACGAGGTGGCTGTCGCGCCGGCGGACCGCGGTCCCGCGCCGCGCATCTTCCGCTGGCAAAACTCCGGGCTGTCGGCGAGCGTACCTGTTGCGAGGTCGTTGCGTTGAAGACACGTCTCCCACTGGCCGCTTGCGCCGTCGCCCTGCTGCTCGCCTGGATCGTGGGCTATCCGCTGCTCATGACGCTGGTCGAGTCCCTGGGCGGCCCGGTGGGGTGGACCCTGGACCACTTCCGGCGGTTCGCCGGCCGGCCGGAGGAGTGGCTG
>DATFPH010000088.1:0-9529 GCA_035264905.1 Thermoanaerobaculia bacterium
CCAAGGCTCCGAGAGGCCGGAAGCGCAGCGGGTGCACATTCCTGCTCCCCTCGTCACGCCGTACGGCCAGTGAGCAGGCTTTCACGGATTCCACCGGAAACGTCATGCGGGCGGCGAGGGCGTCCGGCGGCACTGTGTCGAGGAATCTCGGGTCGAGAGTCTTCCCAAGCCTCTTCAGGTTAGCCACATAGGAGAAATTCCCAGCGTCCTTCTGGTCGAAGGGGAGGTCATGGGGGGCGCTGTTCGGAGTCAGTGGCCCAAGTTGGAGTGACGGAGTCACTTCCAAAGAGAGGTCCTGGCGGGAAAGAGTGCAGTGGCAGGTCCCGCTTTGGATGCCACACCCGGGGACCGCCTCACATTCCTCAGTGGTACTGGTCGCCACCTCGAGCATGGGCACGTGCGGAGCGAAGCACCGCGCGTCGACTTCGGCAGGCCGCGTGTGCGCATCAACCAGGAGTGCCGTCATATGATTGGCGCTGTCGGCGCCGTTGGCGGGTGTCAAGGCAATCAGTCCATGCAATACGATGCGCAGCGGAATCGGGCTCATCGGATCTCCTTTCTGTGGTTGCCGCGGAGGTGGTCTGCGAGCGGCGCCATCATCAGCTCCCAACGCCGAGATAGACGGACGGAGCGAGCCGTTTCCCATGGACTACCGGGCCGAGGCTCGGCCCGCGCATGGGGTCTCTTGGTCGGCATTCTCACTCTCGCCGCCAGCGGCTGCGGCCAGAGGCGGGACCATGTCGCGGTGCCCCTGGCCACCACCCGGCCGGGACCGGGGCACCTGGCTGGCTTTCCTTGGGCGGAGCCCGCAAGCACCTCGGACGCTCCAACCGACGGTCTGCGAAACGCCGCGGTCCGGGCCAGCCGGGCTCTCGCGGCACGGCGCACTGGCGCGACGCTACGGAACCATGCGGCCCTCCTCCTGCATCTTGGAGAGACGGACCGCGCTCTCTCCGAGCTCTCCGAAGCCACGGAGCTCGCCCCAGCCGACGCCGTCGTCTGGAGCGACCTGGCGGTGGCTCATCTTCATCAGGCCGCGCTGACTTCCGATCCCTACGAGGTCGTGCTCGCTCTGTCCGCAGCCGACCGTGCCGTCCACCACGATCCCACTCTCCCTGCCGCCCGCTTCAATCGGGCCCTGGCTCTCGCGCATCTGTCCCTGCGGAACGAGGCCGCCGCCGAGTGGCAGCTCTTGTTGCCAATGGAGCACGATTCCCGCTGGCTCTCGGAAGCGAAGAGGCGTGCCGCAACTCTGGGCACCCTCCCGGAAGCACCGGATTGGGAAGCCCGGCGGCGGTTCGTGGAGCAGGCCCTTCGTCAGGGTGATCCGCAGACCGTCTGGAAGCTCGTCGCCAGCTCGCCCCAACGCTTTCGGGAGCATGTGGAGGAGGCTCTGCTCCCCGCCTGGGCCACGGCTGAGAGCGAGCACCGCGAGCGCGATGCCAAGAGATTTCTGGTGACTGCGCGTGCCATCGGCGAAGGTCTCAAGAGGAACGGGGACGCGATGCCCGCCGCCACGATCGCGCAGATCGATCAATTGCAGACGGCAGGGCTTCAGAGTTTTCACTCTCTGGTGGCCGGCTTCGTCGACTATGGACAGGGGCTCGCCCTGGCGCAGGTCGGCGACTTCGCCCGTGCGCTGACCCGCTTTCGGGCGGCAGGGAAGGGGCTGGCTGCGCAAGGCAGTCCCTTTGCCGGCTGGGCCGAGTTCCAGAGCGCTCTCTGCCTTTATCAGCTCGCGGAGACCCGGCAGGCGCGAGAGATTCTCCTCGCCCTGACGCGAGACCCATCGCGCTGCCCCTATAGGGCTCTCCAGGGGCGGAGCCTTCTGCTCTTGGGGCTGATGGATGTGATCGAAGGGAACCCGACGGCGGCCCTGGAGGCCTTCGAGTCCGCTCTCGCCGCCTTCCGGCGTCTCAACGAAAGGCCCTCGATGGCAAGGCTCGGTGCGCTGATGGCGAGTGCCCTCGGCTCGCTCGGCCAACAGGCCGAGGCCTGGCGCCGCCTTTACCCGTCCCTGATCGAGCCACAGACACTGGACCAGCCCAAAATCCGATCGGTGATCTGCGAAATCGCGTCCTTCATGGCCCGGGAGCAAGGTGACACCCAGATCGCCCTCAGCTTCCAGGGCGAGTTGCTGCGCAATGCATATGCTCCCTTTGCCAGGATCGAAGCGTTGCGAGGCCGTGTCGGCCTCCTCGCCGCTCTCAGCAGGAGAAGCGAAGCGGCCCAGGACCTGGCGCAGGCGCGGCTCCTTCTGCAACAGATCCCCGGGGAGAACCGCAAGAGTCTCGAAGGAGACCTTCTCCTGGCGGAAGCCGAGCTCGCCGGCACTGCATCCCCTCAAACCGCCCTGGTCGCGCTCGACAAGGCCATTCCTCTCTTCCGCGAAACCTCGTATCACTTTCGGCTCGGCCAAGCCCTCTTCCAACGGGCCCTTTCGGAAAGGGCGGTGGGCAGGACCGATGCTGCGGAGCGCGACCTCGCGGGTGCCATCGGCGAGTTCGAGCAACAGCGGGAAAGGATCGGCTCGCTCCAGGAGCGGATCTCCTTCTTCGATCGCTCCCGGGAGATGCTCGACGCGATGATCGCGCTCCAACTCGGACGCGGCCACGCGGAAGCGGCCCTCCGCTACAGCGAACAAGCCAAAGCTCGCGTCCTTTGGGATTGGATGGTCGCGCAGCCGGGAGGAGGATCCCAGATGCTCGCAGGTCCGCCCGAGACACCGGAGGTGGCGGAGCTCCTACGAGCTCTCCCCCCAGAAACCACTGTGCTCTACTACGCGGTCCTTCCCGAGCAAATGGTCATCTGGGTCCTGCGGCGAGGCCATACGCCCCAGGACCGCACCATCGCAATCGGGGCCAAGAGCCTCTCCGATCTGAACGACACGCTCCGCCGCTCCCTGTCGAAAGGAAGGAGTTCTCAGCTTTTCGCGACATCCGCGAAACTCTATGACGCTCTGATCGCGCCCGTCGAGCCGCTGCTCCGACCCGGTGACCGCCTCGTCTTGGTACCCGATCGTGCCCTCCACCGGTTGTCCTTCGCCCTGCTTCGCAGCCCCCGGACCCGGAGATACCTCATCCAGGATCACATCCTTGCGGTCGCGCCGAGCCTCCGGGTCTTCGAGGCCAGCCTTCGTCGCGATTCGTCCTTTGGGGACGTCCCCAACCCACAGGCCTTGGTGGTGACGGACCCTGCCTTCGACCTTGCACTCTATCCAACACTCTCGCGTCTGCCGGCGAGATCGACGGAAGCGGCCGTCGCGCATGTTTTTCCGGGCTCGCGGCTGCTCCACGGAGAGGGGGCTACCCGAAGCGCCTTTCTCCGTTCGGCAGGGGACTTCGAGATCCTTCATTTCGGGGGGCACTCCGTGATCAATCCGGAATTCCCCCTCCTGTCCCAGATGCTCTTCACGCCGGAGCACGGTGATCCTTCCCGGGGAGTTCTATACTCCGGGGACCTTCTCCGCTATCGGTTGTCGCGGACGCGGCTCGCTGTGCTCGCGAGTTGCGGCACCGCCCAAGGTCGACTCTCTCGTACTGAGGGCGTCGAAAACCTGGCCCGCCCATTCCTCGCGGCCGGCGTACCCGCGGTCGTCGCCTCGCTCTGGAACGTCGAGGACGAGGCCACGTCGGATCTCTTCGCCAGCTTTTACAAGAACCTCCGGACCCGCTTCGATGCCGCCGCGTCTCTCCGCGATGCGCAGATCGAAGCCATCGAGCACGGTGACGAGGATCTCCGGCAGCCGAGATCCTGGGGGGCCTTCGAGGTCATCGGAGCGCATTTTCCGACTATCAATCGTTAAGTGGTCCGCCTCCTTCCGTAGCTCTCGCGCCAAGATAGATGGATGGAACCCCGCCCCGCTGGAAAACTCCGCGGCCGTCCGTCCAAGGGATTGCATGCCTGGCGATCCGCGGAAAGGAGAAGACTCCATGAAAAAGTCGTGTGAAGGGCTGGCATTCGGCACCATTCTGCTGGCGATGCTGATCACGGCCTTCCCTGTCGAAGGCCAGCCCCAAGAGACTCAGATCTGGAAGAGGCTCGAGATCGGCAACCTTGTCCTGAGCGATCTCCGGCCGGGTCGGGCGACCTTGGGCGCCCGGGAGATCATCGATGGGATTGAGTACCGGCACTTTCACCTCCAGGCGAGCTCCGGACGATTCGAGTACAAGGCTCCACCGGGCCTGCCTGACACCTTCAAGGGCCGGCTCACGAACGTCGATATCCAAGGCCTCTTCTCGCTCGCCCAACTCTCTCGCGTCCAGCCTCTCTTCGAGGTTCCTCCCGGGCAGTTCAAGATCACCTTGGACCCGGAAGTCGGCCGCCTGGAGGGCTTCTACGGCGGGACTGTCGAGCTCCCTGGCACCCGCGTCTGGGTCGAAAACCCTGACGAAATCCGGATCACCCCGGAGACAAACACCGGCACTCTGACCTTTCGCAGCCATCCCGTCCGGTTGCGCCAGATCAACCTCGACCTGCCTGTCCTTGGGAAGCCTCTCCAAACCGACCTGGTGAGCCTCGATCCGGACCGCCGGAGCGGCGGGCGCTTCCTCTTCTCCTTTGTCGACAGCTCGCTGCGCCTCGTCGGCGGAAGGTTCGAGTCCCCCGGGCGGCCGGTTGCTAGTGGGGCCTTTTCCGGCGATTCGTTCGATGTCACTTTCGGCAAGGCAGGTGCCGAACGCCTTCTGGCTGAGGTGTCGGAACACGGGTTGGAGATCGAATTTCAGAGCTTCCAAGCCAAGATCGACTCGATCTTCCAGTTCCCCGGCGCTCCTGCACCGGCCGTGGCACAAGGGAATCTGAAAATCGGCGCAGTGCGCGGCACGGCGCCGTTCGCGCCGGACCGGGCAGCCGTGGCCGAGTTGAAGCTGGATCGGCTCGAGCTCGTCTCGGAAGCAGCCCCCGCGGCGAACGGCATCCGAGAGGCGGCCACCACCTGCGACGAATCGGCAAGCCTGCTCACCGATGCAGAAATCGCATTTCTCGCGAGCCGAGGGATTCCAAGCCCGATGACCCAGAGAATGCGCTCGGTGCAGGCCGCCGCCACGGGGCTCGCCGCGATCCCACGGGCCGATCTCGCGCTCCACCTCCCACGCGAGCGCGTGCTGCAGATCCTCCGCGGCTCCCTGGGCGCACTGGCCCCGCTGGCCGAAACCATACGCTTCGGAAACCAGGAACTGCTTCAATGCCTGAGCCCTGCGGATATCTCGTCCGACCTTCCCGCGCTCCTGCCCGTCGAGCTCCTCATCCATTACGGGTTGGCGATCGAGGGAAAGGAGTTGGTCGTTCGCCCCGCCGTGCGGCTGATTCATCTGCCTGGGCTTCGGCTCGATCAAAGTATCGACCTCAGCAGCCTGCTTCAGCAATTCGAAGCGAGCGCCAAGGAGTCCCCGCAACTAGTCAAAGCGGAGCTGCGGTTCCCGCTTCCCTTCCAGCTCAAACAGGCCATCGATGTAACACAGGCCAACAGTCCCGGCTTCACCGTCACAGCCGACAACGCGGCTGTCGAGGCCGCTGTGGACCAGGCTGTGCTCCTCGTCGATGAGCAAGGTCTCCATTTACTCGCTACTTTGAGGTGAGGCCATGAAACTGTTGAGAAAACGCATCCTCCTCATCCCGTCTCTGCTCATCCTGGCAGGCGCCCCCGCCCTCCACGCGCAGGCGCCTCCCACCGAAGCCGAAATCGACCAAGTGTTCCGTGCGCTCCAGCAAAGCTTTCGCGCAAAGGTCACCGCCAGCCTCGGAGACGAGAGCTTCGCCGAGCCTGCTACGGCGGCGGTATGGATCTCGAAAGCGTTTCTCGCACGGTCCGCCTCCTCCACCTTCAACCGCTCCAACGTGCGAGCACAGGCGGAAATCCGCCCCCAAAACCTGCCGGATCCTCCGACCCAGCCTATTCGGACCGGCCCCATGAATTGCAGCCCGACACGCGGCTGCCGCTCGAACTGTCAGGACGACTGCACCCATGACACTTTTTTCGGGAAGGTCACGGACCCTTTCTGCCTGACCGCCTGTTCTGTCGAGAAGGCTGGCTGCGAGGCGTTGAAAGCCTCCGAAAAGGGTGCCTGCGAGGGGGTGAAGACCCTCTTCGCCGAGAAGAAAGTGGGAGAGCTCAGCTTCTCCGGTCTCTCTGCCGAGGGACGTGGCGACCTCAGGAATCTCACCCTGAGCGTCGCCGACGACCTCTCACGAGCCCAGATTTCCGGAACGCTCAGCGCAACCGTATCCCTTCGCGGATCGATGCGATTCCGGCCCGAGCCTCTCGTTCAGGTGGGAACCCTCTGTGTCGAGCTCTCCGGCGAGGTGCCACGGGTCCAGGTCTCGGCGCCGGAGCAGTCGCTGACGCTCCAGGCATCCCTCGGCCTTCAAGAGACGCCGGAGGGGGTCTCGATCCAATTGTCCTTCGGCGACGTGGAGCCCGAGATGAAGATCATTGGAAATCCCTTCATCGATTTTATTCTGAGAAATCCTCAGAACTTCTTTCAGTGCGCCCTCCCCACGGCAGTCGGATTCCTCGGGGATGCCTTCCAGGGTGAATTCCCCATCCAACAGAAGGTCAAGATCCCCAGCGGCAATCCGCTTCCGGTCGGGGCCGTTGCGGTTCTGGACGGGCTCTCCCTGACCCCGCACCTGACCGCGACTGCCGTCGGCCTGGTCCAGCACGCCCCGGCGGCCACCGCGGCGGATATGCACGAAGCGTCCCCACGGACCAATGGAAAAGGAGATCGGCCATGAGCTTCCAATGCGCCCTTGTCAATGGCTTTCGCACGGTGGGATTCCTGGGCCTCTCCGTACTCTTCGGGATGTCCTCGCGTGCCGCCTGGGCACAGACCGGCAGCTCCGAACCGGCCCTCCCGCCGGGAGAGATCTTCGTGGTGACCGACGAAGCTGTCATCAACGCCGATTCCACGTGGGCTCCCGATCCTCCGAGCCCGCTAGGCGACGAGCGATTTACCAGGCGGCTCAACTCGAGGATCTCGCAGAGTCTCTCGCGAGAGGTGATTTTCGACAGCTCCGACTCCGCGGTAGTGCGCTACACAAGGATCGAGTCAGAACCAGGGACTGGAGCGGAGACCGGGTTCGACCCTGGCTTGAGGTCCGGGTTGCTCACCGGCAGCTACAAGATCCGAAAGACGGGCGACGCCGTGAGCTCGACGAAGGAGGATGGCGGCGCGTTTGATGCGACTGAAGCGAGCTTCCTGCGCGGCGACTTCCTCGGCCTGCTCGCCTGGCGCGCGCTCCGAGAATCCATTTCCGCCGCCAGCCTCCGCCCGGGTCAGACCTTCGAGCTCACCGGTCCATCGGTCCTTGGCCTCTTCGGGTCGACACTGCCCCTCGCGACACGCGCCGTCCTCACGCTGCGGCAGGTGCCAGCCGCTGGCGAGAGCGCCTTCTTCGAGATCGTGACCGATCTTGCGCCGGAGAGCAGCGGTGCGGAAAGCCACTCATTGCGAGGCACCGCGAGAATCGATCTGTCGACCACCCGGATCGAGGTCCGTCTCTCTGAGGACCGCACGGAGAAAACGAAGATCGAATTCACCGATCGGGAGGTCGTTGCGAAGCATCACCGGGACATCGAGATCCGCCGCACGATCGAGCGGCCGGAGACTCCAACAGGCGGGTAGCAGTTCCTTGGGGTTCCACAGCCTGAGAGGATCGCACGGGCGGACGTCATTCGCTTTCAGGAGGAACGTTGAATGCGACGCTCGCCCCTTCGCTCCCCTCCTCGCTGGCAACGGCCCAGAGACGGCTCGTGTTTCAACCCGGCCGGGGAGTGGAAGACTTCTTCTCTTTTCGAAACTTTAGCTCTTTTCGAGACTTCAGCACGATCGCCGGCGCCTGACGCAAGCTCAGATACAGTCCCTCGAACAGCGCCGTGCCGTGGCGTTCAAGATCGGCATCGGACCATGCCGCGCTCGCCCACCCGCGCAGCAGGCCGTCGATGCCGGGGATTTCGGGGCGGGCGGAGAGGCCGTCACGGAGGTCGATTTCGTGGACGATCTCGGCGAGGGGGCCGAGGGCCGAGTCTTCTTCCAGGCCGAAGGTGGCGATCAGGGTTTCGAAGGTGCAGTGATTTCCCTGGTGGCCGAGCTCGGCGTCGGGCATGTCGAAGGTGACCTCGTCCGGTTCCGGGGTCTCGCTGTAGCGGATCTCGGCTTCCGGATCGATGAAGCGGCGGATGAGCCAGGCGGAGGCGAGGCGGTCCACGTGCGGCCAGGACGGGTGACCCAGCGCCGGCCCCGGTATCGCGCCAGATCGGCGGCGGGGACTTCACGCGCCGTGCTGTCGCTCCGCCCCAGGCCGCCCTCCAGCTTTGCGAGCGCCGCGGCGGCTTCCGCTCCTTCGGGGGCCTGGAAGAAGTCGATCCGCGCAACCTCGGCGAAGCGGCGACGGAGCTTTTCCAGGTGGTCTCGCTGCTCCGAGCGGTCCTCCCGCCGCGCTTCGTCCGCTTCGGCAACGATCTTGCTGTATTCCTCGGCCCGGGCGCCGCGGAAGAGCTCGATCAGGCGCTCTTCGGCCTTGCCGTCCAGGCGGTCGATCGGCAACACCAGCGCTTCTCCACCCGCTTCCTGGATCTCCTGAGCCAGCCATTCGAAGGCTTCCTGGTTCTCCTCGGCAAACGGCAGAAAGTAAAGCGAGCCGGTCGGCGAGGCGGCTCCGAGGTGGCGCAGCCGGCGCCAGATGGCGACCCGCGGGCTCGATGAGGAGCCGGAGGGGAGCGAGTAGGTGAGGCCGAGCCAGCGCACGTGGAAGATTCTAGCGACTTACATTTGAGCTGGCAGTTCGGCCTTTCCGGCCCAAGAGCCGCCGTACCCGGCCCGAGGGCCGCTCTGCCCGGCCCAAGGGCCACTTTGCGCGGCCCGTGGGCCATTGTGCCTGGCCCAAGAGCCGCTTCGCCCGGCCCGGGGGCCGATCTGTCCGGCCCGGGGGCCGCTTTACCCGGCCCGGGGGCCGCTTCGCCTGGCCCGGGGGTCACCTTGCCTGGCCCATGGGCTGCTTTGCGCGGCCCGAGGGCCAATCGACCCGGCCCTTGGGCGGTTCCATCCGGCCCTCGGGCGGATCAGGTCGGCGGGACGCCGGTGGTCCCAGGGGCGAGATCTACTTGAAGAAACCGTCCAGCCTCCCGGTCCGCACCATCTCCTGGCAATAGGCGTACAGCGCGTCGTAGACGATCCACTCGGCGCGGTTGATCTCGTGATCGTCCTTGAATCCGAGGTGGCGGAAGCCCTCGGCGATGGCCTCCAGGCCCGGCCCTTCCGGCTGGCTCCAGAGCTCGTTGTCGGTGTCCGCGCCATTGACGATCTTGCCGAGGAGGACGAGCGCGGGATCGTTCAATTCATAGCGGTGAAGGACGGCCTCGAACGAGCACTCGCCGCCGTGATGGCCCAGCTCGACACCTTCGACGTCGAAGGGCGTTGCTCCTTCCCGGGCGGCGATTTCCTGCACCTGGTCCCTCGGAACGAACAGGAATTCGGCCTCCGGGTCCACGTGCTTGCGGATCAGCCAGGGGCAGGCCACGCGATCGACT
>DATFPH010000089.1:0-12049 GCA_035264905.1 Thermoanaerobaculia bacterium
TGCTGCTGCTGTTTGCTACCAGTCTGCTGCTAATATCTCCCATGGCCAGTCTCCTTTCTGGGCCTCGAGCCCGTTATCCCTTGCAGCCATCATAGGACTGCGCAGGGAGGCTGGCCTTCTCATCCAATCTCACACCCGCCCTCAGTGATACCATCGGGCATGCTTACGCCAGACCTTGAACGAGCCCTCTTGCATCTTTCATTGCAGGACCGCGCGCACCTTGTGCAAGTCCTTCTCGACAGCCTGGATCAGCTTCCAGAACAAGAGGTTCGGCAGCTTTGGGTCGAGGAGGCCCGGCGTCGAGCCGAGGAAATCGATCAAGGCAGGGTTCAGATGGTCTCGGGCGAAGAGCTGGAGAGACAGGTCCAAGAGCTCTTCAAGTGACCTATCGCCTTCATCCGGAGGCGGCGGCGGAGCATAAGAGGCAGATCGCCTACTACGAGGAGAAGCAGGCTGGTTTGGGCCGGCGCTACCATGCCGAGTACCAGGCTGCATTGGCACTCGCTCTTGAGGCTCCTCACCGCTACAAGATCATCCAAGAGCCTTCAATTCGGCGCATTGGATTCCGTGTTTTCCGCTTTGACCTCATCTACCGTGAAGTCGGAGGTGTCGTTGAAGTGCTAGCTGTTGCACCTCAGCGTCGTGAGCCCTATTACTGGGCGTCGCGCCTCTGACACACGGCTCGACCTATGAGCGAAGCGCCGCGCAAAGAGATCCCGCTCCCCAAGGGGGACGATGATTTCGAGGATCTCGTGCTGGCCCTCTTCCGCGAGGTCTGGCGAGACCCGGGTGCGAAGCTCCATGGCCGCAGAGGCCAGCGGCAGAACGGGATCGACGTCTATGGAGAGGATCGCTTCGGGGGCTCAGGGCTCAACGGCATTCAGTGCAAGCACCACGGTTCCGCGACTCCCATCAAGGATAAGGATCTCGTGGAGGAGCTGCGGGAGGAGGTGGAGAAGGCCAAGGGCTTTCAACCCTCTCTCCAGCACTTCATCTTCGCCACCACGGCTCGGCGTAGCACAACACTCCAGCAGGAGGCGAGGGGCCTGACGGAGCTACACCGGAAAGAAGGGCGGTTCACGGTCGAAGTTCAAGCTTGGGAGGACATTGAGGACCTGCTTCGGCGACATTCTGATGTGCTGGCCTGGTACCTCCACCAGAGGACCAAGGTCTCCGGTCTCCAACTCGACCTCGGCCGCCTTCCCATCCCCGGTCCGCACTTCCTCGGGCGCGATGCAGAACTCGCCCATCTCGACGCCGCCTGGGAAGACCCGCGCACCCACGTCCTCACCCTGGTGGCCTTCGGAGGCGTCGGTAAATCGGCGCTGGTCGCCCGCTGGATGGACCGCATGTCTGCCGACAACTGGCGCGGGGCCGCGCGGGTGCTCGACTGGTCGTTCTACAGCCAGGGCTCAAAGGACCGGGTCACCTCCGCCGAGCCGTTCATCGACTACGCCCTTCGCTTCTTCGGTGATTCCGACCCCAAGGCCGGCTCCCTGCACGACCGCGGCGCCCGCCTCGCCCATCTAATGAGGAAGGAGCGCTCCCTGCTCGTCCTCGACGGCATCGAGCCTCTCCAATACCCGCCGGGGCGGCCGGAGATCGAGGGCCGCCTCAAGGACCCGGGCCTCGCCGCCCTCCTTAAAGGCTTGGCCGCGGGCAACCCGGGCCTCTGCGTGGTCACCACCCGGGAACGGATCGCCGACCTCGCCGGCTCCCCAACCACGGCGCCGCAGATTCCCCTGGAAGAATTGGAGCTCGGCGTGGCCGTGGTCCTGCTCCGGCAGCTAGGTGTGGACGGCCGGGAGGGCGAGTTGCGCGCTGCCGCCGAGGAGCTCCAGCGCCACGCCCTGACCCTGACCCTCCTCGGCAACTACCTGCGCCGGGCCCACGGCGGCGACCTCCGCAAGCGGCACGAGATCGATCTCCGCCGAGCCGACGAAAAGCAGGGCGGCCACGCCTCCCGCGTGATCGCCGCCTACGCCCGCTGGCTGGGAGAGGGTCCGGAGCTGGCGATCCTCCGCCTCCTCGGCCTCTTCGACCGACCCGCGGGGGCCGGCGTCCTGAAGGCCCTGCGCGCGGCGCCGCCGATCCCGGGGCTCACGGAGTCCCTTGTGGATCTCTCGGAGGAAGATGGGCATCTCGCTACCGCCACCTTGCGAGATCACAACCTGTTGGCGGCGGCCGATCCACGGCAGCTGGAGACCCTCGACACCCACCCCATCGTGCGCGCCTGTTTCGCGGAAGAACTCGAGAGCCACCGGCCCGATGCCTGGAAAGAAGGCAACCGCCGCCTCTATGAGCACCTGCGCCGGGCAGCGCCGGACCTCCCCGACACCCTGGCATTGATGCAGCCCCTCTACGCCGCCGTTGTCCACGGCTGCCGTGCGGGGCGGCAGCAGGAGGTAATGGATGAGGTCTATTGGCCGCGGATCCAGCGCCGCAGTGAGTTCTATAGCCGCTCGATGCTTGGGGCCTACGGCTCGAATCTGGCCGCGCTGGCGAGCTTCTTCGAGCGCCCTTGGAGCCAGCCTTCCACAGGTCTCACTGCGGAGTGGCAGGGGTTCGTCTTGAACGAGGCCGGCATTGACCTACGCGCCTTGGGGCGTCTGGAGGAGGCCGTCGAGCCGATGCAGGCAGCACTGGATGCGACTATCGCTCGGAAGGATTGGAAGAAGGCAGCCGTTACTGCCGGTAACCTCAGTGGGCTGACCCTGGTCCTGGGAAAAGTAGAGCACGCGGCGGCGTTCGGCGAGCAGAGCGTCGAACTGGACGCCCGCAGCGGCGGTGCTGCCTACGAGCGGCGGGACAACCCGGCGAGGTGGGCCAACGCCCTGCACCAAGCGGGCCGGCGGGAAGAGAGCGCGGCGATTTTCCGCAAGGCTGAGACCAGGCTGGTGGGGTGGCCGCCAAAGTATTTCCGGCTCTACCCACTCTGGGGTTTTCCATACTGCGATCTGCTCCTGGGCCGGGCGGAGCCGGAGGACGGGGCTGGGCTGGATGGGCTCGCCGGGCCGGGCTCCCGCCTGGAGAAGGCCGAGCAGTACCGGCAGGCCTGTAGGGAGGTGCTGGTGCGGGCGCGGGAGGCGCAGGAGCGGCGGGTGAAGGAGGCCGGAGCGTCTCTCCTGGAAATCGCCTTCGATTGCCTTCACCTGGGCCGTGCTCACCTCGGCTTGGCTCTGACTGAGGGTCGCACTGTCAGGTTTGTCCAAGCCGCCGAGCAGCTGGACCAAGCCGTGGAGGGCCTGCGGCGTGCCGCACACGAGGATCAAATCCCGCATGGTCTCCTAGCCCGCGCCGCCCTTCGGCGCTTTCGTTCCGACTTTGCCGGCGCCGTCGCGGACCTCACCGAGACTCTGGAGATCGCCGAGCGCGGGCCGATGCGGCTTCACGAGTGCGATGCGCACCTCGAATGGGCACGCCTCTGCCGGGACCAGGGAGATCTCGCCGCGGCGCGGCGGCATGTGGCGCGGGCGCGGGTGCTGGTGAACGAGACCGGGTATGGGCGGCGGGAACGGGAGGTGCGGTGGTTGGAGGGGGAGGTAGGATTACAATCGGGTGGGAACGGAGGGTCTGGCCATGCATGCTCATAAGTTGAAGGTGACGATTCAAGAAGACCATCGAGTCGAGGTTCAGCTCCCGGACGACTTTCCGGAGGGGCCTGCTGAGATCATCATCCTCACGAGTCGGCCGTCAGGTGGCGTGAGCGCAGGATCTGACCGGTCTACCCAGCAACGGACGCTCGCTGCCTTGGCGGAGCTTCGCTCGGTGAAGCTCACGCCGGAGGAGGAAGAGGTCCTGGATGGGTTCGAGACCTTTCGGCGAGAGCATCCGGTCCGCTTCGCAAGCCTGAAAGACGAGGACTGATGAGCCTCCTTCTCCTCGACACGAACACCCTCAACTACATTCTGAAAGACGTTCCTCCGGCACCCGCGAAGCTGGAGGAGGCCGTGCGTGAGGGGAATTCGTTTCTCCTTGCCTCCGTAGCCCATTACGAGCTGACCCGCTACCTCCATCTAAAGGGGGCAAACCGGCTCCTGCGGCTGTATCAGCAGTTGACGGCCACGTGGCAGCGGTGCGAGACCTCGTTCGAGGATTGGGATGAGGCAGCCCGGCTCTGGGCGGAGCGGCACCGGTCCGGCCAAGGAATTTCCGATCCCGATCTCCTGCTCGCCGTGCTGGCCCGGAAGTGGAACGCTACGCTCGTGACGACGAACACGCGGCACTTCACGGGTGTCGGGATTGCTCTCGAAGACTGGACTCTGCGTTGATGTTCATGCCTGGCCACCCGACGGCGTGCGCCTCCTTGCAGGCGTGCAGTGTCTTCTTCCCCAGCTCCTCTGCCTTCGGTCCCTCATAACTCGTCTCAAGTCCCGCAGGGATCGTCCCGATCCCCACGGGGAACGCCTCAGGGGAGACGTCACCTGCCTCGTTCCCCAGCTTCGATGCCTCATGCCCCTTGGGGGTCGGCCCGAGGGAGACGTGACTTGCCTCGATCCCCTTGGGGATCGACACGTTCCCCAGGGGGATCGCCTCAATCCCGCGGGGATCGACACGTTCCCCACGGGGATCGAGGCAGGTCACACGGGGATCGGCCCGAGTGACGTGGGGAACAAGGCGTTCCCCGTGGTGCACCAGGTATTCGACGTGGTACTTGAGGCATCCGACGTGGGGATCGAAGCGTGTCACGCGGGGATCGAGACGATCCCCGTGGGGGATCTCAGGGTCCCCAGAGTCCATCAGCCGCCGGAGGTGGGGATTCCCGGGTGTTACAATTCCGCCGCTTCGATCCCAGGAGGTTCCATGGTATCTGTTGTTTCTCTGCGCCGCGTTCTCGCGCCCCTCGCTCTCCTCTCCCTGGCCGCCGTTCCGGCCGTGGCGGACGACGACGTCCGCGAGCTGGTCACCCGGCTGGCCAAGGTCGGCTCCTGCACCTCGCCCAGCTTCTCGCCCGATGCGAAACGTTTGGCGATGATCTGCAACTTGAGCGGGCTTCCCCAGGTCTGGACCGTGCCCGTCGAAGGCGGGTGGCCCACTCAGGTCACGGCTCTCGACGACCAGGTCACCGGCATCGACTGGTCGCCGGTCGATCCCGAGGTGCTGGCGCTCTCCCTGGCTCCGGGCGGCGGCCTCAATGAGCAGGTGTACGTGGTGCGGCCGAGCGGCCTGTCGCTCGAACGGATCACCGAAGGGGGCAAGATCAACAACCGGCTGTTCGGCTGGACGCCGGACGGCAAGTACCTGCTCCTGGGCTCGAACCGGGCCAATCCGGGCTCGCTCGATTCCTACATCTACCACGTCGGCCTCGGCCGGCTCCGTCTCGCCGCGGTCAATGCGGGGACCGGCTCGATCGAGGACGTGAGCGACGACGGCCGCTGGGGGTTGGTGTCGCGCGTCAAGAGCCGCGGGGATTCCAATCTTTACCTGATCGGGCTGCACGAGCGCGCCGACGTCCTCCTGACCCCTCACGAGCCTCCGGGCAATTTCGACAATCCCCGGTTTTCTCCCGATGGCCGGACCGTCTATCTCCTGTCTGACCTGGATCGCGACCGCATCGGCCTCGCCCGGGTGCGCCTTCAGGCCCGGCCCGCTTCCCGGGAGGAGATCGAGCGCGAGGAACGCGAAGAGGAAGAGGAGGAGGAAGAAGCGGAGGAGCGTGGGGCGGAAGCGGACGCCCCGGTCACCTGGAAGGTGGGTGCCTCCGAGGTGATCGCCGGCCGTGACGATGCCGACCTGAGCACTTTCGAGATCACCGAGGACGGCAAGACCGCCGCCCTGCTCTGGAACGTCGCGGGCGAGTCGCAGCTCTCCTTCCTCGATCTCGCCACCCTGAAGGAGACGCCCGGGCCGGATCTGCCAGGCGCCATCGCCGGCGGCCTGGAGTTTTCGAAAGATGGCCAGCTCCTGGCGATGAATCTGTCCGGCGCGAACCTTCCGACGGACATCTGGGTCCTCGACCGCACCTCCGGCGCTCTCCGCCAGGTCACGTTCAGCCCGCATGCAGGCATCCTCCTGGAGGCGCTGGTCGCACCGAAGCTGGTCACGTTCAAAGCGCACGACGGCCTGGAGCTCTCCGGCTGGCTGTACCGGCCTCCCGGACCGGCGGCCGCCGGTCCGGTGGTGATCAGCTTCCATGGCGGACCGGAGGCGCAGGAGCGTCCGAGCTTCAGCTACACCTACCAGGCTCTGCTCTCGCGCGGCATCTCCGTCTTCGCGCCGAACGTGCGCGGCTCGGCCGGCTTCGGCAAGCGGTTCGTCAACCTGGACAACGGCGAGAAGCGCTTCGACGGGATCAAGGACATCAAGGCGTGCGTCGACTTCCTGGTCGGCCAGGGGATCGCCGACCCGAAGCGGATCGGCATCATGGGCGGCTCCTACGGCGGCTACATGACGATGGTGGGGCTGACCGAGTATCCCGAGCTCTTCGCGGCCGGCGCGAACCTGTTCGGCATGATCAACTTCGAGACCTTCTTCTCCCACACCGAGCCCTGGATGGCCGCCATCTCGACCAGCGAGTACGGCGATCCGGCCACGCAGAAGGACCTGCTCCAGCGCCTGTCGCCGATCCACAAGGTGGACCGCATCCAGGCGCCCACCATCGTCCTCCATGGCGCGAACGACACCAACGTGCCCGTCGTCGAGGCCGAGCAGACGGTGGAGAGCCTGAAGAAGCGGGGCATCCCGGTCGAATACGTCCTCTTTCCGGACGAAGGGCACGGTTTTCGCAAAACGCCCAACAAGGTGCGCTCGGCCGTGGCGATCGTCGAGTGGTTCGAGAAGTATCTCAAGACCGGAACCGGCGAGGCCGCGGCGCGAAAATAGAAAATCTTCGATATAATCCCCCGTGAACACGGAGGAGTGAATTTGCCAGGTAAGAAGATCCCGACGCTTCTTCTCCTGATCGTCCTGCTCATCTCCCTGGGGCCGGTGCCGAACGCGGCCCCTCAGGCGAGCGAGCCCCCCACGGCCCTGTCGCTGGCGCTCCAGGCGGAGGTCGGCCGGGCGCAGCACGCGTCCTCGGAGCTCGGCGTGCACGTCGTCGAGCTCGACACCGGCGAGACGGTCTATGGCTTCAACCCGGACCAGCCGCGGGTCATCGCGTCCAACACCAAGCTGTTCACCACCGCGGCGGCGCTGGACGCCTTGGGGCCGGGGTATTTCTTCGAGACCCGGTTCGTGCTGCGCGGCAAGGTCCGCAACGGCGTGCTGGAGGGGGACCTCGGCGTGGTGGGCGGCGGGGATCCGCACATCTCGGGGCGGGACTACGGGGGCGATTCCTACGCGGCGTTCCGCCCATGGGCGCAGACTCTGCGCGAGCGCGGCATCAACCGGGTGACCGGGGACATCTACCTGGCGCACGGCCTGTTCTCGCCTCCCAACATCCATCCCGCCTGGCCGCGGGACCAGCTCACGCGCTGGTACGAGGCGCCGGTCGACGCCCTGTCGTTCAGCGAGGACTGCATCCTGGTGCGGGTCTGGCCCGGGGCTTCCGGCGGCCGGCCGCGGGTGGAGCTGGTCCCGGACGTGCCGATCCTGCGGATCGAGAACACGGCGCGGACCACGTCGTCGCGCCGAGGGCAGCAGGTGATCATCGCCCGCTCCGGCGACGCTCTGATCGTGCGCGGCTCGATCGGGAAGGACTCGGGGCCGGTGGAGACCTGGGTGACGGTCCAGGATCCCGTGCGCTACTTCGGCGAGGGTCTGCGCGCCGCCCTGGCGGAGGGCGGCGTCACCGTGACCGGGCATCTGCGGCCGGTGGAGCAGCTCCCGGTCTCCGTCTGGGACCGGGTGGGGGTGCACCGCACAGATCTGCTGTCGATCATCACGGTCACCAACAAGCGGAGCCAGAACTTCTACGCCGAGACCCTGGCCAAGCACCTGGGCGCCGTGCGCTGCGGCCACGGGAGCTGGCCGGACGGGGTGCGCGCGGTCGGCGAGTTCCTGTGGGGGATCGGCGTGCAGCCGGGCTCGTTCACGATGACCGACGGCTCGGGGATGAGCCGCGACAACCGGTTCGCGCCGCGGCACGTGACGATGCTCCTGCGCCACATGTTCTTCCACCCGGCCGGGCGGGAGTTCGCCCAGACGCTGCCGTTCTCGGGCGAGGACATGGGCTCGTGGAAGCGGCGGATGGCGGTCCCGCCCTACCGGGGCAACGTCCTGGCCAAGACCGGCACGCTGGACGGCGTCTCCGCCCTCTCCGGCTACGCCAAGGCGGTCTCGGGCAAGTCCTACGCCTTCTCGATCCTCTGCAACCGGGCGAGCGGGGACGCCCGGCTGGCCCAGGACCGGATCGTGATGACGCTGATCGACCACGGGTAGGGCCCTCACCCCCGGCCCCTCTCCCGCGAGCGGGAGAGGGGAGCAGGTTAGAAGGGCTTTGCCCAGGTCCCCGAACCTGCTAACCCACACCCCTCTCCCGCTCGCGGGAGAGGGGCCGGGGGTGAGGGCCTTCCTGCGATATCCTTGAGTGGGAACAAGAGGAGAGACATCTTGGTCACGTCTGTCGAAGCACGGCCGGTCAACTACCGGGGGTTGATGAAGAAGGTGGAGCAGGTGGTCGCGGCCATGGAGCGCGCGGACGACATCGGGGCCACGATCCACACCCTGCTCCAGATCATCATCGACAAGTTCCATGACGAGTTGGGGATCACCGGGGGGCGGCTCTATCAGCGCCAGGGCGAGCTCTACGCGCTGCAGTCCTCGTTCGGCGAGGCCAAGCAGCCGCCGCGGAATTTCCGGGTGCCTCTCTCCTACGCGCCGATCCAGCTCGTGCTGGAGGAGGGCGCGGTCTACATGGATGCGGACGATCCGCGGATGGACCGCAGCTTCGAGAGCCTGATCGGGGTCCGGCAGTTCGTGGCCATCGAGGTGGGGGAGGAGGAGTACATCCTGGCGTTCGACGTGACCTCCGAGGACCGGGGGGACGACATCCTCTTCTCGCTCGGCATCCTGCGCCACAGCCTCAACCAGAAGATCCGGCGCGACCGCATGGAGGGGATCTTCGCCGAGGCGCGCAAGATCCAGGCGTCGATCCTGCCGCGGCGCGCCCCGGTCTACGGCGAGTTCGACCTCGCCGGCCGCTCGGAGCCCATGGAAGGGGTGGGGGGCGATTTTTACGACTACATCCCGGTGACCAGCAAGATCTTGGGGCTCACCATCGCCGACGTGTCGGGGCACGGCCTGCCCGCGGCGCTCCAGGTGCGCGACATCTACATGGGCCTGCGCATGGGCCTGGCGCGCGACTTCAAGATCGTGCGCACGGTGGAGCGGATGAACAACATCATCCACCAGAGCACGCTGACCAGCCGCTTCGTCTCCATGTTCTACGGCGAGCTCGAGCTGAACGGCGTGTTCATCTACGTGAACGCCGGCCACCCGGCGCCATTCCACCTGGCTGCCGACGGGACCGTGCACAACATGGAAGAGGGAGGCCCCGTGCTCGGCCCGCTCCCCGGAGCGACCTACGAGCGCGGCTTCGTGATCATGAAGCCCGGCGACCTGATGGTGTTCTATACGGACGGCATCTGCGAAACGCGCCGCGTCGGGACGGAGGAGGAGTACGGCGTCGACCGGCTCCTCGAGGTGGTCCGCAACCGGCAGGGCCGGCCCGCGCAGGAGATCGTCGATGCCATCTTCGCGGACGTGGAGGTCTTCGGAGGCGACGCCCCCGCGGAGGACGACCGCACGGTCGTCGTGGTGGCCTATCCGCCGAACACCGCGGACTTCACGGCGACGAAGGCGTTTCCCCGGCCGAAGCTTTAGATCATACAGTTCTGCTGCTTGCGCTTCATGGAGGCTGCTACCCAGCCTCCCCCGGCCTGCTTTATAATCCCCGCTCTTAACTTTGACGGCAGGTATGGAGTCCACAAATATCGAGCTCATCTATGAGCTCTCGCCCATGCAGCAGGCGATGCTTTTCCATAGCCTGTATGCCCCGGGCTCCGGTGTCTATGTCATCCAGATGAGCTTGCGGCTGACCGGCCGGCTCGACGTCTCCGTCTTCGAGCGGGCCTGGCAGCGCGTCATCGAGCGCCACGCCATTCTGCGCACGGCCTTTTTCTGGGAGGATCTGGAGAAGCCGCTCCAGGTGGTCTACCGGCAGGCCGGCCTGGAGGTCGAACGCACGTCGTGGCGCGGCGTCGGTCCGGACGAGCGGCAGGCCCGTCTCTCCCATTTCCTGGAATCCGAGCGCGACCGGGGGCTCGATCTGGCCGAGGCGCCGCTGATGCGCCTGGCCCTCTTCGAGCTGGAGGAGGGGGTGCACCAGATGGTCTGGACCCTCCACCACGTGCTGGTGGACGGCTGGTCGCAAGGCCAGCTCCTGCGCGAGCTGTTCGCCTGCTACGCGGCGTTTTCCCGGGGGGAGGAGCCGCGCCTCGCGCCGGCCGGGAGCTTCCGCGAGTACGTCGCCTGGCTGCAACGGCAGGACCCCGCGAAGGCGGAGGCGTTCTGGCGCCAGGCTCTGGCGGGATTCACCACGCCCACGCTCCTGGCGGCGGGGGAGGACCGGGGCGCCGGGCCGGCCTGGCGGGAGGCGCGGCGGCGGGATCTCCAGCTTCCGGCCGCGACGGCGGCGGCGCTGCGCGCGGCGGCGCGGCGGCACCGGCTGACGCTCAACACGCTGGTGCAGGGGGCCTGGTCTCTTCTGCTCGCCCAGGCGAGCGGCCGGGAGGACGTGGCGTTCGGGACGACGGTGTCGGGGCGGCCGGCGGATCTGCCGGGCGTCGAGTCGATCCTGGGACTGTTCATCAATACGCAGCCGATGCGGGTCCGGGTGCCGCCGGGAGAGCGGCTGTGGGCCTGGCTCGCCGCGCTCCAGGAGCGCCAGGTGGAGATGCGCCGCTATGAGCACTCCGCCCTCGTGGACGTGCAGAGGTGGAGCGAGCTGCCCCCCGGCGTGCCTCTCTTCGACCATCTCCTGGTCTTCGAGAACGTCGCGCTGCCGGCGGAGCTGGCGCGGCCGGTGCCGGAGCTCGCGGTCGCCGAAGAGGTGGCGCACGATCTGACCAACTACCCCTTGAACGTCGTGGCGATCCCCGGCGGCGCCGGGCTGCTGCTGTCGGTCCGCTGGGACGCGGGGCGCTTCGCGGCCATGGAAGCAATCCGGATGCTGGAGCGGCTGGCGGGCCTGCTGACCGGTTTCGCCGCGGACCGGGACGTCCTGCTCGGGGAGCTTCCCCTGCTGCTCGACGCGGAGCGCCATCAGGTGGTGACGGAGTGGAACGACACGGCGGAGGAGCCGGCTCCGGACCGGCTGATGCATCAGCTGTTCGAAGCGCAGGCGGACGCGCGGCCGGACGCCCCGGCGGCGGTCCTCGCGAGAGACGGGGAGGAGGAGTCCTGGACGTACCGCGAGCTGGAGGCGCGCGCCAACCGGCTGGCGTGCTTCTTGGAAAACCTGACACACCGGGGCACGCCGGTCGGGGTGTGGATGGAGCGCTCGCTCCCCCTGCTCGCCACGGTGCTGGGCATCCTGAAAGCCGGCGGAACGTACGTGCCTCTCGATCCGGCGTGGCCGGCCGAGCGGGTGGAGACGATCCTGGCCGGCACGGGCGCGCCGGTGCTCGTCGCCGACCGGGCACGCCTGCGGGCCGTGGACGAGATCCGCTGGCGCCTGCCCCGGCTGGCCGACACCCTCTGCCTGGACGTTGAAACTCCAGAGCCCGGGCCGGAGCCCCTGGATCTCGCGAGCATCCGGTCGCTCTTTGATTTCGTCGCCGAGCGCGCGACGGACCGGGTCTCCGCCGGAGGCTTCGTCAGCCGCGTCACCGGCCTGCCGTTCAGCGAGGCCGAGGTCGACGAGTACCGGGATCGGGTGCTCTCCCTTGCCGCGCCCTGGCTCCAACCCGGCGCGCGGGTGCTGGAGGTGGGGAGCGGCTCCGGCCTGATCCTCTGGGAGATGGCGCGGCGGGTGGCGCGCTGCGTGGGCCTCGATCCGTCCGGGCGCACCCAGGAGCGCAACCGCGAGCATGCCGGCGCGGAGGGGATCGCCAAGGTCGAGCTGCCCACGGGCTTCGCGCATGAGATCGCGGAGCGCTTCGCCCCC
>DATFPH010000090.1:0-49582 GCA_035264905.1 Thermoanaerobaculia bacterium
TCGTCGCCTCGTCCAAGGGGTCGGTGACCGCCACCGTCGATCCGGCCACCGGCGCGTTCGTCGCGCCGGGCGTGCCGCTCGATCCCGCGGGCAGCGGCGAGCAGACGCTCACCGCCACCGCCACCGACGCGCTGGGCCACACCGGCTCCAGCTCGGTCGCGGTGACCCTCGATCCCGAGGGTCCGGCCCTGGTGCTTTCGGAGCCCGCCGACCTCGGCCGCTACAACGCCGCCAGCGCGGGTCCGATCACCGTGCGCGGCGAGGCCTGGGCCGCGCCCGGCACGGCCGTCTCGGTCAACGGCGTGGACCTCGATCCCGCGATCCTCGCCTGGGAGGCGCCCGGCGCCGACGGCCGCCGCCACGTGGCCTTCACCACCAGCGTCAACCTGCCGGTGGGCGAAGGCGGGTTCGGCATCATCGCCCGCGCCACCGATCTCCAGGGGCGGTGGGCGCAGGATCGCCGTCTCCTCTACCGCGACACGCAGGCGCCGCGGGTGGTGGAGATGGTGCCGGTGGACGGCGCGACCGGCGTCGACGGCAACGGCCTCCTCCTGGTGCTTTTCTCCGAGCCGGTCCGCCAGGCCTCGCTCGACGCGGCCAACGGGCTCGTCCTCACCCGCGTCTCGACCGGCCAGGCCGTGGTCGGGTCGAAGACCGTGGCCGGCCAGGCGGTGGGCTTCGCGCCGGGAGCGGCGCTGGCGGCCGGGGAGAGCTACGTCCTCCGTGCCGGCGCCGGCGTCGTCGACCTCGCGGGCAACCCGCTGGCGACGCCGGCCGAGGTGCGCTTCACGGTCGCGACGCCCAGCACCGGCGGCGCGCCGGTCCTCGACGCCCTCCCGGCCGTGCTGTGCGATGACGAGATCGCGGTGAGCGGGCAGGCGGCGCCGGGCGCGACGCTCAAGGTGCGCGACGGCGACCTGACCTTCACCGGCTTTGCCGACGGCACCGGCCACTTCTCCGTGGCCGTGCCGGCGGCAGGCAGCGGCTACCACCTCCTCGCCGTCTGGGCGCTCGACGCGGTCACCGGCGCGCGCAGCCCCGAGGCCACCGCGGTGGTGCGCATCGACTGCCGGGCGCCCTCGGTGACCGAGGCGCGCTTCGACCGCGCGACCGGCGTCCTGCGCATCGTCTTCTCGGAGGCCATGGCCCCGGCGACTCTCACCGTGGGTGGAGCCGACGCCTCGATCCGCCTGCTCGACGCCGAGGTCCCCGGGGTCTACCAGGGCGGCGCGCTGTCGCAGCCCGATCCGAACGTGGCGCAGATCCAGCTCGACGCCGCCGCGAATGCGTGGTGGCGTGACCGGCCGGTCCGCCTCCAGGTTGCACCGCCCGCGGCCGATCTCGAAGGCAACGCGCTGGCCGCGGTCTACGAGCGGGTCTTCTTCCCGGGCGGCAGCGACCTGTCCGGCGGCTTCCTGTTCGGCGAGGTGTACGACGACACCACCGGCCGGCCGCTCCCGGGCGCCGCGGCGCGCCTCTTCGCCTCGGGCCAGACGGCGGCGCCCGTCACGGCCGCCGTGACCGACGGCCGAGGCCGTTTCGTGCTGGCGGGCGAGGTGCCGGCCGGCCGTTACGTGCTGGAGGTGGCGGGGGAGGGGACGACGAAGGTCTACCGGCGCCTCTCGCTGCGGCCGTCCGAAGGCGTGGTGCCGTTCGACAGCCGGGTGACGCCGCTCGCCGCGCCGGCCGGATCGCTCACGCCGGCCGCGGGAGGCTCGGTCGTTTCGTCGGGCTTGACCTTCGCCGCCGATCCGGCAGCGCTCCCCGGGGTGGCGCCGGTCGAGGTCCGCCTGACGCCGCGCTCGGGCCAGGGGCTCCCCGACTTCCTGCCGCTGGGCTGGACGCCCGCCGCGGCGGCCGAGATCCATCTGGAGCAGGAGGGCGCCGCGCTCCCTGAGCAGGGTCTGTGGACCGTGGGCGCCGCCCGGCTGGAGCTGCCGCTGCCCGCTTGGGCCGCCACGTCCCACCTGGCCGGCGAGCTGGTGGCCGCCCGCTATGAGGCGGCGACCGGCCGCTGGCTGGCGCTCCCCGTTCCCGAGCTGGTCGCGGGCGGCGTGCGGATCTCCGTCGCCGGCCCGGGCACCGTGGTCGTGGTGGTCGCCGACACCGAGGCGGTTACCTCGGAGGGAGAGCCGCTGGCCGGCGTCGAGCGGCCGGCCGAGGTCCCGGCGCTGACCGCCAGCCTGTCGCTCAACCCGCCGGTCGTCGGTCCCACCGGCAAATCGCAGGCCCGCGTCGTGGCGCGCTCCGCGGACGGCGCCGCCGCCTGGCCGAGCGGTCTCGCGGTCCAGGCCTACCTCGAAGAGCGGCTGGTCCTCTCCGGCGGCGGCGAGGTGCTGGAGGCGCCGTTCTCCGCCGACCTGGTGCTCTATCACCCCGAGCTGACCGACGCCGAGCGCAACGGCGCCGCCGCGGGCGCGGCCGGGGCCCTGGAGTTCACGGTCTCTCCCAGCCCGCGCGCCGCCCAGGTGCTGCTGGAGGTGGGCTGGGAGAACATCCGGCTCTTCCCCTTCCCCGAGGACGTGGAGCGCGGGCCCGTGGTGGGTCCGGACGGTGGCACGATCGACACGCCCGCCGGCCTGGAGCTGACCATCCCCGAAGGCGCGCTGGGCTCCAAGGTGCCGGTCGCCGCCACGCTCCTCTCCGCGACCGAGCTGGCCGCTCTGCCCGCGGTCGCGGGTTACGACACGCTGGCCGCCGTGCGCCTCGACTTCTCGGGTGCCACCCTGGCGCGGCCGGCGACCCTGGCCCTGCCGACGCCGGCCGGGACCCCGGCGGACAGCGCCGCCGCGCCGCGGGTGGTCGTGGCCGAGCTCCTCGAAGCGCCGGTCGACGGGCGCGGCGCCCTGGCCCAGGTCGTGGCGCGCACCCGGCGCGAAGGCTCCGGCGCCGCGGAACGCCTGGTGGCCGCGCCCGAGCTGGCCGGCCTCCTGCCGCTCGACGGCATCGTCCGCGAAGGGCTCTACCTGGTCCTCGCCGCCCACCAGCCCCTCGGCTTCGCCACCGGCTTCGTGAAGAGCGGCAATGGCACGGGCATTGGCTTCTCGCGGGTCACCGCCGAGGGGTTGGGGAGCGGCGACCTCTCGCGCCTCACCGGCCGCTACGCGATCCCGGTCCCCGCGGGGGCCGACCGGCATCTGACCGCGCTCCATCCGACCCTCGACGAGCGCGGCACCGGGGTGATCCCGGCCCTCGCGGCCGCCCAGGTGGCGAGCCTCGATCTCGTGGTCGAGCCCGTGCCGCCGCGCATCGTCTCGAAGACGCCGCAGGAGGGAGCGACCAACCAGCCGCTCGCCACCGCCGTCACGATCCTGTTCAGCGAGCCGCTCGCTCCGGCGACCGCCACCTCGTCGACGCTGACCCTGGAGCTGCTCGACGGCGAGGGCCAGGCGTCGGGCGTTTTCGTCGACGGCGCCGTGAGCCTCGTCGACACCCTGCGCGTGGTCTTCGCGCCGAGCCGGCCGCTCCTCCCAGGCCGCCGGTTCCGCGCCCACTTCTCCGGCGGCGTGGCCGACGCGGGCGGCACGCTCTACGCGGGTCCTCCCCAATCCTGGTCGTTCTCGACCTCGTCGGTGACCGTGCCCGGCGGGCAGGTCCATTCCGAGAAGTTCCACATCCGGGTCCCGGTCAACGGCATCGCCCAGATCTATGGCGATCCGGGCGCGCTGCCCGGGTCGCTCTCCGGCCAGACCCCGTGGGCGGTCAGCCCCGAGATCGAAGGGCCGGTCGCCGATCCCCTGCGCGAGACGTTCCAGGCGAAGGCGGACGGCAGCTTCACCGGCACGGTGGGACATCCGCCGGCGTTCAAGGTGGAGCTGGGCAGCAAGGTCTGGGTGAAGGTCTTCGATCCCACCGGCACCCTCGCGGCCCAGTTCCAGGTGGGACCGTTCACCACCCCCGACGGCCTGGGCTTCGTCGCCCCGGCGGGCGAGGCGGTGACCTTCCGCAGCGCCGAAGGGCTGGTCGTCGACGTGCCCGCCGCCGCGTTCGACAAGGCGACGCTGGTGCGCGTGCGGATGCTCGCGCCGGGCGCCGTGGGCGTGGCCACGCCGCAGGGCCTCGGCCTCGGCGCCTATATCGACGTCGATTTCGACGGCGAGGCCAAGGAGACCCTGCGGGTCGCGGTGCCGGCCCCGGCCGGCATCGCCGACGACGCCCAGGTCTTCATCGGCAAGCCGGTCGACTTGGCCTGGGGACGGCGCATCCAGTTCCTCTCGGCCGGCGGCGTGCTGGAGCGCGACGGTCAGCGGTATCTGTCGAACGACCCGTCGCTCCAGCCCGAGCCGGAGCCCGGCGCGGCGAAACGTGGAGTGGTGCGCGCCACGGGCCGCACCTGCCGGAATTCGCGCCAGGAGGGGCTCAACCGCTGCTTCCTTCAGTCGCTCCTGGTGGAGTTCACCCTGCGCTCGACGGCGGCCTTCTACTACGAGCAGGGCGTCGAGTGGTCCATCCTCGCCGGCCTCGCCGCGCCGTTCCCGATGATGCTGGGCATCGCCCAGGAGGCGATCACCAACTTCCTGGCCGACTCGTGGGTCTACATGCCCCGGCCGCATGACTGGAACGGCGGGTTCGTGCTGCCGGTCCTCTCCGGCGAGCCGCTCGAGCTGGCGCGCCGCGACACCGCCACCGGCTGGGTGCTGGCGCGCCAGACCTATGACCCGGTGCCGGCGAGCGACGGCCTGATCAACGTCGGATTCCTGGGCGGCGGCGAGCCGACCCGGCCGCTCCTGATCGACGCCCGTCCGTTCCAGCTCTATCGCCTGCCGGCGCCCGTGGATGGTGAGACCTCCCGCCTCTCCCTGGAAATGGAGATGCGGGCCGACGCCGCCGGCCTGGTGACAGTCGAGCCCATGGCCGGCTTCCCGGTCCCCGCCGGCACCTCGGTGAGCGTCTACGACCTGTCTCCGACCTCGCCGCCGCCGGCCGAGGAGGGGGAGCCCGAGCCGCAGCCGGCCCCGCCGATCGCCGGGTCTCTCGTGAGCGTCTGCAATCCGGACGCGAGCTGGTCCAGCACCCCGCTCGCGGGCAGCGACGACCTCCTCGTCGTGGTCTCCCCGGGCGGCCTGGACGCCACCTCGCTCACTCAATTCGAGCTGCAGTTCGACCGCTCGCTCAAGGACGTCACCGGCCGTCCGCCCGAAGAGGTGGCGCACCTCGTCGATCTCGGTCCGCTCGAAGACGGATGCGGTACCACGACAGCCTCGGGGTACCCCAGGAATCTGCCGTTCGTCATCCAGCAGACCGAGCAGGCGAGCCGCCTGATCATCCTGCCGGCGACCACGCTCGCCGCCGGCCACCGCTTCCGCCTGGAGCTGCTGCCCGCGGCCCTCGTCGTCGACGACCCGTCGGCCAGCGCCGAGCTGTCCTATTGGGAGACGGCGCCCACCAAGTTCGAGTTCGCCACCCGCGAAGTGCCAGGCGAGCCGATCTCGGGCCTGCCCGGCGGCTCCCCGGCCTTCGGCACAACCAGCGTCGCCCGCGACATGCTGAAGCTCGGCAACCTGCTGGTGGTGGCCTCCGAGGCCGGCGACCTGGTGGCCTTCGACGTGAGCCGCACGTCCGACGAGGAGGGGATCCGCCGCTACGCCCTCAAGAACAAGGGAGTCCAGTCGGCGACCCGCGCGCTCGCCACCGACGGCCACAACCGGATCTTCTACAGCGGCCTGTTCGGCAACACCTGGGGGATCAAGGCGATCCGGCTGGAAGACGTCCGCGAGGCGTCGGTCCCCTGCGTCAACACGCCGTCCTGGGCCACGGGGCTCCCCTGTTTCGAAGGGGTCGAGGGCTCGGTCCGCGTGGCCTATGCCCTGGGCTCGACGGCCGGCACGACCGCGTCCGAATGGCTCGCCCTGGGGACGCTGCCCGAGGCCACGCCGATGAAGCTCGCCGTTCTCACCCAGGACGAGAAGGGGAAGACGCTCGAGCTCACCGACTTCGTGGACGTCTACGGCCACAACATCGCGGGCCTCGGCGCGCTCACCCCCGACGCCGAAGGGATCTACACCTTCGACATCGACGTGCGCTCGACGCTCTCCCGCGGCCAGGCCGGCCAGATCGAGCCCAGCCTGCCGCCGGGGACCACACCCGAGCCCGGTGTCGCCGAATGGCGGACGCGGGTCTGCAACGGCGAGGAGGACTACGACCGCTACCAGCGGGTCACCGTCGACAACCTGACGACCGGCCAGAGCTGGTCGCTCGACGTGGAGAACCCCTGGCCGTCCGACGGCGGCGGAGGGAACGGCACCGCCCTCGTCCCGAGCATCCGGGCGCGCCGGGGCGACCAGCTCCGGGTGCGCTACAACCTGCGCGCCCTGGGGCACGTGGCGCTCCTCGGCAGCGGCATCACGGTGGTCGACCTGAACCGCTTCTACCGCCTGCTCCAGCCCTACCAGACCGCGGGCTCCGGACAGTGCGGCCGGCGCCTCGGCAAGTTCGAGGGGCAGCAGCTCGAGTTCCCGGCCTGCGCTCCGCCGGGCCTCGAATTCGACGGCATCGCCATGACTCCGTCGGTGGTCACGCACTCGACCACCGGCTGCGGCGACGTCCCCTGCCGCGGCGAAGGGTTCATCGACATCTACTCGCCGCTGTCGCGCGTCGGCGCCCTCCACGCGCGCTCCACGGCTTCGGCGCCGGGCGGGGTGGAGAACGGCCTGGCCGGCATCGTCGACGGCCCGGAGGCTTTCCAATTCGCCGATCTGGCCGCGTGCATCCAGCAGGTCGACAACCAGTTCGTGATGCTGCGCGACGTCGCGCTCGCCAATGACGCGCTGTGGCTCTTCCGCGGCGTGCACGGCGAGATCGGCGGCACCTTCGAGGAGCCGCCGTCCGACTTCACGCCGCGGCTGATCCAGAGCGATCTGCTCTTCCTCTCGCTGGGATCGCCCGGGATCTACGTCTTCGATGTCTCGTCCCGCAGCCTGGTCCTCTCGCCGATGGGCGGACCGGCCCTGGTCGGGCGCCTCTCCGTCCCCGGCCACAGCGCCTTCCGGCTCCAGGTCGATCCGGTCCGCGGGCTCCTCTTCGCGGGCGGCACGGACGCCACGACCGGCGGTCCGGTGATCGACGTCTGGGACATCTCGGGGATCAACGGCGCGCCGGGCCTCGACGGTGCGCCCGCGCCCCGCGCCACCCTCCACGCCCCCTGGGCGACCAACCAGCTCGGCGTCGACGCGGCCGGCACGGGCCTCCTCTACACCTGGGGCACCGAGGACGGGCCCGTCGTGGTGCCGTTCGACCGGCCGCAGTTCCTCTTCTCGGGGCTCTACCGGCCCGAGGAGGTGGACCAGGAGAAGGGGATCTCGGGCGTGCAGCAGGCGACCTCGCGCTTCCTGCCGCTCGGCGTGCCGCTCGAGACCTCGCTGGACGCCGAGGAGGACAACCATCTCGCCAACGAGCGGAAGGCCACGGCCGCCTTCAAGCTGCGCGTCGCCCTGCCGGGCTCGCTGGGGCCGGAGCTGACCGCCAAAGTGCAGAGCCTGCGCCTGCTGCCCGGCGACAAGAGCCTAGGCCAGGAGGACGTCGGAGCCTCCGTGGCGCCGCCGGGAGGCCCGGGCTGGCCGGAGAACGAGGCCGTCGTGCGCCTGCGCCGCGTCGGCCTGGGGAGCGAGGACGCTACGTCGGGCTCGCTCCATGACGAGGCGGGTCCGCTCGGCTCCGCCTACCAGCTCTACGAATCCGTCGAGACGGTGCTCCTCGAAGCCGATCCGCGCGCCCGCTCCGGCTACCGCCGCCAGGACGCGCCGGGCAACGACACCGCCGACGAGAAGGCGCAGTGCCGCCGCTGCGAGTGGCCTGGCTACCTGCCCGACCCGATGAGCAACGGCCCGGCGCTCGACAACGTGAAGGAGATCCTGGCCGGCCGCTACGTGCGCGCCTTCCTGTTCGTCTCCGACGAGGAGGGGATCGACCCGGCGACCCGCACGGCCACCGAGGCCGCCATCGACTTCTTCGAGGAGCGCGGCGAGAACTACCCGCTGCCCGCGGGCTGGGCCGAGATCGCCGGACCGGCCGACGAGGTGCCGTCCCCGCTCCAGGTGTCGCTGGCCGAGCCGGCGCAGAGCCCGGCCCTGTGGAGCCCGGGCGAGGCCGGCGTTGGCGTGGCGCTCCCCGGCGGCGAGCTGCTGCTCACCGCGACCGACCACGCGGTCAACGGCCGCGCCATCCCGTTCTCGCTCGACCGCTCCTACCGCTCCGGCCTGCTGGGCTACGGCCCGCTGGGGAGCGCCGGCTGGTCCGCGGGTCTCTTCTCCCACCTGCGCGAGCTGCCGGTGACCGGCGAGGTCGAGTACCACGACGGGATGGGGCACGTCTGGCGCTTCTTCCCGCGCACGCTGCCGGATGCCCCGGAAGGCTACGAGAACGACGACGCGGGCTCCTACTACGCGCCGCAGGGCGTCTACCTGCGCCTCCAGAAGCTCTCGGGCGGCCAGGGCTGGCGCCTGATCGGCCGCGAGCACGGCGTCGCCCTCTACGACGGGCTCGGGCGCATGACGGAGATCTCGGACCGCCACTACCGCGGCGGCACGGCGGGCAGCGACCGGGGCAACCGCATGCAGCTCCGGTACGACCCCTTCGGCCAGCTCGTCACGGTCGTCGACGACCTCGGGCGGCAGTACCAGTTCGAATACTTCGAGGATCCGCGGCCCGAGGACGACGGCGGCGACGGCGGCCGCTACGGCCTGCTCAAGTCGGTGACCGACTTCGTCGACCGCTCCGTCGAGTACGAGTACGACGAGGACCGGCGCCTGCTCAAGGTGAAGCTCCCCGAGGTGACGAACCCGGTCGACGACTACGCCGAGTTCTCCTACACCGGCTCCACGCGCCCGACCCTGGAGTACCGCTACGACCCGGACGAGGGGGTCACCGCGGCGGACGACACCACCGGTGCGCTCCTCCACGGCAAATTCGCCAAGCTGCGCCTGGCCGACTACCGGCTGCCCGATTTCCTGGGCGGCACGAGCGGCGTCCCGCGGGCGCGCTTCGCCTACGAGGAGAACACCGGCCGCGTGCTCCGCGTGGGCTTCCCGACGCCCGGGAACCAGAATTCCGGCACGTCCTCGGTCGAGTGGAAGCTCACCCCGGGCACCTCATCTCCCAACACCTATCCGCCCGGCCGGATCACCGTGCGCGAGCCGTGGGGGCACGAGGTCGAGCTCACCTTGACCAAGGGCCGGATCACCGCCCGGCGCGAAGAGCTGATGGTCTACCGTCCGCCCGCGGCGCCGGGCCACGAGCAGCTCACCACCAACTACACCTTCACCGACGACGGGCGTCTGCTCTCCGAAGACCGTCCGGACGGCTCGCGTTCGAGTCAGTGCTTCGCCGACGGTGAGGGAGGGACCGGGTGCGAGAGCGGCGCCTCCTCCCAGGACCGGCTGGCGAAGCCAAACGTTGTGCAGACGCTGACCACGGCGCTCACCCAGGAGGCCAAGGGATCGGCCGACTACACCACCACCGGTACCGGAGCCGATTATGAGGAAGACAACCAGCTCAGCCAGGTGACCGACGGCGAGGGCCGGCCCATCGATCTCCCGGTGCCGCAGGCCTTGCAGAGCGCTGCCACCCGGTTCGCCGCCGAGAACGTGTCGGCGCGGTTTTCCTTCGACCGGTTCGGCCGGGTGAAACAGACCTTCGGCGGCGGCAGCGGCGCGGCGGAGATGCGTCTGGAGTACGGCGACGACGCGCACGGGGAAAGGGGAGCGGGTCTGGCCCGGCGCATCGAGCGGGGGAGCGGCGAGTCCGCCTTCTGGAGTCAGATCGACTACGACAAGTTCTACAACCCCGAGCGGGTGGGAACCTCGCAAGGCACCACGACCCTCACCAAGTACGACTCCAAGGACCGGCCGGTGCGCATCGTCTCGGGTCTCACCAGCGACGGCCGCTTCGCCCAGGTGGGCGCGGCCGAGTGTGGCGAAGGGGATGGTGCGCGGACCGAAAAGGCCTACGACGCCGCCGGTCACCTGGTGCGCGAGCGGCGGCTCCAGGACTACATCGATCCTGCCGATGGCGCCACCAAGTGCCGTTGGGTGGAGACCCGCTACACCTACAACGCCCGCGAGCAGCTCGTCTCCCTGGAGGAGACCCATCTCGCCTCCGCCGCTGCTCCGGGACAGGTCACGGCCGCTCCGCAGGCGGTGGCGGTCTACGAATACGACGAGCACGGGCGCCTGGACAGCGAGCGGACCAGGGCGGTCAGCCGGCCGGACCTGGTGACCGCCTACACCTACGATGATGCGGGGCGCACCTCCGCGACGAGGACCGGCGACGAGGGCTTGCGCCAGGTCGGCTACGACAGGGTCTCGCGGGTGGTCTTTTCGAGCGACGGCGATCAGGGCGTCTGGCAGGCCCGCTACGACGCCTGGGGGAAGCTCTTCCAGGAGGAGAAGGCCACGGGCGTGGTGGTGCGGCGGCGCTTCGACAAGGCGGGGAACCTGATCGAGGAGACGACCTTCGACGCGGATCCGCTGACCACGCCGAGCGCCAAGGTCCTCGCCGACGTGAAGACCCATTTCACGAGCTTCGGTGTGATGGACCGGACAGCCAAGGCGCTCACCGAGCCCGCCGGCTCGAACCCGCCCGAGATCCTGGTCACCGAGCAGGTCTTCGACGACTCGGGCCGGGTGACCGAGGTCTGGAGCGGCCCGCCGCTCGTGAGCGACGCGACCCGGGTGGACCGCGAGAAGGCGCGGCGGGAGAAGACCGTCGAGTACGAGCCCTCCGGCGGACGGGTGCGCTTCGAGCGCTTCGGCGGGGACGACGCCACGGCGCCGCTCCACGCTGTGCGCTACGACTACAACCCGGACAACGACGCTACCTGGCCCGACGCCGTCACCCTCCTCGAATCGGTGCCCGGGCAGACGGACCTGGTGGCGACCCAGACCGTCGCCTACCGGCGCGACGCCTTCGGCCGGCCGATCGAGGAGAGCCACAGCGATGGCTCCTTGACCCTCACCACCTACGACCGGGGCGGCGACGCGATCCGGGCGCGGACCGGTGCCGGCGACGAGATGTCGGTCAGCTATGACGGCCGCGGCCTGCCGGTGAAGGTGGTGCGTCCGAACGGGCGGGGCTTCACTCTCTATGCCTATGACCTCGACGGATCGATGCTGCGCGAGGCCACCCGCACGGCCTCGGCGGAGCTCTGGGAGACGGTCTACGGTTACGACGCGACCGGGCGGGTGGCGAACGTCGCCTATGCCGACGGTACGACGGAGACGTCGACCTACAACTCTGATTCGACCCTGGCGACGCTGCGGACCCGCGATGGATTGCTCCTGACCCACGACTACGACCCGGCGAACCGTCTGCGGTCCGTGACACCCACGCCGGCGGGGGGAGCCTCGCCGACCCTCCTGGACGTGGGAGACCGCTATGGCTACGACAAGCTCTCCCGGCCCACCCTGCTGGAGAAGGGCCGGCCGGGGACGGCCGGCTACGACCCGGCCCTCGCCGTGCGCTATCCCACCTACGACCTGGCCTCGCGGCCGGCCTCCGAAGTGGTGGGGAGCCGGGCGCCGCTCTCCTGGCGCTACGACACCTGGAGCCGGCCGGTCGAGATGACGCTGCCGGCCGGTCCGGGCCGTGGCGTGTCTGGCGCCTTCCAAGGGTTCACGCGGCGCTTCGACACCATCGATCAGCTGGTGGACGTCTCGGGTCTGGGAGCCGTTGGGCTCTCCGCGACGCCGCTGGGGGCGCAGTGGAGCTGGGGCGGCGCCGGCCGGATCTATGGCGTGACCACCAAGGGTGCCCTCCGCACTGCCGCCCGGTACGGCTACCACGGCGGAGCGGGTCAGCAGGTCCCGGGCTACAGCCCCGATGCGGCTTCGAAGTGGGAGCTCGGGACGCTGATCTGGGGGAGCGCCGGCAGCGCTTCGCCCACCAGCGCGCCGCAGACGCCCTGGGCCGCCTTCGGCTTCGGCTGGCGTGGCAACGAAGGGACGCCGTCCGACGGTGCCAAGCTCGGCCGGCAGGTTCTCCAGCTCACTGGCGCTTCAGCCGATCTGTTCTCCGGGATGGGCTGGGCTTATGGATACGACGGCGGCGTCCGCCTGTCGTTCGCGGCTGCGGGTGAGGGTGACCTGAAGGGTCAGCCCCCCGCGGGAAGCGATGCCGACACCTTCCGCTTCGACTACGGCACGGGCGACGAGCTCGCCCGGATCGTCCGCGAGGCCACCGGCCAGATCTCCGAGCTGCAGACGGGCGACTACGGCCGGATCGTTTCCCGCGAGGGCGCGCCTTTCACCTACGACGGCGTCGGCCGGCGCCTGGAAGACGACCGCTTCGTCTACCGCTGGGATTGGCGTGGCCAGCTCGCCTCCGTGACCGTGAAAGACACCTGGCCCGATGCCGACGGCGACGGCCAGCCCGAGGTGACTCCGTGGGCGCGGCACCAGGTGCGCTACGACTACGACGCGGCGGGCCGCATGACCCACCGCTGGCTCTCCGGCAAGCTCCCCGAAGGCTCGACGGACGACGCCCAGAGGCCCTTCATCGAGAAGCGGGTCTTCGTCTGGGAAAGGGACGGCCTGGCGGCCGAAGCGGCTTACGGCAATGCGGAAGAGACCATCTTCCGCTGGCGCAAGACCTACGTGCCGGGGCCCGGCGGACTGGACGACGCCGTGCAGGTCGTCGTGGAGGACGCCGCCGCTGGCACGGTGCGCACCTACACGCTGCTGCGCGACGAGATGGGGACCGTGACGGGGCTGGTGGCCGAGGACGAGGGAAGCGATCCCGCCGAGCCGCCGGTGCCGGTGCGCTACCGCTACACCCCCTACGGCGAGGCTCACGCCGAAAGCGGACCCGAGCTGCTGCGGGCCCGCTTCGACGCCGACGCCAACCAGGTCGTGGCCGGCGGTGCAACAATTGCCCAGAACGTGGCAGACGGCTCCGCCGGCGGAGCCCTGGTCCTCGACTGGACCCTGGGGCTCGATCGCGCGACCCTGCCCGAGAACCTGAAGATCGAGCGTCTCACCCCGGGTCTTGGCTGGCTGCCGCTGCCCGCGGGTGAGGCGGTGGTCGGCGTCGCTCCGGAAGGCGGCGTATCGGCCGGCGGCGGCGGCCCCCCGGCGCGCCTCCTGGTGCTCGCCCGCAACGGCTGGCCGCGGGGCGCGAGCTACCGCGTCCGCCTGACGAGCGGCCTCGAAGACGATCTCGGCCGGCGCTTCGGCCGGTCCGAGAGCCTGGAGTGGCGGGTCCCCGAGGCGCCGGCCACCGGTACCGTCGCGGCCGTCCTGTTCGACAAGAGAATCTACGTCAGCTACGAGACGTGGGAAGCGGCCACGAATACCGTGGACAACCGCTTCCCCGGCGGCCAGACCGCGCTCTTCCAGGGCCTGTGGACCGATCCGGTCACCGGCGTCGCCTACGCCCGGGCGCGCTGGTACGACGCCCGCAACGCGGCCTGGCTCTCCGAGGATCCGCTGGCGGACACCGACTCCCCGAACCTCTACGCCTTCGGCGGCGGCCAGCCGAACATGTCGACCGATCCGCGCGGCGAGTCGGCCACGGTCGTCGGCACCGTCGTCGGGGGCCTCTTGGGCGCAGCCTACGCCGGATACCGCTCGGCACGGTACGGCGAAGAGCTCAACTGGAACTACGTCGGCCAGGGCGCTCTGGCCGGAGCCGCCGTCGGCTTCGGGATCGACACCATGGGCGCCGGCTCCGGGTTGAGTGTGTGGGTCTTGAGCGGCATCGGCATCGGAGCCGGTCTCGGCGGCGCGGCAGCGAGCGTGTCCAGCGGCGGAGATTGGGGTGAATTCGGGAAGGGCTCCTTGAAAGGAGGCATCCTCGGCGCGATCGGTGGAGCCACCGGCTACGGCATCGGCTCGGCCGGTCTCTCGGGAGGCTGGGCCTTCGCCGGCTCTGTCGCGGCCGACACCTACGCCGGAGTCGCCGTCGACTACGCCTTTGGCGACTGTCAGGAGCTCTCGAGCTGCGTCGCCTCGAATCTCACCGGGAGCGTGATCGGCAACGGCGTCGGCCTCGCGCTCTCCAAGGGACTGAGCTTCCTGGGAAAGCAGCTTGCGAGCCACGCGGACGAGGTCGTTGAGGACGTCGCCCGCGCGGCCGATGGGACCGGGTCGCTCTCGTCGCGGGGTGTGAAGCCCGCCGCCGGGGAACGTTCCCTCACGCGCGAGCAATGGCGCCAGCAGTACCGGCAGGAGAGGATCGCCTCGGGGCGTCCCTCCTCCTGGACCAAAGCCCGGAGTGATTACTATAAAGTCCTGGGGGAGGCGGAGTTGCAGACTCCCTCGGGGAGGTTCTCCCGGACCAACATCATGAGGATGCTCGAAGGTGATGCTCCCATGATGACGGTCGAGGTCCAGGTGCGGCGCACAGGTCTGGTGCAGACGCGAGACGTGCCGCTCGAGCTCCATCACAGAGCCATTCCTCAGCGGTCCGGCTCTCGTCTCGCTCACCAGGCGTGGAACCTCGAGCTCGTCACGCCCTGGGCTCACGAAGGCATGGATTCATTCCGGCATACTGGCTATGATTTGCTGCGCGTCATCACAGGAGTCAACGGTTATTAGCCGGAGGAGCAGGGTTTTTTATGTTCGACAAGCAGGCGATGAGGTTCCAGGCCAGGGTGGTCGCGCTCGCCAAGCGGAAGCTCGCAGTGAAATGTGAGGGTTCCGAGGCGGAGCCCTACCTGGACCAGATCTACGCTGAATATAAAGAAGCAGGAGAGCCCCAGGACGTGGACTCCTGGATCACGGAACGATTGAAGAAGGACTTCCTGTGGGTGGTGAATCCACCGCAATGGGTCGAGAAAGAACCGGTCTGGCCATTCTTTCGGGGAAAGCCGATGGTCTTCGTCAGCCAGACCCGCCTGCCCAAGAACGAGGTCACGGAAAGCCATCTGACCTGGGACGCGGTGGTCTATCTTTTTGGAGCCCGGGCTCCCGTCGGCCAGGGATATAAGATCGAATACAAAGCCCTCATGCAGATCGAGGATCTCGAGGGCTGACAATTCGAGCGCCCTCTCCCCAGGCCTGGAGAGAGGGTTGGTTCGGTTGGAGCGGCTCGCGCTCAGGCGATCTCGCGCGCGATCCGGCCGAGGAGATGGGCCGGCAGGGAGATCTCGAAGATTCCCTCGGGATTGACCACGTGGATCTCCAGCGCGCGGCCTTTCTTGCTGATACGCACCCGCTCGGGACCATCCTGGACGTCGACCAGCACGGCGTCCGGCACGTCCTCCAGCTCCTGGAGCGCGGCGGCCATGGCCGGGCGGGCCTTTCCCAGATCAGCGCGGATCTCCGCGGTCACCTGGTCGTCCAGCACGAGCGGCATCAGGTTCATGCCGAGCGTGACCACCGCGGCGGGGATGTGAACGTTGACGTGGGTCCCCGACCTTCCCGGCTCGTGGATCTTCACGTGGACCACTCCGGCCCGGGCGATGCTCGCGGCGAGCAGCACGCCCGAGCCGACCATCAGAACGGCGAACGTCGCCGCAATCGCCAGCAGGATTTTCGCACCCTTGCTCATGACATCCTCCTTGATCAGCGGGATTCGGACGTCTGATCGACCCAGATACGGACCGTCTCGCCCGTGCCGCTGACAGTTACGAGCTCGCCTTCACCATGCCGGGCCAGGGCCTGCATGGCGGCGGCCACGTCGAGCCGCTCGCCCGGAGCCGAGAGGAGCGCATCAATCACGGTGCCAGGGATCTTCATCTCGACCTCTTCGTCCTTACCTGCCTTCTCCTCCCGTGAGCGCACGATCAGATAGCCGCCCCGCTTGGCCACGCGGACCTTGGAGTGAGTGTCGTCGACCGTGATGAACGTGGCGTCGGGCTGCCGGCGGAGGTCGTTCCACATGTCGCGCAGCTCGGCCACGGTGATGTCTTCGTCGTTGAACCGTAGCTTGGAGTCCCCTCCGGATTCGGTCGTGATGTTCTTGGCCATCTTCTCGACCATCGAGACCGGCAGGTTGATCGAGACGTTGCCGTCCTTGCCGTCTTTGACGTGGATGTGAATCCAGAGGTTGTCGTTCTGGGCGGCGAAAGCACCGGCCGTGCCGAGGCCGAGCGCGAGCGTTGCGAGAGCCAGGGTCTTCTTGAGCATTGGTATCTCCTCCTTGCCGGCGCGTCCTTCGCGCCGCCGTATCCTCTAAAACGAGGCGGAGGCGCGGCGGGTTTCAACATCGTAGACTTCGGTCGATGCGCATCTCCTCGTCGCGAGCCGGTCTCGTTCTTTTTCTTCTGGTCGCCGTGGCCTGCCGGCCTCTGGTGCCGGCCGCTCCTCCCCGGCCGAGCTTCGAAGAGGCGGACCGGCTTCTCGAAGACTTTCGGGAGCGCGGTGCGTTCCCGGGCGGTGTCCTCGCGGTCGGATATCAGGGTGCTCTGGTTCACTTGCACCCCTTCGGACGGCTCACGTACGAGGCGGATGCGCCGCCGGTCACCGCCAGTACGCTCTACGACCTCGCCAGCCTCACCAAGGTGGTGGCCACGACGACCATGGCGATGATCCTGGTGGACCAGGGACGGCTCGATCTGGATCAGCCGGTGCACGAGATCCTGCCGGGGTTTCAGGGGCCGGGCAAGGAGGCGGTGACGGTGCGCCACCTGCTGACCCACTCGTCCGGCCTTCCCGCGGTGGCTCCGCTCTTCCGCGAGGTCCAGGGTCCAGATGCGTTTCTGGAGCGCATCCAGGCGATGGATCTCGAATATCCGCCCGGCAGCCGCTCCGTCTACAGCGATCTCGGGATCATCCTTCTCGGGGAGATCCTCGAGCGCGCCGCGGGCCAGCCGCTGGAGGCGTTCGTCCGCACGCGTGTCTTCGAGCCTCTGAGGATGCGCGAAACGCGGTTCCGGCCGCCGCCCGAGCTGCGCCCGCGGATCGCGCCCACGGAATTCGACCCCTGGCGCGGGCGCCTGATCCAGGGGGAGGTCCATGATGAGAACGCGTTCGCCCTGGGCGGCGTCGCGCCCCACGCCGGGCTTTTCAGCACGGCCGGCGACCTGGCGCGCTTCGCCCAGATGCTCCTGAACGGCGGCGTCCTCGACGGCCAACGAATCGTCTCCCGGCAGACGGTGGACCTCTTCACCCGCCACGCCGGCATCCCCGACTCCGACCGGGCTCTCGGTTGGGACACGAAATCAGCCGAAGGGTCCTCCGCCGGAACGCTCTTCTCCCCCCGCTCCTTCGGCCACACCGGCTTCACCGGCACGTCGATCTGGATCGATCCGGAACGGCGGCTCTACGTCATCCTGCTCACCAACCGGGTGCACCCGACGCGCGAGAACAACCTGATCCGTGAGGTGCGACCGGCCGTGGCGGATGCGGTGGTGCGGGCGCTTTCCAGCGAAAATTAGCTCTGGAAGTCACCGAGGTCGAGGTCGAGGCTCAGAACCTGCTTCGGCTTCAGATCTCCGTCCAAGAGGATGTGGAATGCGAAGGGGACGACCTCGTGAGACGTAAAGCCCTGATCGCGATCCAGATCCGAGTCGGACCCAAACTGCAGCTCGAGCTCGACCGAGCCGGACCCCGTGACCTCGATCCATTCGGCACCGGCCATGATGGAGGTGAGGTCAACGTCGGTCACTCCGGCCACTCGAGTATGAGACGACACCTCGGAAAGCTCCCTCTGGCAATGTTCATGAACAAGGCTCTGGAGGATCTCTTCGATCCCCTCGATCTCGAGCGATTTGCCCCGCGGCGGGGGTGCAAGCACGAGAACGAACCGGGCACCCTGTTCCTGCACGGCATGGTCGCGCAGGCGACGCGCGATCTCTCGCTTCTCCGGAGTCCACTGACCGGTCTTGACCTCAAAGACGAGGATTTCGTCTCCCTTGCGGGCGACCAGGTCGGCGGTGTCCTCGCCGATTTGGACATCCCTCTCCACCTCGAACCCCTGGCTGGAGTAATCATCAGTCAGCTGCTCAATCGCCGCTTGAGTCAGGTGTTTCTCCAAGATTTCTTGCCGGATCTCCATCTCAAACCTCACTGCTCATTTCGTACCCGAACCGGATCTGCTTGAAGCTCAACCTGCCGAGCTCGACGTAAAGGATATGCTCCTCGTTGTCCAGCATCTCAAGGAACTTGCTAAAGACGTCGCCAGGCATGTTGGACATCTCGAGCTCTCCCAGAGGATCCGAGCGTAGATCAAACATGGCAGCCTGCCTGAACTTCACGAGCCGGTCATCTACATAGGCCAGACCCACCAGAGCGTCGAGGACGGGCTTGCTGATGTTGTCCGCATCCTGTTGGCTCGGAACGCGGTGGAAATAATAGACCACGGCGTAGAAGAAGGACTCCGGGGAAACGACGGCGCCTGGGCAGTAGGTCCTGAAGGCACCACGGATACCCTCTTTGTAGTACTCAGGCATCTTGGCCCTGACGGAACGTGGCCTCAGGTTGCTCAAAAAGACGTGCATCCAATACGATCTTACAACAAACCGATCCCGGGCGTCATCCTGCTCACCAACCGTTTAGGGCAGGACCTCTTCCCGCGGCCAGACCCAGCTCGCCGTAAGCCCCGCCCCGACCGTCAGCAGCGATCCCACCAGAGCGTACCAGGGCCAGGCCAGCGGCGTCGCGAAGTAGATCCAGGTCATCGCCGCAAGGCCGAAAACGAAACCCGCGAGCGCCGCGCGCTGGCCCACCCGGCGCGTGAACATGCCGAGGAAGAAGACCCCGAGCACGATTCCCGTGGTGAAGGCCGCGATGCCGAGGACGCTGCTCACGATCGAGGACTTCACCCACTGGCTGGCGATGCCCACCGCGATCTGCACCAGCCCGAAGAGCGCGGTGAGGACGCGCGTCAGCCGCAGCTGCCGCTCCGGCGGGATCTGCCGGCCCTTCCGTTCCGCCAGCGGGAGGTAGAGGTCGTTGACGGCGACCGTGGCGCACGAGTTGAGGGAGCTCGTCATTGCCGCGGCGAAGATGGCCCCCAGCAGCAGGCCGACCAGCCCGACCGGCAGCTCGTCCAGGATGAACCGGGCGAAGACGCGGTCCGCGCGGTCGAAGGGCACGGCCGGCGGGTGGAGCTGATAGAAGCTCCAGAGCCCGACGCCGATGAGCAGGAAGAGCGCGAACTGCGCGACCACGACCAGGCCGCTCACCCAGACGGCGCGCCGGGCTTCGGGGAGCCCGCGGGCGGAGAGGTAGCGCTGCACCATGAGCTGGTCCACGCCGTGCGAGCCGAGGGTGATGAACGTGCCTCCCACCAGGCCGGCCCAGAACCCATATGGCTCGCTCCAGTCGGGGACGAAATCGAGCACCCGGAACTTGCCGCCGGCGTGCCCCAGGGCGACGAGCTGGTCCCAGCCGCCCGGGAGGCGGTCCAGGATCACGCCGAACGCCACCAGCGCTCCGGCGAGGTAGAGGACGAACTGGATCAGATCGGTCCATACCACCGCGCGGATGCCGCCGACATAGGTGTAGACGATCGTCGTGATCCCCAGCGCCGCCACCGCCCAGGGGATGGAGATGCCCATCATCTCCTGGAGCACGAGCGCCGAAAGGAAGAGCCGCAGGCCGTCGGCCAGGCTGCGCGTAACGATGAACAAGGCCGAAGCGGTCTGCCGGGTGGCGCCGCCGAACCGGTGGTGGAGGACCTCGTAGGCGGTGAAGAGGGAGCCCCGGAAGTATTGGGGCAGCAGGAGGAACGCCACCGCGAAGCGGCCGACGAGGAACCCCAGGGCGATCTGCAGCCAGGTAAAGTTCCGCTCGAAGGCGAAGCCCGGAATGCTCAGGAAGGTGACGCTGCTCGTTTCGGTGGCGATGATCGAGAAGAGGATCAGCCACCAGGGCAGGTCCCGGCTCCCGACCGCATACTCGGACACGTCGCGCGCCCCCCGGCCCAGCCACAGGCCGAGACCGACCATGGCTGCCATATAGGCGAGGAGGATCGCGAGGTCGAGGGCGCCGACGCTCATGCGGCCGGGAGCTTATCAGGGCCTCCTTACCCTTCCAACGCTCCCAACCCGAACTTCGCCAGCACCAGGTCCGCCGTCTGCAGCGCCCCTTCCACCCACCCCTGGGCGTCGGAATAGGCCTCGCCGCAGATGTAGACCGGTACGCCGTCCTCGGGCTGGGCGATCCGCTTCTTCACGTCCCAGCTCTTGACGCCGATGTTCCAACTGTTCCAGCCGCCGCCGAAGGGATCGTCGCCCCAGTCCATGAAGGCGGCGTCCACCGCGTCCGGCGTGAACGTCAGGTCATGCATCAGAGCGAGCTGGCGTTGGACCTCCGCAACCATGTCTTTCGGTGCGTGATGCTGGAGCCACTCCTCGTTCCCTTTGCCCTTGCTGTCCGCCTCGCCGAGGAACCATTCGTGCGTGGGCGCGCTTTCGGCTTCCTTCCTCCACCCGCGGCCGCGTTTGTCGCGGAAGCCGTCCCAGAACCCGATGTTCAGGCCGTCGTCATAACTCGCCATCAGCATCGAGCGTCCGCCGGTCGCGGGCGAGCCGTCGTCCTTGGGCCAGTAGTAGGTCTGCCGCACCGGCAGATCGGTGGTGGAGCGGCCCGCCTTGACGCCGGCCGGCAGCCACCATGGGTATTTATAGGTGGTGAACAGCTTGAAGAGCGGCCGCGGCGTGACGCTCTTGATCAGCTTCACGACCTCGTCCTTCTGCAGCAGCGGGCTGCCGCCGGAGATCAGCTCCAGGGCGCAGCGCGGCATGGCCAGGATGAGAGCCTTGGCCCGCACCGGCTCTTCGTCTTCGATCTGGATCTCCACCTGCCCGTCGTTCAAGACGAAGCCTTGGACTTTCTTGTTCTTGTGGATCTTCCCGCCTTTCGCCTCGAAGCGCTGAGCGACGGTCAGCGGCACCTGCTGGAAGCCGCGGCGGAAACCGCGGTAGTCGGGGTTGACCCCGAAATCCGACAGATACCAGGGGATGGCGTCGGCCGCGTTCCAGTTGGTGAGCGTCGTCTCGTAGCCGCCGGCGGCCACCGCGAGCTGATAGGCCTCGCTGCTGATCACGCGCAGGAGCACCTGCCAGAAGCCCTGCTCGTAGAGCGGCTTGCCGCCGAAGCTGCAGTTGCGGGTCATCCGCCGGCGCTGCTCCTCGGTGAGGCTCGGATCGGTGATGCCGGGAACGATCTGCTCGATCGCATTGATCACGATCGAGCCGGCGGTCTGGCCGTATTCCAGGAAGCTCAGTTGATAGGGGACTTTGGACGGATTCGCCGTGAAGTCCGAGAGGCGCAGGTACGTCCCGCGCAGATAGGAAAGATTGCTCGGATCGTCGACCGGGAACGGATAGGTTTCGATCAGGTCCGCGGGGGTCGCGTCCTCGTTCAGGACCTCGATCAGCGTCTTGATGCGCGGCTGCACCGCCGGCAGGATCCGCATGCCGCCGAGCTCGGCGGTCATCGACGGAATCTCGGGCGGAGAGACCGACAGCAGGCGGCCGCCGATCCGGTCGCTCGCTTCGAACACCGCGACCCGGCTCTTGCCGCCTTCGGTCAGCAGCCGCCAGGCCGAATACACGCCGGAGACGCCGCCGCCCACCACCGCAACGTCCAGAATTTCGTCAGACATGCTCACCTCCACAGGTCAAGGGTCATTTCGGGGATCAGAAGAGGACCGGAATGTTCGGAATCTCCGGGCCGGCTGCTGCGCTTTCTGCCGTGGCCCGCGTCTCCTGATAGAAGACGTCGAGCGGCGGCTGCTGGATGAACCGCTGCATCTCCTGCGCGATCCGGGGCTTGATCGGGTCCGGCCCCGGGGTGGTGTGATCCGTGCGCATGTCGATCACGTACGACTCGTTGCGATCGAGCACGTGCTCCAGAGCCTCGCGCAGCGCCTCCCGCACGTCCGCCGGTTTCTCGACGACCCGCCCGTTCGGGACGCCGAAGGCGCGGGCCACCGCGGCGAAGTCGAAATTCGGATCGCGGAGCAGGAGGTACTCGGGCGTCATCGTGACGGGATGCCAGTTGTAGCCCGGCGCGCTCCCGTACGCGGTGACCACCTGCTGCAGGCCGAGCTGCAGAGTCCGGTACTCCTGGTTGTTCATGATGATGTAGAGAATCGGGAGCTTGCGGTGAGCCGCGGTCCACCAGACTTGCGGATAGAACAGCGACGAGCCGTCGCCCACCGCGTTGACCACGAGATCGGGAGTGACGCCCTGATATCCCTCGGGGGAGAGGCGGATGCCGAGCGTGGCAGGCATCGACCAGCCGAGAGAGCCGCCCGCGACACAGTAGTAGCTCGTCGGCTCGGCGAAGCTCTCACTGAACGGCAGCATCATCTGGAACGAGGCCCCGTCCGACACCGCCTCGTTGACGAAGACGAATTTCTTCCGGAGATCGCGCTCTTCGATCAGGCTCGCCAGCTCGGCGGCGACCAGAACCGCCCAGATCTTTTCAGCCTTTCGGGCACTCTCCAGATAGGCCTGCCACTGCTCGTCACGTTTCTTCGCGAGCTGCTGGAGCATCGCGTTGCGCTCCGCCGTGCCGGCGGGAGGGTTCTGGGCTACCAACTCGTTGAGCTGCGGCAGGGTCGCCTTGATGTCTCCCAGGATGGCCGCCTCGCCGTAGTGGTTCTTGCCGATGTTCCAGGTATTGTCGTCCAGATAGATCTGGCGCACCGAGGCAGGGATGAGGGGGCCCTGCGAGTATTTGAACACCGCGAGCTGCGCCTGCGCGCCGAAGCCGACAAGGAAGGCCACGTCGTGGAGCGCGAGGTGCTGTTGGATCTGCTTTTGATCTCCCGGAAGCTCGCCCTGCCAGTGGATGTCGTCGTTGGGGAAGTTCGCCACGCTGCTGAAGCCCTGAAGATAGACGGGCGCCCCGAGGAGGTCCGCCAGCTCCTGGAGCTCCGGCCAGGCGCCGACCGCGCCCACGCCGTCTCCCGCGATGATGACCGGCCGCTCCGCCTGGCCGAGGAGACCGGCCGCCTGCCGCACCGCCGCCGGATCGCCAATGAAGCGGTGCGCGATCCGGGTGACGCCCGGGACCCGGTCCTCCGGGCCGATCTCATGGATCATGAACTCCCAGGGGAAGGAAACGAAGACCGGACCGGCCGGAGGCGCCATGGCCTCCTTGAACGCCCGTTGCAAGACCAGGGGGATCTCCTCCCAGGAGCGCAGCTCATGCGACCACTTCGTGTACTGCGACGCCACCTGCACCAGATTGGAGGCGAGCAGAGGCTCCTGCGTCACCAATTCGTTCTGCTGCTGGCCGCAGAGGATCACCAGCGGGATGCGGGACCGCCAGGCGTTGAACAGGTTTCCGAGGGCGTGGCCGATGCCCGGAGTGACGTGGACGACGAGGACGCCGGGCTTGCCGGTCAGGCGGGCATAGCCCATGGCGCCGCCGATGGCGATGTTCTCGTGCAGGCATTCGATGTACTGGACCTCGTTCTCCGGGATCTCGCAGCCATCGATGATCGGAATCTCATTAGTGCCGGGTACACCGAAGATGTAGTGAATCCCGAGATCCCGCAGGATGTCGAAGACATAATCGCGGGTCCAGCGTCCGGTCGGTGCAGGTGCATCTGCCATACGTTACCTCCTCCTCGGCTTGAAGCGTCTCGTCCATGAAAGGGCCAGCGGAGAAGGCAAGGGCAAACCGTATGCCGTGCCGGGGAGCCGCAAAAAGCTCCTGAGACCGGGCGCAACGACCTTCGGGTGCCCAGGACAGATGCCGCCGCTGGAGAGGCGACATGTCGCCGACACGAAGGCGACATGTCGAGCCTCATCAGGGAGAGTGGGACGGGACGGCGAGGAATCTCAGCCGGCGGGCTCGTGGCTTGAGGATGCCCCTTCACTCGAGGGAAGGGGCCATCCGGCCGGCAACAGGCTGCGCAGGGGGAGGGCCGGGCGCCGGCAAGAGAGTCAGATTTGAGGCATTTCGGAAGGAGGGGCAAAGAACGACGCTGCGTCAGCAACGGCGAGAGACGTTATCGTAGGAATCGGGACAGCTACGCTGGTAGCCAATGGCTTAGACTCATCGCCGCCTTCTTCGGCGAGAATGGCTATCGTTTTCCGATATTCCTCTGCATCGGCTGCCCGCGTTACCTCGATTTGTCCGTGGTGTTCTTGAACGGCAATGGTGATATCGTCGATCGACACTCTGAAGAACTCCTTACGCTCGTTCACACGGTTGACACGGCGACGCTGAAACGCGCGATGGAGCTTATTTTCTAGTGCAGGCGCATCCTCGCTGAATATGACTGCATGCACGTCGAACTGGAAAGGAACCGAAGCGTCGCCCAACTCTCTAATCCGATCGAAGGGGTCAAGCCGCCGTGTCATGCCAATCTTATAAACGTGTTCTCCGAAAGAGCCCATATTTGAAATGACGTACACGTGTCCGGAGCGAGTCATCTGCGCTCGGGCGATTGCCCTCTCTTTGTTGGTGTGTGCCTCCTCCAAGCGGCGCTGGAGCTCCTCAATTTGAGACAAGAGCTTTTCCTGCCGCGCTCCTACTGCCTGATCGGCTTCTTCGCGGGCCTTGGCCAAGGCTTGCGCATAGCGCTGTTCTTCTCGTTCGGCATCGAGCCGCGCCTTCTCCAGTTCTCGCTGAGCGATCTCTTCCTCTCGCATCTGCTCCCGGATGCGGCGCTGTTCTTCCTTTTCCTCCTGGAGTTTCTCTTGGTATTCGTGGGCGAGATAGAGCTCTTGCAGCTTCAGCTTCAGATAAGGACTTGTGATCTCACATCGCTGCACCTGGGCGAGACCATTGATGACTTCATAGGCCTTCTGAATGCGCGCTTCCATGACTTGTATGTTGTTGTATCGGACCTTTGCAATCGCCGCATCACACTCGCCGTTGAAGGCGCGCAACATCAGCTTGAGCGTCTGGTTGATGGACTTGCGACCCTCGACCTTACTCCCATTGACCGTCCATTCGATGGGACAGACCGCTGCAACCTTGTCTTTGAGCATCCGCTTCTGCGCGTCACGGATATGTTCGAGCTCGGCCTGGTAGTGCTCGGAGTCGGCAAAGTCGTAATGCGGCTTGTAGAATCCGAAGGACTGAAGGTTCGCCTCCTCATCGAGCTGATCGAACTCCGTCCGAAGCGCCTGAATCCGAGCCTGAAGGGCGGTGAATTCCACTGAGTCGGTCTGGAGCCTTTGCTGGAGGCCCGCAACTGCCTGCGAATTTGCGGCCCGTTCCTGATCTAATTGCTCGCGAACGGCCGTCTGCTCATTCTTGAGGGCTTGGAGGACTTGCATCCTCTCAGTCTCAGTGGCGGCTCGGTCTTGCTCCATCTGCGACCGAACAGCAGAGCGCTCGTTCTCGAGATCCTGAAGGACCCGCACTCTTTCAGCTTCAGCGTCGACAACACCGCGGAAGCGGTCAGTTAACCGACTCTGCTCGATCCGGAGGTCGTCGCGCTCGGCAACGGCCCTTTTCAGCCGAAGGAGGAGAAGAGCGGCTGTTAGAACAGCAGCGGAGAGGAATACAAGCAGTACAATAGTCATGAAGAATTCCTTGGTCGGTTCTGTTGTGCGCGGTGGACCGTCCGATGCCGACGGGCTAGGGCGCGTGCATGAAGCCTTCTGTCGATATTCTCTCCACAGGCCGGAAACCCGTGGTGGCTTTGAACTCCATCTGGTGCACAAAGTTCTTCATGGATTCAGAAGGATCGATCAGGTCGAGCTTCAACCTCGCGAACGTCTGCCTCGGAATGAGAACTGAGAGGATCGGTTGTTTCTCTAAGTGCCCGGTGGAGCTGTTCACCAGGTCATCAACGGCCGAGACAACTAGCGTTTCAACCGGGAGTATGGCAAAGAGCTCGCGTGCGACTCGCAGAACGCAGCTACAGATATAATCTTGATACAGACGATAGAACTCGCTCTTGGGAGTTTGCTTGACGCTGAGCTTGCCGCTCTTGAGCAGGCTCTTTGACTCTCGTGGAACTGCCGATTCACCGTGAATAAAAATGTCGGCTTTGATTAGATATTGGCTCACGATCTCGAATTTAACGGCCGAGCCGAGATCCCCGATTTCCGCAAAGGGATTGACCTCCTTGATAGCTTCAAGGTAGGCTGCATGATCTCCGCTCAGAACGCGCGCTGCAAACTCTTTCTGCTCCCTCCACTCTGAATGCTGCTGCTCGTAATGAGCACAGGACTCTCGGTAGGCCGCTTCATCCGCGTCGCGTCCGCGGTCGATTTCCCGCTCGAGACCTGAACGCTCGTGATCAACTCGCCTCAGCAGACGTGCTATGAAGCCTGGCTGATAGGATTCAAACCGATGTCGCGCAGATTCTTCCTGAGCAGTTGATCTCTGAGGAGGTTGCGGAGCTGAGGCACTAGAGAACCGTTGCCAATCGATACGGCAGCTATCTTCTCTGTGGATAGAGACCAACTGCGCAACACGATTCCGGTAAACCTCGACTTCGTAGGCTGCGCGCTCGATCTCATTCGCCTTTGCCATTGCCGTCTGGTAACGGGCGAGGTCGCGCTGGCGGCGTCGTGTGTCACGCTCAGCCGCCCGGCCGGCCGCTTGTATTGCTCGCAAGGTTCCCTTCCAACCCATCGTGTTCTCGGCTCCATATACCAAAGTGGACCATTCGCCAGGAACGGCCTTCCAGCGATCTTCCCGCCTGCAGCTCTGTTCCTTCTAGTTTAGTAGGTTTGCTAGGGCGGGTCAATGACGTGGAAGAGGGCGCATGGTAGTGGTTCCTACCTTTGAGACACGAGAAGGAGGAAATCGGGTGACGAGACGATTCGGAATCTCATCGAGCCGACTGTGGGGACTCGGCTACTTCGAGGAGCCACGGGGCTGTTTCGCCTCGGTACGCCGGCTTCGCCGGGTCAGAAGCTCGTCGAGATCGGTTTCGGCAGGCGGGTTCTCCGCGGCCCAGGCCATCCCCCTCTCGATCGCCGAGCGGTGGGGCTCCTGGAGCGTCCACAACTGACTTTCCGGGATCACCGCGACCGGGGTCAACACAATGCTGCCGTCCGACTGGCGTTGGAGCCGCAAAGTCTTTCCTGCATAGCCCTTCCCCAAGGAAATCTGGCCGCTCTTGCCGACGGTCTTGATCTCGGTGCTTGTCGTGCTCATGCTGCGTGCCCTCATGCCTTCATGCCACAGGATGATCATAGCGCAAAGCTGTGGTAGAAGTGCCCTGTGGAGCTCAGCAATTCGACAACCTCCGTGCGGGTGGGGGCCGCCGCCGCGCTCCTCTGGGCCGCCGTCCTCCTCCTCTGGTGGATCGACGTCGGCGGCGCCTCGCCCCCGCTGCTCTTGTCGCGCGGCGCGGTGGTTCTCGCCGTCGCGGCCACGGCGGTCTGGCTGACCCGGTTGCTGGTGCGCCGCCTGGCCGGATTGCGCGGGTGGGCGCTGGTAGCGGCGGCGGTGCTGCCCACCTTGCTCGTCCTCACCTTGGTGGTGCGCTGCGTCGGGTTGTCGCATGAGGTCGAGGGGCGTTATTACCTCGACGAGGGTACCTATTACCACCACGCGAGCGAGATCAACGCGGGGCGGATGCTCCGGCTGTCCTTCGTCTATCCGCACCTGATGTACTACCTGGACGCGGTGGTCCTCTGGATGGCCTCGCTTTTCCCCGGGGCCGTGGCCGCCTGGGCCGGCGCGATCGGAGTCCATGATCCGCTCGGGGTGTCGTGGCTGCTGCTGCGCGGGGCGGTGGCGTTGATGTCCGCGCTCACGGTGGTCCCGGTGTACCGCATCGCCGAGCGCCTGTCCGGAGTCGTTGCGGGGGCCACGGCCGGGCTGCTCCTGATCTTCTCGCCGCTGTTCAACGATGGATCGCACCTCAACACCTGCGACGTGCCGTCGGCGTTCTTTGCCACGCTCTGCCTGCTCTTCGTCGCGCGGCTGGTGGACGAGGAGCGGACGCGCGATTACCTGCTCGCCGGGATCTGCGCGGGTCTGGCGGCTGGGAGCAAGTACCCGGCGGGCGTGGTGGCGGTGGCGATCGTCGCGGTCTGGATCCGCTGGCGGTGGACCCGGCGCGATCTCCGCCTCGGGCTGCTCTGGGCGGGGCTCGCGGCGCTCGCCGCGTTCCTGGCGGTGATGCCCAGCCTGCTCGTCTTCCCGGAGGCGGCGTTCTTCGGCGGACGGGGGATCTTCTTCGGGGCGCGGCAATACGGCAAAGGAGGATGGCTCGGCGTGATGCCGCAGAGCAACGCGCTCTACTATGCCAAGGCCCTCCTCGGGAGCTTCGGATGGGTGGCTGCGCTCGCGGGACTGTCGGGATTGATCGCGGCGCGGGCACGGTCCCGGATCGTCTGGTTGCTGCCGTTTCCGGTCCTCTACCTGGCGCTGATTCTGTCGATGAGCATGGTGGTCCGGCGCAATCTCTATCCGGTCGTGCCGATCCTGGCGGCTCTGCTGGGAGTGGGAATCGGCGCCTGGATCGAGCGCCTGCGCGACGTCCGCTGGGGCGCCCGAGAGACCCCGACACTGCGGCCGGTGCTGGCCACGACCCTGCTCGCCGGCTGTCTGGTCCTACCGGCCTGGCGGACGGGAATCCAGGCCGTCGCTTTGGCCCGGCCGAGCACGCGCGAGGTCGCGGGGGAGTGGATCCGGACGCACGTGCCGCGCGGCGCATCGATCGCCAAGGAGTCCTACACGCCGGATTTCCCGGAGGGGGAGTACCAGGTTCTCCACCGCCGCTTCATGACCCGGCTGTCGCTGGAGGAGCTGCGGGGGTTCGACTACGTGCTGGTGGCGAGCGCGGCCTATGGCCGCTTCGACAATCCCGCGATGCTGACGCGCCCCCACCAGCGCGAGATGGCGGAGCGCTACGCCGAGATCTTCCGCTCCTGGGAGCTCGTCCGGGAGTGGATTCCCACCGAGACGCAGGACGGGCCGGTGATCCGGCTGTACCGGAGCCCTCACCCCCGGCCCCTCTCCCGCGAGCGGGAGAGGGGTGTGGGTTAGAAGGGCTTAACGGACGGGAAAGGTCTTTGACTAACCTGCACCCCTCTCCCACTTGTGGGAGAGGGGCCGGGGGTGAGGGCTCCTACAGCTTGATCGCCTCCAGCTCGTCGATCTGCTCGCGGACGAGGTTGAAGCCGCCCTGCCAGAAGGCGCGGTCGGTGATGTCGATGCCCATCTCGTGGAGGATGACCTCCGGCCGCTCGGAGCCGCCGTAGGAGAGCAGCTTGAGATAGCCGGGCTTGAAGCTCTCGCCCTCCTCCTGATAGCGCCGGTAGAGCGCCAGCACCAGGAGCTGCCCGAAGCTGTAGGCATAGCAGTAGAAAGGCGTGTGGTAGATATGCGGGATGCTCAGCCACTCGTAGCGGAACTCGGGCGCGATCTCCACACTGTCACCGAACTGCGTCCGCAGGTTGGTCATGTAGAGATCGCAGAGCTCCTCCACGGAGAGACCGGAGAGGATGGCCTCGTGGGCCTCGCGCTCGAAGAGCACGAAGGAGGCCTGGCGCAGGACCGTGGCATAGACGTCGTCCACCGCCGCCGCCAGGATCTCGCGGCGGATCAGCGGATCGCGCTCCTCGCGCAGCAGCCGGTCGGTCATCAGCATCTCGCCGAACACCGAGGCGGTCTCGGCGAGCGGCAGCGAGGCGTGCTGCGTCAGGATGGAGTGGTGCTCGGCGAGCATGCTGTGCACCGCGTGGCCGAGCTCGTGGGCCAGGGTCGCCACGTCGCGCACGCGGCCGGCGTAGTTGACCAGCACCCAGGGAGTGAGGCTGGGCAGGATCGTGGAGCAGAAGGCGCCGCCGCGCTTGCCCTTGCGGATCTCGCTGTTCAGGTGGCCGTTGGAGAAGACCCGCTTGGCCATGGCGGCGAACCGCGGATGGAACGCCTCGAAGGTCGCCAGGACCGAGCGCGCCGCGTCGGCGTAGGGGACGTGGCGGTCCGACGGCGCGAGGGGGGCATAGAGGTCGTAGCGGCGCAGACGGTCCAGCCCGAGCCAGCCGGCCTTGAGGCGGAAGTAGCGCTGGAAGAGATGCGCGTTCTCGCGCGTCGTCTCGAGCAGCGCGTCGACGGCCGCGTCGGGAACGTCGTTGTCCGCGTTGCGCACGGCGATGGGGGAGGAGTAGCCGCGCAGGACCAGGCTCTCGTCGTGCCAGTCGCGGACCCGGTTGATGTAGATCTGGCCGAGCACCGTCGCCTCGTCGGCGTAGACCCGGTACAGCTCCTGGTAGGCGGCGGACCGCAGGTCGGCGCGCGGCGAGAAGGCATAGCCCATGAGCCCGTCGCGGGTCAGCTTTTCGGTCGTGCCATCCACCTCCAGCGTGAACTCCAGCCGGTTGGTGAGCATCGAGTAGAGCGTCAGGATCGCGCCGATGCCGTTGTCGTCCTTGACGTTGATGATCTGCTCGGACTTCTCGTCCAGGGTGAAGGGCTTGAAGCGGCGCCCGTCGGCCAGGTAGTGGCGGAAGTCCTGGAACGCCGGATCCTGCGGCATGAGAGCCGCGGCTTCCTCGTCCGACAGGCTCCGCCACCAGAGCGTGAAAAAGAGAATGCGGTTGGAGGCGGCGGTGTTCGCCTGCTGCACCCGGTTGCGGAACGCGATGGCCTCCTGGTTGCGCGTGTCGGAGTAGAACCAGAGGGAGGCGTAGCCCGAGAGCGCGTGCGTCAGCTCGATGATCTTCTCGTAGTGGCGCAGCGTGTCCAGGAACTCTCCGGGGTCCATGTCGGGCCGCAGGGCCTCGCGGCGCGCCTCGAACGCGGCAACGGAGGTCTCGATCTCGGCGAGCCGCTGGGCGATCACCGCATCGCTCGGCTCCGGCAGAAGCTCGGAAAGATCCCAACCGCCGAGCTCGTAGGTGGTGCTTTGTTCCGTGAGTACTGTCATGTCCGTCTTCGTTCCACAGAGGGAGTTGAGGGTCGCGCGGAAGGCCGGCGGCGCCGCCGGCCTTCCCAGTCAGCTCATTTTAGCCGAGGTGCCGGGACGATCACCGCCGCGACGGATTTCGTCCGTGCGAGCTCGTTGAACGCCGGGAGGTCCTTCTCCCAGATGCCGCGGAGCTTCGCGAGCTCGGCGTCGATCGCCGCCGTCAGCCGGTTCTTGATCGCCACCTGCTGGTCGGTGGGGCGGTAATCGCCGCGGCCCGCCGACGCGGCGAGCGCGTTGAGCTTGTCGTTGAGCCGGATGGGGAAGTTGAGCGGGTCCTGCGGGCTGCGGTTCTTGGTCTGGTACAAGGCCTCCTCGACGGTGGTCATCTTCTTGTCGAGCTCCTTGGCCGCATCCAGCAGGTCGTCGCTGCCATCCTGATCCTCCAGCCGCTCGCGCAAGCCGGCGAGCTGCGCGCGCACCTCGCGGATGCGGCGGATGGCGTCGTGGGCCTCGTTCAGCTTGTCGCGGATCTCCAGGAGGAACGTGCTCTGCGCCTCCAGGTCGGCGGGCGTCACCTTCGACCGCGGATCGGCCAGGACGCGGACCGGCGCGGTCTTCACCGTGTCGGCCTTTTCCCCGTCCCTCAAGGTGAGCCGGACCTGGTAGTCGCCGGGGAGGACCGTGGGCTGGGGCGGGTTGCCGCTCCACATGATCAGGCCGGGGAACGAGACGCCCTGCTTGGAGCGCAGATCCCAGACGAAGCGGTTGAGCCCCTTCTGGATGGTCGGCTTCTGCGTCTCCTCGTCATCCTCTTTCTTCTTCTTCCGCGCCTCCTGCTTCTCCTTTTCCCGCTTCGCCGGGTCCTTCTCCGGGTTGCCGACCTCGGGCTTCTGCGCCGGGTCCTGCGGCGCCTCGGCCTTCTCCTTGTCCTCGTCGGCCTCAGCCTTGTCGCGGGCGGCTTCCTCGTCGGCTTTCCCCTCGAACGTGCGGAGCACGGTGCCGGCCTGGTCGAGGATCTCGATCCGGGCGGTCTGGCCGGGACGGACGTCGGGGAGCCAATAGTAGATCGCCGCGCCGCCCGGCGGGTTCTCCCCCTGGCCGCGCGGCGGCGGGCCGTCCCCGTCGAAGGAGGCGGTGGTGATGCGATAGGCCGGGGCCGGGGTGAAGAGCTGGAGCCCCTTCGAGACATCGGCGGGCAGCTGGCGCAGCAGGTCCAGGCCGTCGAGCACCCAGAAGCCGCGCCCCTGGGTGGCGGCGACCAGGTCCCCCTGTTTGACCGTCAGGTCGGTGATCGGGACGATCGGCAGGTTGAGCTGCAGCGGCTCCCACCGGCCGCCGTCATCCCAGGAGACGTACATCCCCTCTTCGGTGCCGGCGAAGAGCAGGCCGCGCCGCTCGGGGTCGGCGCGGACGACGCGGGTGAAGTGCCGCGGGTCGATCCCGTTCGTGATGCGGGTCCAGGTCGCGCCGTAGTCCGTGGTCTTGTAGAGGTAAGGCTTCAGGTCGTCCAGCTTGTAGCGGGTCGCCGCCACGTAGAGGCCGCCCTTGTCGTAGGGGCTCGCCTCGATGCTGTTGAGGAGCGCCCACTCCGGGAGGTCCGGCGGCGTGACGTTCTTCCAGCTCTTGCCGTTGTCCCGCGTGACGTGGAGGAGCCCGTCGTCCGAGCCGGTCCAGATCACCCCGCGTTCCAGCGGCGATTCGGCCACCGCGAAGATCGTGCAGTAGTACTCGACGCTGGTGTTGTCCTTGGTGATGGGGCCGCCGGACGGTCCCAGCTTGCTCTTGTCGTTCCTCGTCAGGTCCGGGGAGATGGTCTCCCAGCTCTGCCCCTCGTTGGTCGACCGGAAGAGCCGGTTGCCCGCGGCGTAGAGGGTGTTCCCGTCGTGCGGCGAGAAGAGGATCGGGAAGTTCCATTGGAAGCGGGTCTCGAGCTCGGCGGCGCCCCAACCCATGGGGTCGTCCGGCCAGGGGTTGACGTCCCGGGCTTCCTGGGTGCGATGGTCCAACCGGTTGACGAAGCCGCCGTACGAGCCGCCGTAGACGACCTCGGCATCGTCCGGATCGGCCACGATGTGCCCGCTCTCGCCGCCGGCGGTGATCTGCCAGTCGTTGAACCCGATCCCCGAGCCGCCGGTCGAGCGGCTGGAGATGCGCACGGCCGAGTTGTCCTGCTGCGCGCCGAGGATGCGGTAGGGGAAGCTGTTGTCCGTGCTGACCCGGTAGAGCTGCGCGGTCGGCTGGTTGTTCTGGGGCGTCCAGGTGGCGCCGCCGTCGACCGAGACGTTCACGCCGCCGTCGTTGGCCTCGATCATGCGCCGCGGATCTTCGGGCGCGATCCAAAGGTCGTGGTTGTCGCCGTGCGGCGTGCGGATCGTCGAGAACGTGCGTCCGCCGTCCTTGGAGCGGTGGAACTGAACGTTGACGACGTAGACGACCTCCTCGTCCTGGGGATCGGCGTAGATCCGCGTGTAATACCAGGCGCGCTGGCGCAGCGAGCGGTCCTCGTTGGTGCGGGTCCAGGTGGCGCCGCCGTCCTTCGAGCGGAAGACGCCGCCGTCCTCGGCCTCGACGATCGAATAGACGTTGTCGGGGTTGCTCGGCGAGACGGCGACGCCGCTGATGCCGAGGGTTCCCTTGGGCAGGCCGGGATTGCGCGTCAGCTCGGTCCAGCTGTCGCCGCCGTCGATGCTCTTCCAGAGGCTCGACCCCGCGCCGCCGCTCTCCAGGCTGTACGGCGTGCGCCGCACGCGCCAGAACGAGGCATACAGGATGCGCGGATTGGTCGGGTCCATCGCGAGATCGACCGCGCCCGCGTCGCGGTTGACGAAGTGGATGCGCTCCCAGGCGGCGCCGCCGTTCTTCGAGCGGTAGATGCCGCGCATGTCGTTCGGGCCGAAGAGGTGGCCGAGGACCGCGGCATAGACCAGATCCGGATTCTTCGGATGGATGCGGATGCGTGGGATGTGCCGCGAATCCTCCAGGCCGGCGTGCTTCCAGGTGCGCCCGGCGTCGGTCGACTTCCACAGACCGGTGCCCTGCGACACGTTGCCGCGCACCGTCTCTTCGCCGCCGCCCGCGTAGATCACGTTCGGATCCCAGGAGGAGACCGCGACGGCGCCGATCGAGCCGCCGAAGAAGCCGTCGGAGACGCTCTTCCAGGTGCCGCCCCCGTCCGTCGTCTTCCAGACGCCGCCGCCGGTTCCGCCGAAGTAGTAGGTGTTCGGATCGCCCGGGATGCCGGTCACCGCCGCGGACCGGCCGCCGCGATAGGGACCGACCTCGCGCCAGCGGTACGCCTTCCAGAGCTCGGGATCGAGCCGCCGGTCGCCATGGTCGCCACGGGAGGCGCGCTCCGTCTTTTTCGCCGCCGGAGCAGCCGCGAGATCCGCGGCTCCAGACAGCGCGACGAGCAGCGCGAGAAGAAACGCCAATCTGCGCGAAAGGATCATGAAAGCTCCATCGAAAGTTGAACAGAAACGCGAACGGCCTGCCGGAGCAGGCCGCCACGCAGGACCCCTCACGCCCTCACGGAGGCCTAGTGATAGTCCTTGACGTCAAGCTTCTCCAGGGGCAGGCCGAAGGGATAGAACAGATTGAACACCGGCTGCTCGATGATCTCGGCAAAGTGGAGGAGAAGGGGGCCGTACTCCTCGATCCCGGACTGGCCGGCCTCGATCTGCTCGTACTCTTCCTTGGAAATCTCCATCTGCTCGGCCATCTGCTCGACCGTTTTCTGCCGCCGCTCGCGATGCTTGCGGATCAGCTCGCCGGCCTGCCCAGCCTTGGTGTCCGCCGACTTGCCGCTCTCGGCCAGCAGGCGGGACGTTGGGGTCTCGAGCTTGATGGCGATCTTGGCGAGCAGGGGACCCCACTTCTCGGCGGGAGAGCTCCCTTCTTCCAGCTCACCGTATTTCTCCGGCGATATTCCCAACCGGGAGGCGGTCTCTTCGGGCGAGAGTTTTTTCCGCTCCCTTTCCTTCTGTAGGACTTCTCCGAGTTTCACGGTCTCCTCCTTGTTTCGTAGTTACGGCCCGCGGCGCGGAAAAGCGGAGGCCTTCAAGGCGGACCCGGGGCCGAGACGCCTGCCAATGGTCCGGGGATGCTAGCACAGCGCGCGGGATCGCTCTAGCGGCTTCGAGCCGGCAGGGGGAGTGTCACACCTTCCTGGCTTGGGGTACTGTGTTGTACAGAATGAGCTTCTTCGAGCCAGCCCTTCATGGAATCCTGTCAGCGGTCGGCCGGACGCCTCTCGTTGCGTTACGGCAGATCTATCCGGAGATCTCGTTTCAGCTGTATGCCAAGCTGGAAGCTCTCAACCCGGGCGGGAGCATCAAGGACCGCCCGGCGCGCGAGATTCTGCAGGAGGCGCTCCGTCGCGGGGAGGTCCACCGCGGCACGGTCGTGATCGAGTCGAGCTCCGGCAACATGGGGATCGGCCTGGCGCAGGCCTGCGCCTACTATGGTCTGCGCTTCATCTGCGTCGTGGACGTCAAGACCTCGCGGCAGAACCGCGAGATCCTGGAGATCTACGGAGCCGAGATCGACTGCGTCGAGGAGCCGGACCCGGAGACGGGGGAGCTTCTGCCGGCGCGCTTGCGTCGCGTCCGGGAGCTCATGGCGGCGCACGGCGACGCGTTCTGGCCCAACCAGTACGCCAATGAACAGAACGCCGGCGCGCATTTCCGCACCACGATGCAGGAAGTCGCGACGGCGCTCGACCACAAGCTCGATTTCCTTCTCTGCGCCGCGAGCACGTGCGGAACCGTGCGGGGCTGCGGGGAGTACGTCCGCGAGCATGGGATGTCGACACGGGTGATCGCGGTCGACTCGGTGGGCAGTCTCATCTTTTCGGATCAGAAGGGTCCGCGCTATCTTCCAGGGATGGGAGCTGGGCTGCGCCCGCCTCTCTGCGATCTGCGGTTTATCGATGAGCACGTTCTGGTCTCCGATCTCGAGTGCATCCTCGCCTGCCGGCGTCTGGTCCGTAGCGAGGGGATTCTCGCCGGAGCCTCGTCCGGAGGGCTGATCGCCGCCGTGGGCAAGATCCGGGACCGGATTCCAGAAGGCTCCACCTGCGCCGTCGTCCTGCCCGACCGGGGCGAGCGTTATGTCGATACGGTCTACTCCGATGCCTGGGTCCGGGATCACTTCGGCGACGTCCCCGATCTCTGGCCGGAGACGAAGGGAAGCTTGTAGATGAAGCCCAGCGATATCCTGATTCTTCGCGGCGCCGAGGTGGAAGCGCTGCTGGCGGGCCGGGAGCTCGAGCTGATGGAAGTGGTGGGCCGGGCTTATCTCGCCCATGGCCGCGGCGAGAGCTCGCTGCCGCACTCCACCTTCCTCCGTTTTCCCAACGACGACTTGAACCGCATCATCGCCCTGCCGGCCTACCTGGGAGACGGTTTCGGTGTGGCCGGCATGAAGTGGATCGCCTCGTTCCCGGGCAACGTGCGGAAGGGGTTCGCCCGCGCCTCCGCGGTGCTGATCCTGAACAGCGCCACCACCGGCCTGCCCGAGGCGATCCTCGAAAGCTCCCTGATCAGCGCCCGCCGGACCGCCGCGAGCGCGGCTCTCGCAGCCCGCGAGCTGCGCCACGGCCGCGCGACCCCGTCCGCCGGTCTGATCGGCACGGGCGTGATCAATTTCGAGACCGCCCGTTTCCTCATCCGCGCCCTGCCCGACCTGGCCCGGTTCGTGGTCTACGACCTGGACGCCGAGCGCGCGGGATCGTTCGCGGCGAGCCTCTCCGAAATACTGCGCAGCGTCCGCGACGTCGAGGTCCGGGTGGCCGACGATCCGCGCGAGATCCTCCGCGAGCACCCGGTGATCGCCTACGCCACGACGGCGGTCAAGCCGCACGTGTCCGATCTGTCGGACTGCCCGCCCGGCGCGACGATCCTCCACACGTCGCTGCGCGACCTCGCGCCCGAGGTGATCCTCGCCCACGACAACGTGGTGGACGACGTGGATCACGTGCTGCGGGCGCAGACGTCGGTCCATCTGGCCGAGCAACAGGCGGGGCACCGCGACTTCATCCGGTGCACCCTGGCCGACGTCCTCGCGGGGACCGCGCCGCCGAAGCGCGACGAGAGCCTGCTGACCATCTTCAGCCCCTTCGGCCTGGGAGTGCTCGATCTCGCGGTCGGTCAGCTCGCGCGGGAGCGGGCCCTGGAGACGGGCCACGGGACGGTGATCGAGGGGTTCTTGTAGGTGTAGAGCCGGCCTTATCTCTTCCGTGCCGTCGACAAGTTCTTCAGCGCGTCGATCGGCCGGCGGTCGGGGCTCATCAGCTTGATCGCGCGGCGGAAGTAATTCTCGGCGTCCTCGTAGAAGCCGGTCTCCCGGCTGATCTCGCCGGCGTAATAGGCGGCCAGGCCGCAGCTCGGATCGCGCCGCAGGGTCTCTTGCAGGTCCTTGATCGACTGGTTGGCGAAGCCCGAGGAGAGGAGGAACCGGCAGTACGCCATCTCGGCCGCGTACAGGCCGTTCTGCGGGTCGCAGTCGGCGGCGAACTCCAGCAACACGACCGCGTCCTTGTACTTGCCCTGCTCCATGAGGGCCCGTCCCTTCTTGAACTGGGCCTCGGAGTCGAGCAGGTCGGTCTTGATCCCCCCGAAGGCGGTCGGCTTCTTCGCCTGCTCCTCGCGCAGCGTGCGGCGCCGGAAGAGGAGCGTGTTGCGCTGCTCGGTGTCGGAGAGCTCGGCGAAAGCGCGGGCGCCGGCCAGGAAGAGGTCGCGCGCCCGGTCCTCCAGCGTTTTCAGGTCGGGATGATCCAGCGTCCAGGGCGCGAAGCGGCGGGAGAGCTCCAGGAACCTCTCCTCGATGGCGCCGGGCGTCGCCGTCTCGGGCAGGCCGAGCAGGTCGAACGCGTCCTGCCGGCGATAGGTGAGGAACGCCTGCATGATCTCGTTGCGCCGCCGTTCGACGTCGGACGCCGAGAGCTGGGGCGCGGCAGGAGCCGCCGGAGCGGGAGCCGCGGCCGGCGGCGGTGCGGCCGGTGTCGGAGTCGCGGGAGCCGGCGCCGCGGGAGCCGCTGCGGGCACAGTGAGGCGGAAGCTCCCTGTCGCCGAGAGCGACGGCGGCATCGCATCCTTGGGCAGGGTGTCCGCGGGGACGACCACGCCGAGAATCGACAGCGCATAGAGGAGGCGGGTGATCTCGTCGACCGGCAACCCGGTGCTCTCCGCGAGCTCGCCCATGCGGCGGCCGGGCCGGATCGCCTCGGTGAGCTGCGCCTGCCGCTGGCTCAACCGGATGTCCTCCAGGGGGAAGAACGGCGCCGGGTGCAGGGCGAGCTTCTTGCCCACCAGAGCGGCGACCGCCATGTCCACCTCGTCCTGCGGCACGAGCTTGGTCACGCCGGTGAGGATCAGCTGCGGCACCTTGACCTTGAGCGACATCTCGTTGCGCAGCTCGTCCGTGGCGACGCGAAACTCCCCCTCGCGCCAGGTGAACATGTCGAGGAGCTTCTTGGCCAGGTTCTGCTGCAGGATCTTGAACAGCTCGACCGCGTTGACGAGACCGCTCTCGAGCAGGATCTCGCCGAGCGGAACCCCGCGCGACGCCGACCGGGCGAGGCCGGCGGTGAAGTCCTCCTCGCTCAGCTTCCCCTCGAGGACCATGTAGCGGCCGAGGGTCTCATGGACGAGGTTCGAGCGGCAGTCGACCGGCAATCCCTCTTCCAGGACGATCTTCTTCCAGACCTGCCGGCGCCGGATCTCCAGCACCGTGGTCTTCTTCTGGATGGAGAGGGCGCAGAGCAGCGGCGAGAAGGGGATCTCCTGAAGGCTCCCCTCGCGCCGGCTGGCAATGTCCGCGAGCTGCTGGGGCGTCGGGATCACCGGAACCTCGCTGATCGAATGACCGAAAAGAAACGTTGTTGCGAGGGTATCCGGAGCGCGGGGGCGTGTCAATGAAGGATGCCGGAGCGTTATACAGTAGACCTCATGGACTTCCTCTTCGACGGCCCCGACGACGCTCCCCGCGTGGTGCTGGCCCACGGTGCCGGCGCCCCGATGGATTCCCCGTCCCTGGAGACGCTGGCGAAAGGGCTGGCCGCCGAAGGGCTGCGCGTCGCCCGCTTCGAGTTTCCCTACATGCGGGCCCGGCGCACCGAGGGACGCAAGCGGCCGCCCGACCGCGAGCCGGTCCTCCTCGACACCTGGCGCGAAGCCGTCGCCGAGCTCGGCGGGGGCGGATCGCTGGTGATCGGCGGCAAATCGATGGGCGGCCGGATGGCCAGCCGGATCGCCGACGAGGCCGGCGCGCGCGGGCTCGTCTGCCTTGGCTACCCCTTTCATCCCCCCGGCAAGCCCGAGCGGACGCGCACCGCCCATCTGGAGCACCTGCGCACGCCGACCCTGATCGTGCAAGGGACTCGCGACCCCTTCGGAACCCCCGAGGACGTCGCCGCCTACTCGCTGTCGCCGGCCATCCGCATCGTCTGGATCGAGGACGGCGACCACTCGTTCGTGCCGCGGGCCGCATCCGGGCGGACCGAGCGGCAGAACCTACGCGAGGCGGTGGAGGCCGTGACGGGGTTCGTAAAATCCCTTGTCCCCTGAAATCAAATGACGGGTCAGCTTGCGGCGCTCGGAGCCGCCGCCCTGTGGGCCTGCACCGCGCTCGCCATCGAAGGCGCGGCGCGCCGCATCGGCTCGCTGACCGTCAACCTCATCCGCCTGGTCTTCGCCTTCGGTTTCCTCTGCCTGGCGGGCTGGCTCTTCCGCGGGCACCCCCTGCCGCTCGACGCCACGCGCCACGCCTGGATCTGGCTGAGCGTCTCGGGGCTGGTCGGCTTCACCTTCGGGGACCTCTGTCTCTACCGCGCCTATCTGCTCCTCGGCCCCCGGCTCTCGACGCTCATGATGTCGCTGGTGCCGCCGCTCACCGCCCTCGCCGGCTGGCTCTCCCTGGGCGAGACGCTGACGCCCCGCGACGTCCTGGGCATGACGCTGACGGTCGGCGGCGTCGCCTGGGCCGTCCTGGAGCGGGCGAAGCCGGCGGGGGAGGGCAGGCCGGCCGGGCACGTCACGCCCGCCGGGATCGCCCTGGGGTTCGGCGGCGCGCTCGGCCAGGCGGTCGGGCTGATCCTCAGCAAGATCGGCATGGGCACCTACCACGCCGTGGCCGCCACGCAGGTGCGGGTGCTCGCGGGGATCACCGGCTATACGCTCCTCTTCTTCGCCCTCCGCTGGTGGCCGAACGTCCGCCGGGGCGTGCGCGACCGCACAGCCCTGGGGTACGCGGCGCTGGGAGCCTTCTTCGGCCCCTTCGTCGCGGTGACCCTCTCGCTGATCGCGATCCGCGCCACGGTGGCGGGCGTGGCCGCCAGCATCATGGCGCTGACCCCGGTGCTGATCATCCCGCTGGTCGTCCTGCTGCGCGGCGAGCGGGTGGGGATCGGCGGCCTGGCGGGCGCGGTGGTGGCGGTGTCGGGTGTGGCGCTGCTGTTTTTGTGAGCTCCACCACCGCCGTCCGCCGCCCCAAAATCTCGATCTCCCGAATCTCCGCCCCCGCGACCCGCCGCTCCGAGAGAAGCGGCGCCGCGGAAACCTGGCCGCGCACGGCCCGCTCCTGCTCCGGCTCGACGAGGATCAGATCGGGAGTGTCCAGCAGGAACGGCAGATAGAAATCGGCCGGATCGTTCCCCGGGAAGAGGACTACGACCGCGCTGGTCTCCGGCAGGCCGCGGCGGATCTCCCGGGCCCGGGCCAGCGCCGGGCGGAGCGCCGGGTCCGCCGGTCGTGAGGGTTGCCCGACCCGTCCATCCCACCGCCTGCGGAGCGCACCGTCCAGGGGAGTGACCAGCAGCCACGAGCCAGGAGCGTCCGGCAGGCGGGTCCGGAAGACCGCATAGTCGGGCTCGATGACCCCCGCCCGCTCGATCTCCAGATACGCCGCCCAGGGCTCCAGCCAGGCGGCGGGGACGAATTTGACCCGCTTGAAGAGCGCATTGCTCAACCGGGAGAGCGTACGGTGGCGCCCGCCGCCGTCCGACGCCGCCTCGTACAGGAAGAGTGCGGTGTGATCGGCCACCACCTGGGCGGGATCGAGCCGCTCCGGGCGCGGCGCGGCCGCCCAGGCCTTGCGGGCACGCCACGCCCGGCCCAAGTTGATGAAGCCGAGGAGGTCTTCCGGCGGGAACGTTTCGACCGTGATCCCGGACGGCTCCAGCACCGGGCTCCCGGACGGCCGGGCGGTCAACGCCGCGTGCAGGTAGACCGGCGGCACGGGCCAGAGGCCGATCCAGGAGGGATCGTTCCCTTCACCCGGGAACGGCAGCGCGGACCCGGCGATCAGTAGGCCCGCAGCCGTGGCGAACGCTGGTTTCGCCCGCAAACGGCCCAGACCGTCGGCGATGAACAGTCCCGCCGGCCAGACCAGATAGACCAGGAAGCGTTTGGCGTCGAAGCCGTAGAACACGACGAAGAAGAGCGCCAGGACCGCGAAGAGCGTCAGCCAGAAAAACCGGTCGTCGTCGCGCCGCGCGGCCCGCAGCCCCAGCGCCAGGCCCGCCCCAAGGAGGAGCACACCCGGAAGGCCGAGCAGAGAGACGAGGCTGTAGAGATAGAAGAAGACCGAGTCGGGGTCCGGATCGATCAGATCCCACTGCCGCGCCGCGATGTGCCCTACCGAGCCGAACACCTCGAGACGGAGGACGATCCAGAGCGCCTGGAGAGCGATGAACAGGAGAGCGCCCACCCAAAGCCTGCCGGAGCGCAAGTCTCCCCGGCGGTGGAGAAGGACAGTCAACGCCGCCGGCACCGCGGCCAGCAAACCGGCCGCCTGGGTCAGGGCGCTCAAACCTCCGAGGAGCCCACTCGCCGGATAGCGATTCGAGCCCTCACCCCCGGCCCCTCTCCCAGGAGAGGGGAGGCGCAGCACGAAGGAACGGCCGGCGAGAAAGAGCAGGCACGAGGCCGGGACGTCGGCCATCACCTGGAGAGACATGCCGTGCAGCGAGTGGCTCAGCAGGAGCGCCAGGGAAACCGCGAAAGCGGCGCGGCGCGCTCCCCGCCGGGCGGCTAGCCCATAGAAGGCGAGGACCGTCGCGTGGAAGAGGACCTGGAGCGCGACCGGGAGCCACGGCAGCGCGCCGAGGCGGTCGAGGAGAGCGATGGCCAGCGGCAGCAGCGGCGAACGGCCGGGATCGCGCACGTCGTGCCCCGCGAGGCGCAGGCCGGCCGCGATCCACTCCGGGGAGTCGCCGTCGACGAACGGATAGTCCAGGTTGAGGTCGGGATAGACCAGCGCCGGGGCGAGCAGCCCCAGATGGAGGAGGCAGAGGCCGAGGAGGACCAGGCCAAGGCGGTCACGGCGGAACGGGAGGAGCTCCGGGAAGGTCGGCATCGCGCTTGCTTGAAAGGAAGGTATGGACGTCGAGCCCCTCAGGCCTATTGTGTCCGCCGCGGCCCCTCCGAGGGCCTCTCTGCCTGTTCCGCAACGTCCCGGCTGGCGGACGGCCGACATTCTACGCGCCGCCGCGCTGGTGATGGGGCTGTGGCTCGCCCTGCGGCTCCTCTGGGTGGCCTATCCGCTGCTGTTCACCGCATTCCTCGGCATCCTTTTCGGGCTCGTGGTCGCCCGTGGCGCCGACCAACTGCAGCGCTTCCGCATCCCGCGCGGCCTCGGGTCGGCGATCATCGTCCTCGGCTTCGTGGGGCTTCTGGTCGGGCTCGGCTTCTGGATGGGGCCGACCCTGCGTGAGCAGCTCGCGGAGATGCGCACCGCCGTGCCGCAGGCGATCGACAAGCTCGAAGGCTGGCTCGGCCGTCACCAGGACGGGTTGATCGGCCAGATGCTGCCGATGGAGCCTGATCGCCCGGCTGCCCCGTCCGCCGGGGCTCCGGTGCCGCCGGCGGGCCAACTCGCGAACCTGCCCGACACCCTCTCGGGCCAGCTCGGAGCCGTCTCGCGGTATCTCTTCTCCTTCCTTTCGTCGACGGTGGCGGTGCTGACCGGGATCCTGCTCATCCTGTTCACGGCCCTCTACTTCGGCGCCGCTCCGGACCTCTACTACAGGGGCGTCCTGCACCTGATCCCACGGCACGTCCGGCCGCGCGGCGCGCAGGTGCTCGAGGCGATCGGGATGACTCTGCGCAACTGGCTGCGCGCCCAGCTCCTCGCCATGGCGGTCATCGGCGTGGTCACCGCCCTGGGGCTCTGGGCGCTGGACGTCAAGGCGGCGTTCGCCCTCGGCCTGATCGCCGGGCTGCTGGAGTTCATCCCTCTGCTGGGGCCTTTTCTGAGCGCCATCCCCGCCGTGGCCATGGCATTTCTCGACTCGCCGCAGAAGGCCCTCTTCGTGGTCCTCCTCTACGTCGGCATCCAGTTCCTGGAGAACCACCTCCTGATCCCCATGATCATGCAGGAAGGGGTCGACCTGCCGCCGATCCTCACCCTGATCGGCCTGGCCCTGATGAGCGTCGTCTTCGGCTTCCTGGGAACGCTGGTCGCCGTCCCCCTGCTCGCCGCGATCATGACCGCGGTCAAGCTGCTCTATGTGGAAGATGTCGTGGGAGATCAGGTGAAAACGGTTCTGGATACCTGAGCGGTTCCGGTTCCCCCTCTCCCGGGCGGGTGTGAGTGCGTGTGGGAGAGGGGGCTAGGGGGTGAGGGTCCTCCCCTCACGGCCCGATCCTTGCACCCCGCCTCCCCCAGGAGGCAGTCTTGAGCTTGCGGCAGTATCTTTCTCCGGTCCTCCTCGTTGCGGCTCTCTGCCTGGCGCTTCCGGACGCCGGGTATGCCGTGCTCCGCTACGACACCGCCGAGATCATCCTGCACTCCACCGCGGTCTGGGATGGCGTCCAGGGTTCTCCCAATCCCTTTACCGACGTGGAGCTCACGGCGCAGGTCACTTCGCCGAGCGGCAAGATCTATACGGTCGATGGCTTTTTTGATGGCGATGGGCAGGGCGGGCAGGCCGGCGACGTGTTCAAGGTCCGCGTCTTCGCGGACGAGTCCGGCACCTGGAACTGGACGACCACGAGCGGCACCTCGGGCCTCGATGGCCAGGTAGGCTCCTTTCAGGTTTCGGGGACCCTGGCGGGCTTCTTCAGCAAAGGGCCTGTCGAGGTCCACCCCCAGCGCCCCCGCGCCTTCCGGACCCGCGAGGGCGGGCCGATCTACCTCCTGGCCAAGTACCTGGACAAGGCCGCGCCGGTCAACCTCCAATTTTCCCACACGCTCTTCGCTGAGCAGAGGAGCGACGCGGACCGCCAGGCGCTCCTCGACCGCCACGCCGGCATGAAGCTCAACAAGATCAACGTCTACGTGGCGAACAAAGGAGACTACGGCGGGATCGCCACCACCCCCTGGCTGGGCACGGCCGACGCCAACGACAAGACGCGGTTCGACCTGGCGCGCTGGCGCCTGTACGAGCATTGGATCCGCCAGATGCGCGATGCCGGCTTCGCCGTCCAGCTCTGGCTGTTCGCCGACAACTCGGGTTTCGGCGACCTGCCCGACGCGGACCGGCAGCGCCTGATCCGCTTCACCATGGCGCGCCTGTCGGGGACCGTCAACACCCTGTTCACCCTGATGACCGAGTGGCAGGAGGGGTGGACCACGACCGAGGTGAGCACGTCCATGGACTTCCTCCAGGCTCACAACCCGTGGCGGCGGCTCGCGAGCGTCCATGGCGTGCCCGGCGACTTCTCGTTCCCGAGCGCCTCCTGGGCGGACTACATGGTGGTCCAGACCGGCGTGCAGACCACTCTGACCGCCGCGGAGGTCCATGACGCGACGCTGCAGAACCGGGCCGTCGCGGCCCGTCCGCTGATGCAGGAGGAGTTCTGCCTCGGTCAGGAGATCGACAAGCACCGGCAGATGGCCTGGGGAGCTTTCACCGCTGGCGCCGCCGGCACCGGGAGCGGGGCGTCCCTGCGCCCCCTGGCCGAATTCATCGTCACCGTCCCGTTCGAGCGGCTGACGCCGGCCGACAGTCTCGTCCTCTCCGGCGGTGCCTGGGGTCTGGCGGAGACGGGGCAGACCTACGTCTTCTATCTCTATGGCGGCGGCACGGTCACCGTCGACCTCGGGGGCGCCTCCGGCACGTTCGGCGCCGCCTGGTTCGATCCGCGCACCGGCGCGTTCCAGACGGCTTCCTCGGTGGCCGGCGGCGGCGCTCAGACCTTCACCGCGCCCGGGACCGGAGACTGGACCCTGCGTCTTGTGGCCATGGGCGAGCCGCCTCCGCCGCCCCCACCTGGCGGCGATTTCTATACCTTGACACCTTGCCGTCTCGTCGACACCCGGCAGGCGGCCGATGGACCTGCGCTCGTTTCCAGCGAGACGCGGCAGCTCGTCCTCACCGGGAAATGCGGCGTGCCGGCCGATGCCCAAGCCCTGGCGCTCAACATCACCGCTGTCAACCCCAGCGCCGCCGGCTACCTGAGCTTCGGACCCGGGGGTCAGGCAATCCCGCAGACGTCGACAGTCAACTTCGTTGCCGGTGCCATCCGCTCCAACAATGCCGTCCAGCGTCTCGCCCTGGACGGCACCGGCCGCCTGGGCGTCCGCGCCTTCGTCGGCGACGGCGGAGCGGTGCACATGGCGATGGACGTGACGGGGTACTTTAAATAGGCCAGGACTGGGGAACAAAACACCCACGTGTTTCGTCACAGTTTGACGCGAAACACGAGGGTGTTTATGCTCGCCTCCATGTACCTGCCGCGGAGCATCGACGCCACCCTGCGGTCCTGGACCCGCGAATCGGACCGCAAGCCCCTCGTGCTGCGCGGCGCTCGCCAGACCGGCAAGACCGCGGCGGTGCGTCGGCTGGCCGAGGATTTCGACCTTTTTATCGAGCTCAACCTGGAACGCTTTGAGGATCTGTCCTTGGTGCGCTCGTGCCGCTCGGCCGGCGAGCTTCTCACCGCTCTGGCGGCCCGCCACAACCTGGAGCGCTTCCCGCCCCGCACGCTTCTGTTTCTCGACGAGATCCAGGAAAGCCCCGAGGCGGTGTCCTGGCTGCGCTTCCTCCGCGAGGATCATCCTGAGCTTTACGTCGTGGCCGCAGGATCGTTGCTCGAGGTCCGGCTCCAGGAGCGGGGGTTCTCATTTCCTGTCGGCCGCGTCACGTTCCGCGTCCTGCGGCCCTTCACGTTCTTCGAGTTCCTCGCGGCCAACGAGCGAGACGTGCTGTCGCAGCACCTGGCCGCGGCGGTGACCGAGGGCCGGCCGGTCCCTCCGGCGCTCCACGAGCAGGCACTCGAGCTGCTGCGCGACTATTTGCTGGTCGGTGGCATGCCCGAGGCGGTCTCCCGCTGGGTCGCCGAGCGCAACCCACTCGCCGTGCGCAGCGTTCACCGCGACCTCGTTCAGGCGCTCGCCGAAGACCTCCAGCGCTTTGGCGACCTGCGAGAGGTCGGCTATCTCGAAGCGGCTTTTGAGAATCTCCGTCACCATGCCGGCCTGCGCTTCCGCTACGAAAACTTCGCTCCGGGCTATCGCAGCCAGCTGATGAAGAACGCTCTGGCCAAGCTCGAAGCAGCTCTCCTCATTCACCGTGTCTTGCCGACGAGCTCCCTGGCTCTCCCCCTGCGTGAGAGGCCTCGCTCCGCGGCAAAGCTGTTGCCGCTCGACGTGGGGCTGGCGCTCTATACCATGGGCTCGGGATTTGAGACGGCGCGCAGTCTGCCCCTCGGCCAGGTCCTGGATGGGCGCATCGCCGAGATCTTCGTCGGCCAGCAGCTGCTGGCTTCCGCCCCAGGCTTTCCCGGCGAGCTCTTCTTTTGGGTCAGCGAGTCGTCCCACAGCAACGCCGAGGTGGACTACCTGGTGCCGATCAACGGCCAGCCGGTGCCCGTCGAGGTCAAATCGGCGGCAGCCGGCTCGCTCAAGTCCTTGCACCAATTTCTCTGGCGTGCGGGCCTCTCGACCGGCATCCGTCTCCACGCCGGCCTGATGGCCGACGAGTTGCTCACCGTTCGGATGCCCGACGGAGAGCTGACCTACCGGCTCCTGTCGCTCCCCGCCTATCTCGCGGAAAAGCTGCAGACCCTGGCTGATGACAGCCAGAACGCTGAGCTGCGGTGATTTAGCCACCAGCTTCGGCTTTAGCGGACCACGGTGGCCATCCGTTCGATGCGCCGGGGCGACAACCCGGCATAGACGGGGAGGTAGAGGAGGTGCTCGAAGGCGGCGCGTGCTTCCGCGGGCTCGAGCTCAGGGCGGTCCGCCGGTGGATCCACGACATAGAGGCTCGATGCCCCGCGCGTCGCGTCGAATCCAGCGTTCCACATCGAGCGCACGAGCTCATCGGGTTGTTCGTGAAGGGCCGGAAACATCCAGTGCGTGTGCTCCGGGGCCTGATCGCCGGGCCGCCGGAGGGACGGCATCCGCTCGATCGCCAGCCGGGCGGCCGCCATGCGCCGGGCGATCGTGCCCTGATCGAATCTCCGGAGCCGGCGCTCCAGAAGCGCAAGCAGGGGAGCGGAAGGTCTCTGGCGGATCTCGACGAGGAGGTCCTCTCCCGAGAAACCTCGCACCCTCTCGCTGATGAGCCTGTCATGATCGCGCCCCAGCAGGCGGCAGAGAGCGGTGAACAGAGAGTAGACCGGCCGGTAGGACAGCAGCACCAGCAAAGAATATTTGAAGATCCGGGCGAAGAAGTGCCGCCGCGGCCGGGCCGGCCACTCGCTCTGAACCCGGCGGACGGCCGCAAGGAGCTGCGGGTCGCGAAAGCAAAGGATTCCCCCGCCGAGAGCCGTGGCGGTCTTGATCGGGCCGAAGCTGAACAACGTAACGTCCCCCTGCGGAGAGCGGAGGTCCTCGGGGCCGCCGTACGCCTGAGCGCAATCCTCGAAGACGATCAGTCCATGCTCCTCGGCGAAGCGGCGCACCGGTTCCATCGGCATGCGGCTGCCGAAGAGATGCGCGACGAGAACCGCACGCGTCCGCGGAGTCACCGCCCGTTCCATGGCCTCGACGCGCGCGGAAAGCCGCCGCACGTCCAGGTCGATCGGCACGGGCACGAGGCCATGCGCCTCGATGATCCGCGTCATATCGGGAATGGTCACCGCCGAGACCAGGATCTCGCTACCGGCCGGGAAGTCGAGCGCCTGCAGGAGCGCGTCGAAGCCGCTCCGCACCGAGAGGCAGGCGAGACCGGCCTCGCCACAGGGCGCAACCTCCCGAAGCCTCCGCTCCGCCTCCTCCGGGCTCGCGGAGGCCGCACAGGAACGAGCTCCGTGAAGGAGGTCGCTCCAGGAGATGTCGAGACGCATCCGGGGGATCATGGTTGAGGGCTCGCTGACTCCAACCTGAATTCCTGATAACGCTCGGGTGCGTATCGAGCGGCGAGCAAACCGGTTGCTTCCTCGACGTTGATGGCCTGCACCAGCACGCCTTCCTGCCCATAGGGCAGGTACGCCTGACACTGGCCTGACGGGTCGATGAGACTGGTCGCCGACTCTTGGAAAGGCAACGCGTAATTGACACTGGCGAAGTAGATCGTGTTCTCGATGCTACGCATCATCATCGCCTTCTCGTAGTACGGCGCGCTGGCGGACCCCCACTGCGTCAGACGAACACCATTTTGATGACTCCCCGTGAGCTGGGGATGAAACACGATTTTGGCGCCCCGCGCCGCCGCCCACCGCACCGTCTCGGGATAGCGCCAACCCTCATGGCAAATCGCCACTCCGAGCTTGATCCCATGGACCTCGAAGAGTCGCCGGGTCGTTCCGGGCACATAAAATCGATCTTCGGTCGGGTCGATCTGGTTTTTGGTTTGATATCCCTGCATCTGGCCCTGAGCATCGAAGACAAACGCGGCAATCTGCCGCCCCGCCTCCGTGAGCCGTTCCATTCCGAGGATGGCGGCCACCCGATACGTCCGCGTCCACTGCGCCACGGCCTGGAGGACCCGTTCCTGCTGCGCCTGATCAAAGGGCAGCACGTCAAAGTCCTGTCCCCGCAGGCCGGGGAGATAAGCCTCCGGGAAACACACGATCTCCGCGCCCTGGGCCGAAGCTTCGGCCAGGAGCCGCTTGACTTTGTCCAAGCCCTCGTCAAGAGTTGAGGCGACGCTCGGCGACGCCAGGGCAATGATCATGGACGTCCTCCGCAGAATCCGGCGCACGAGCGCCTAGAGCGTTTTCCGAAAGTGCACGCTCCGCTCGACCTCCTCGAATCCGAGCGCCTCGTGCACGCGCTGGCTCGCCTCATTCTCCAACTGCGTGTCCGAGGCGAGCTCGCTGAAGCCGTGCTGTCCGGCCCATTCTTCGGCGGCGCCGACCAGTGCACGACCGACTCCGCTGCCTCGTAGGGCTGGCTCAACGTACCAGCCCTCCACGTAAGGTGCCGGCCCTACGCATCCCTCGGCATAGTTGCGAACGAAGAGCTCCAGGAAGCCGGTCCGCTGGCCTGACCCAGTCTCGCTCACGAACACGGCCGACAGGCCTGTGGCTTCCGGCTCGCCTCCCTGCAAGAAGGCATCGACCTCACTCGCGAGCTCGATCTCCGGCTCGTCTGGCCACAATGCAGAGCGCATCCGGAGCCAGTCGTCACGATCGTCAGGTTGGATCGGTCTCACGCGCATGGAGTGGATAAGGGACAGTGACGGAAGCCGCAGGCGACCGTCGGCTTCATCGGCTTGTTAGGCAGCAGCTTCCCGGGACTATTCACAATCACCTTAGCGCTCCCGACAACCAGCGACCGATGTTTAGGGCCAGCTGTCGGTTGTCGAGCCCAGGCCAGTTCATCCCCCAAGGATGGGTCGTCTTCCCATTGGGGCCGTCCTCAGTGACGAGTTGGGCGCTCAACATCCCAGCCTCACCCATGATGACGACGCGACCCTGCCCATACCGAAAGGCGAGGCCCATACAGCGCCCTCCCGCCGGCGTTCGCTCACTCGACGATACGTGGAAGTCGAACGCAGCAGGTCCTAGTTCGAGAAAACAAGCAC
>DATFPH010000091.1:0-12927 GCA_035264905.1 Thermoanaerobaculia bacterium
GCCGGCGCATGCGGACCCCCGCCACCAGCAGCATGCCGGCGACCAGCGGCGTGTACATGGCGGCGCCGCCCATGTCCGGCTCGATGGCGACGAGGACGATCGGCAGCCCCACGATGAGGACGACCGTGAAGATCTGCCGCAGGTCGAGGAAGCGCGAGCTGATCGACGCCAGGTAGCGGGCGAGGAAGAGGGCCGTGGCGAGCTTGGCGAACTCCGAAGGCTGGAACTGCCACGGGCCGATCTGGATCCAGTTGGCGGCGCCACCGCGCTCGACGCCGATGAACAGCACGGCCACCAGGAAGATCAGCCCCAGGACATAGAGGACGATCGACAGGTCGAGCAGCACGTGGTAGTCGATGCTCACCGCCGCGAGCAGGAGCACCAGGCCGATCCCCACCCAGGCGGCCTGGCGCGGGAAGTAGTCGACCGTCATCTCGGCGCTGGCGCTGTGCACCGTGGCGAGACCGATGACCGCCAGCAACAGGGCCGAGACGGCCAGGCCGAGGTCGAGCGAGGAGAGGAACCGCAGCCGCTGCGGCTTCTCTTCAGCGAGCGGCAGGATGGAGATCGATTTTGAAATATTTTGCATGGATCGCCTGTGCAATGGGTGCGGCCGACTTGGACCCCGAGCCGCCGTGCTCGGCGAACACCGCGACGACGATCTCGGGGTTTTCGCGCGGCGCGAACGAGGTGAACCAGGCGTGGTCGCGGTACTTGAACGGGAGGGCGCGGGCCTCGGTGCGCTGCGCCTGCGCGATCACCTGCACCGTGCCGGTCTTGCCCGCCATCTCGGCCCCCGGCACCCGCGCCGAATGATAAGCCGTGCCGCCCGGCTCGTTGACCACGGCCCACATCCCTTCGCGGACGATGCGCAGGGCGCTGGCGTCGAGCGGGACGTGGACCGGCGGCGGCACGTCCTCGGACTGCACCAGGTGGGGCGTCACGCGATAGCCGCCGTTGGCGATCATCGCGGTCATCAAGGCCATCTGGAGCGGGGTCATCAGCACCGGCCCCTGGCCGATCGAGACCGAGATCGTCTCGCCCGGGTACCACTTGAACCCGCGGGCCTTGAGGCTCCATTCCTGGCTGGGCACCAGCCCCTTTTTCTCCCCCCGGATGTCGATGCCGGTCAGCTCGCCGAGCCCGAACATCCGCGAATAGCGGCCGATCCGCTCGATCCCCATCTTCTGGCCGAGAGTGTAGAAGTAGACGTCGCAGGAGTTCTTGAGCGCGCTCCGCGCATCCATCGAGCCGTGCCCGCCCCGCTTCCAGCAGCGGAAGCTGCGGCCGTAGAAGGTCCCCGCGCCGCCGCAGAAGACCCGGGTGTGCTCGTTGAAGACCCCCTCGGTCAGCCCGGCCGTGGCCATGATGATCTTGAACGTGGAGCCCGGCGAGTAGGTATTCTGGATCGACCGGTTCTGCAGCGGGTGGTAGGGGTCCTCGAGCAGGGCCTTCCAATCGTTCACCTGCAGGCGCCGGGCGAACAGGTTCGAGTTGTAGCCCGGCGAGGAGACCAGGGCCAGGATCTCGCCGTTGCGCGGGTCCATCGCGACGATCGCGCCGACCTTCTCCGGACCCTCCAGCCAGCGCGCCGCCTCCTGCTGCAGCTCGAGGTCGATGGTCAGCTTCAGCGTCGTGCCCGGGACCGCCGGCTCCCGGCCGAACTCGTCGAGCAGCTCGCCGCGGCTGTCGACGATCACGGCGCGCTCGCCGTCGACGCCGCGCAGCACCGCGTCGTAGGTCTGCTCGATCCCCTTCTTGCCCACCAGGTCGCCGGGCTTGTAGAGCCCCTCGGAGCGCTCGATCTCGTCCTGCGTCACCTCGCCGAGATAGCCGAGGAAGGCGGAGGTCTGGGCGCCGTGCCGGTAGAGGCGCAGGTGCTGGACCTCGACGTCGAACTCGGGGTATTCGAGGCTGGTCACGCCGAAGCGCGACACCTGCGCGAGCGTCAGGTTCTCGGCCAGAAGGACCGGGGTGAACGCGGGGATGCCGCGGTAGCGTTCGAGGATGCCGCGCAGCTCGGGGGGCGGCAGGCCCAGAACGCCGGCGGCGAAGCGCACGGCCTTGCCCAGGTCCGCGCTGCGGCTGCGGTCGAGCATCAGGTTGTAGCTCGGGATGTTCTCGACCAGGAGCCGGCCGTGGCGGTCGTAGATCAGGCCGCGCGGCGCCTTGATCGGGAGCTTGCGGAGCCGGTTCTCCTCGGCGAGCTGCCGATACTCGTCGCCGCGCACCAGCTGGACGTACCAGAAGCCGACCGCGATCACCGCGATCAGGCCGGTGACCAGCGCGGCCAGCACGCGGATGCGCGTGACCAGATCTTCCCGATGCTCGCGAACGACTCGCATGACGGGGTCTCCTTCCGCTTCAGCTGATCAATTCAGCCGATCGTTTCAGCTCAACCGCAGCCGGCTCATGCGGCCGCGCCGGCGCGCCTCGGATGTGCGCCGCCAGTGCGCCGACGCGATGTGGATGGACATGGCCAGCAACCCGCAAGCGCCGGCCCGGACCGCGACCCAGACCGGGTTGGGCACCTCCGGAGTCGGGAGCAAGAGAAGAGCCAATCCCACGACGATCGCCTGTTGCGCCACGGTGGCGAAGCTCACCAGCGCCAGCACGCCCGTCGCCCGCTGGATGACCAGCCGCTGCGCCAGGCGGGCCGCGCCGTACCCGATAATGGTATCAGCGAAGCCGAAGAGGCCGAAGGGGCCGCCCGAGAGCGAGTCGTGCACCAGGCCGATGAACATGCCGGCGAACAGCGCGCTCAGCGAGTTGCCCTTCAGCCCATGGAGGGCGACCACCACCAGGAACACGTCGATCACCTCGGAGAAGTGCGGGACCAGCCGCACCCCCAGGAAGTGGAAGAGCACGGCGGCGGCCACGGCGGCGAAAAACTTAAGGGCGTTCATGCGGCGCGGTCTCCCGGAGCTCCTGGGGAACCGGCTCGTAGTCGAGCAGGTAGACCTGATCGAGCGAGCCGAAGTCGACGGCGGGGGCGAGCTGGATGCTGTGGAAGAGCTGCCCTCCCTGGTTGACGGAGGTGACGGTGCCGATCGGGATGCCGCGCGGATAGACTCCGTCGATCCCGGCGGTCTGCACGGCGTCCCCCGGACGCACGTCCGCCTGGAGCGGCACGAAGTCGAGCTCGATCGTCCCGGAGCCGCGGCCGCTGCCGCGCACGATCCCCTGCCGGCGGGTGCGCAGGATCATGGCGCCCACGCTGGCGGCGCGGTCGGTGATGAGCTGCACCTTGGCGTACGGACCCGCCACGGTCACCACCCGCCCCACCAGGCCGTTCGCCGAGAGCACCGGCTGGTTGACCACGGCCGGGCGGTCCCCCGCATAGATGACGAGGGTGCGCAGCCACGAGGCGTGGTCGGCGTAGACCACGTCCACGGCGCGGATGCGGCCGAGCGGCGGCGAGGCGTGGCGCACCGCCGCCCCGAGGCGGAGGGCCTCGCCCTGCACGTCGTTGAGCTGGAGAAGGCGCAGCCGCAGGTCCTCCACCTCGCGGCGCAGGCGCCGGTTCTCGTCGAGGAGGCTGCTGCGCGTGCGCATCCCCTCGCCGAGGCCGGCCACGTCCTGCGGCAGGTTGGCCACGGTCCGCGCCGCCGGGCCCAGCAGGCGCAGGCCCAGCGACTCCAGGAGCGTGTTGCCGGCACGGGCTCCCTGCAGGGCGAGGTAGACGAGCTGCCCTGCCAACACGATGATCAGCACCCAACCGGTGCGGCGCTCGTCCACGCTACCGTCCGTTTCCGAGTCCGGCTCGGACTAACGGATCGAGACCTTGCGCAGCAGGTTGATGTCGGAGAGCACCTTGCCGGTGCCGAGCACCACCGAGGCCAGGGGATCTTCCGCCAGCACGACCGGCAGGCCCGTCTCATCCCGCAAGCGCTGGTCGAGGTTGCGCAAGAGAGCGCCACCGCCCGAGAGCACGATCCCCTTGTCCATGATGTCGGCCGACAGCTCCGGCGGCGTCCGCTCGAGGGCCATGCGCACCGCCTCGACGATCGTGGCGACCGTCTCGGCCAGGGCCTCGCGGATCTCCTCGTCGGTGATGGTCAGGGTCTTGGGGACGCCTTCGACGAGGTCGCGCCCCTTGATCTCCATCTTGAGCTCTTCCTTCAGCGGATAGGCCGAGCCGAGCTCGATCTTGATCAGCTCCGCGGTGCGCTCGCCGATCAACAGGTTGTACTTGCGCTTCAGGTACTGGATGATCGCCACGTCCATCTCGTTGCCGGCGATCCTGACCGAGCGGCTGTAGACCGTGCCGGCGAGCGAGATGACCGCCACGTCCGTGGTGCCGCCGCCGATGTCGACGATCATGTTGCCGGACGGCTCGGTGATCGGCAGCCCCGCGCCGATCGCGGCCATCATGGCCTGCTCCACGAGGAAGACCTCCGACGCGCCGGCCCGCATGGCCGAGTCGCGGACCGCCCGCTTTTCGACCTGGGTGATCTCGGAGGGGACGCCGATGACGATCCGCGGGTGCACGTACATCTTGCGGCCGTGCGCCTTGCGGATGAAGTACTCGAGCATCCGCTCGGTCACCTCGAAGTCGGCGATCACGCCGTCCTTCATCGGCCGGATCGATTCGATGTTGCCCGGCGTCCGGCCCAGCATCTCCTTGGCCTCGCTGCCGACGGCTTCGATCCGGTTGGTGAGCTTGTTGATGACGACGACGGAGGGCTCGCGGACCACGATCCCCTGGTTGATGGCGAACACCAGGGTGTTGGCGGTCCCGAGATCGATGGCGAGATCTTTGGAGAAGTAACGAAGCAGCGAGGCGAGGGGCATCAGCCTTCCTGGTCCTTATCGGTCTTGCCCCGGGCGGTCCGCGACAGCGGGCAGCCGGGCGGCCGGAGCACGGGTTTACGGTTCACGCGTCTACAGCAGCGGTCGTTTACGGATTTTCGACGAAGACCCGGTGGCGGCGCAGCGTTTCGTTGCCGCTTGCATCGCGGGCCCGGATCTCGATAAAGCTCCAGCCGTCTTTCGAGAGCTGGACGGTCTTGGTGAACGATCCGTCCGCCTCGGTCTTGACCTGCTCTCCGTTGATCTCGATCCGCGCGCCGGGCTCACTGCGCCCACCGACGATGAAGATACTACCGTAGGATTTCACATCCGCGAGGTCAAGCTCCGGCGGAATCGTATCTTTTTCTCCTCCGCCGCTCCGGAACGAGGCGACCCGGAACTTCCGCGGCTTGCTCCAGGGACCCTGGAGACCGTCCTTGAACGCCGCGACCCGCCACTGGAAGGTCCCCTCCCCGCGCAGGCCGACGGTGGCCCGCGTCTTCGTCCGGTTGGATACGTCGATCACGTTGTCCACGAAGAGATGGTTGCGCGAGATCTGGAGGGCGTAGCGGCCCGCTCCCGGCACCGGGTTCCAGGCGAGGACGACCTGGCGCATGCGCTCCAGGTCGAGATCGGCGTTGTCGGACGGATCCAGGAGCTCCGGGCGGTCGGGCAGCGGTGCCGGCTCGGACAGCAGGTCGCCCGTCTGGAGCACCTGCTGCATCGGCTGGACCTCCCGGGTCAGCCCCCCTTCGGCCGCCACCTCGACGGCGCCGCTCATGGCGCCGAAGCGGCCGTCGGCGGAGCCCTTGTTGACGGCGACGAACGCCTCCGAATCCTGCTGGACGCGCGCCACGGCGTTCGGTGTCTTGATATTGCTCGTGCTCTGGGCGGTGTTCATGTCCACCCAACCGTACTCCATCTCGATGCTCTGCTCCTCGCCGCTGGCGGCCTTGCGGCCGGCCGAGACGATGAACTGCGTGTTCGGGCGCACGGTGTAGAGGGTGCCGTCCAGGAACATGATCTCGGCCGAGCCGTTCTCCGACGTCCGCACGTAATCGCCGGGGTGGAGCGCCGACCGGCTGCGCGCCTCCTTCCAGTCGCCGCCGTCGCCCCGGCGGTAGAGCACCTCGCCCTGGATGGAGATGAACTGCGCCTGGCCCGCCGTCTCTGGGAGCTGCAGCGCGTCGAGGATCGACAGGAGGACGTTGCGGCTGCGCCGTCCGCTCTCCAGGGCCTTGCGGTAGTCCTTCCGGCTGAAGCTGCCCTGGGCATCCTGGAGGCTCCGCCAGGCGGCGTCGAGCTCGGACTTGAAGCCGGTGCCGGTCCGCTCCTCCCCCTGCAGGCGCTGATACAGCCCCTGCACCTCCTCGATCACCTGCGCAGCCTCGTGCGCCAGGGACCGGCTCTCGAACGCCCGGTACCCCAGGAACCCCAACCCGAGCGTCGCCACGACCAGGACGAGCAGACCCATCCCGCGCAGCGTCTCCACGGAGACGCTGTACCAGTCCTTCCTCGGGCTGTTGGCCTTCTGGGGCGGCACCTCAGGTTCCTCTCATTTGGGAAAGCGAATATAACATAGCACGACCTCACTGCGCGTACCCAAGCTCGCGCGCCGCCGGAGGGTGTGGTAAATTTCCCTGCCCTTCTCCAGGGTACGAGAGCAAGAAGGTAAAGGAGCCCCCGTCATGCTCAAGGTCTTCCGTGACAATCTGAAATATCTGAGCTGGATTCTCTGGGTCGTCATCGGCCTGTTCGTCCTCTTCGTCTTCGTCGACTTCGGCAGCGGCGTGCGGCAGCAGGCTGGCACCGGGGCGGCCGTGGCCGCCCGCGTCGGCGACCGCGTGGTGACGCGGGAGGATTTCCAGCGCGAATACCGCCAGCTCGACAGCATGTACCGGCAGCTCTACGGCGAGCAGTTCACGCCCGAGCTGGCCGAGCAGATGCGGCTGCCCCTCCAGGCGCTGGAGCGGGCGGTCACCGAGCAGATCCTCCTCGCCGAGGCCGAGCGGCTGGGCCTCGATGTCACGGACGCCGAGGTGCGCGAGCGGATCCTCGACGAGCCGGTGTTCCGCAACCCGCAGGGGCAATTCGTGGGCCAGGAGGAGTACGTGCGCATCCTGAGCCAGAACAACTTCACCCCCGCGAGCTTCGAGCAGTCAATGCGGAAGGACCTCCTCCGCCAGAAGCTGCAGGACATGCTGCGGGCCGGCATCTGGGTCGGTGACGCCGAGGTCGAGCGCTCCTATCGCGAGCAGGTCGAGAAGGCGAAGATCCGCTACGTCCAGCTCCCCCGCGCCCGCTTCGCCGACGCCGCCGCCCAGATCACCCCGGCCGAGCTCCAGGCCTATTTCCAGGCCCACCGCGAGGAGTACAAGCTGCCGGAGCAGCGCGAGGGCGCCTATCTCCTCGTCGAGGCCGACCAGCTGCGCGGCCAGGTCCAGGTCACCGACGAGCAGCTCCGCCAGGAGTACGAGTCGAAGAAGCAGGAGCTCAGCCATCCGGAGCAGGTGCAGGCCCGCCACATCCTGGTGCGGGTCAGCCCGGAGGTGAGCGAGGAGCAGGCGCGCGCCAAGCTGGAGCAGGCCCGCCAGCGGGTCCAGGCCGGCGCCGACTTCGGCGTCGTGGCCGGCGAGGTCTCGGAAGAGCCCGGCGCCAAGGAGCGCGGCGGCGATCTCGGCTGGTTCGGCAAAGGCCAGATGGTCAAGGAGTTCGAGGAGGCCGCGCTGAACGCCCAGCCCGGCCAGATCGTCGGGCCGGTCAAGACCCAGTTCGGCCTCCATCTGATCCAGGTGACCGGCAAGCGCGCGGCGGGCGCCACGCCGTTCGAAGAGGTCAAGGAGCAGCTCCGCGCCCGCGCCGCCTTCACCCGCGCGCAGGAGCTCGCCCAGACCAAGGCCAAGGAGCTCGCCGCGCAGCTCGAGAAGAATCCGCCGAAGAGCCCCGCGGACCTGGAGACGATCGCCAAAGCGAACCCGGGCGTCAGCTCCTCGGCGACCGGCAAGTTCGGTCCGCAGGACCCGATCACCGGGCTGGGCCCCGCGCCCGCTCTCGCCGCGGCCGCCTTCGCCCTCGACAAGGCGGGGAAGGTCACCCAGCCGGTCCAGGTGCCGCGCGGCTGGGCCGTGCTCTGGGTCTCCGCGACGCACGAGCCGCGCGTCCCCGATCTCCAGGAGGTCGAGCCGCGGGTGCGGGCGACCGTCGCCGCCCAGAAGATGCAGGAGCGGGCGGTCGAGCGCCTGAAGCAGGCCCGCGCCACCGGCACGAGCCTCGACCAGATCGCCGGCGAGCTCGGCCTCACCGTGGTGGAGAGCCCCGAGTTCGGCGCCCAGGGCGCCGTCCCAGGCATCGGCGTCAACCCCGAGCTGGTCGCCGAAGCCATGAAGCTCCAGCCCGGCCAGCTCGGCGGGCCGGTCGCCGACGCCCAGGGGGCGCTCCTCTTCGAGGTCAAGGAGCGCAAGGCCTGGGACCCGATCCAGTTCGCCGGCGTCCGCGAGCAGACCCGGGCCAGCGTGCAGAACGAGAAGCTCAACCAGCTCCTCGCCTCCCTGCTCGCCGAGCGCCGCCGCGAGATGGGGGTCAAGTACGACCAGCAGCTGCTCGACTCCCTCGGGATCACCGCCGAGCAGCTCGGCCCCTCCCAGCAGGGCTGAGACTCTCCGGTCGATGATCGGCTACCTCCAGGGGAACCTCCTCCGCACCACCCCCGAACGTCTCCTGCTCGACGTTCAGGGGGTGGGCTACGAGGTCCACATCCCCCTCTCCACCTATTACGAGATCGAGCGCCGCGCTCCCGGCGACCGGGTGGCCCTCTACATCCACACCCAGGTCCGCGAGGACGACATCTCCCTCTTCGGGTTCTGGACGGAACGGGAAAAGCTGCTGTTCGAGCGGCTGATCGCGGTCAGCGGGATCGGGGCGCGCCTGGCGCGCGTCGTCCTCTCCGGGATGGCGCCCGACGACCTGCTGACCGCCATCGCAAGCGGTGACGTGGGCCGCCTCTCCACGATCCCGGGAGTGGGGAAGAAGACCGCCGAGCGGATGGTCCTGGAGCTCAAGGACAAGATGCGCGAGCTCGCCGCCGAGCTGCCGGAGAGAGCGGCGGCCGCCGTCCCCGCCGACCAGGACGTGGTCTCGGCCCTGGTCAATCTGGGCTACAAGAGCGCTCTCGCCGAGCGCGCCGTCGCCGAGGTCCGGCGCGAGCGCCCGGAGGCGGTTTTCAACGAGCTCCTGCGGGCCAGCCTGAACCGGCTGTCGCGCGCCTAGCGCCTAGCCTACAGCCCCGGCAGGAAATACCCGTTCACATCGATCGCCAGATTGGCGTTGCCGTTGGCGCCGGCGATGGACAGCAGGGCGGTCAGCGTGCCCGCGCCGTTCGTGGCGAGCGGCAGGACGGCATTGTTCGACCGGATCGTGCCCGCCGCGAAGTTGAGCGTGCTGGTGACCGGCTGGGGGTAATTGCCGGGGTAGAACGTGGCATAGCCGCCATCGGTCGGACCGATGACGGTCACGTTCGCCGCCAGTGCCCGCGCCGCGGCGGGGATCCCGCAGATCCCGGTCCCCTGGATGACCTGGGCGACGCCGGAGAGGAGCGGCACCACCCCGAGCCGTGAATCGTAGATCCGGCAGGGCGCGACCGTGTAGAAGTCGAGAGGGGCGGCCGGAGCCAGGGTGATCGGAAGCTGCGCGACCGCGGTCCCCGCGCCGTTCTGGATCTCGAAGCTCAGCGTATAGGCTCCGGGAGGAACCCCCACGGTGTTCCACCAGAGGGTCTGCCCCGGGAGGCTTACGAGCGGGGCTCCGCCCACCGGGGTCGCCTTCCAGGTCGTGGTCAGAGGCGGCTTGCCCGTCCCCGCGCCCGTCAGGAACACGAGCTGGCCCGCCTCCGGCGCGAGCGGCGCGAAGCTCGCCGAGCTCACCGCCGGCTTGGGATCGAGCAGCGTCAGCGTCTTGGTCACCGACGTGCAGCCGGCCGCGTTGCAGACCTGCAGCGTCACCTGCTTGCTCCCCGGCGTCGAGAAGGAGACCACCGGATTCTGCTGGGCCGAGCTGCCCGCCCAGACAGGGGCGGCGGCGAGGAGGAGCGTGCCGGCCAGACCCATCCCGGTCCGGCAGCCCTGCGCAGATGCGGAGAGAGCTCGCGTCATGGGTATCCCTTGAATTTGCCACAGGCTATATGTTTCGGGCGCCGCGGTCAAGGTCCGGCCGGGGTCTATCCGGGTCTATCCGATACAATGAGGCGCGATGCAGGCGGACGAACGAATTCTTTCCGGGGTACCCGATCCCGAGGACCTGGGGGTCGAGCCGACGCTCCGCCCCCAGCGGCTGGACGAGTACATCGGCCAGCGCAAGATCATCGACAACCTGAAGGTGTTCATCCGCGCGGCGCGCGAGCGGCGGGAGAGCCTGGACCACGTGCTCCTGTTCGGCCCCCCCGGCCTCGGCAAGACGACGCTCGCCCACATCATCGCCAGCGAGATGAACGCGCCTCTGCGCATCACCGCGGGGCCGGTGCTCGAACGGGCCGGCGACCTGGCGGCGATCGTCACCAACCTCGACCCGGGCGAGGTGCTGTTCATCGACGAGATCCACCGGCTCGGCCCCTCGGTCGAGGAGATCCTCTATCCGGCCCTGGAGGACTTCCGGCTCGACCTGGTGATCGGCCAGGGGCCGGCCGCGCGCACCGTCAAGATCGAGCTGCCGCGCTTCACCCTGGTCGGCGCCACCACCCGCGCCGGCCTGATCAGCGCGCCGCTGCGCGCCCGCTTCGGCATCGTCCACCGCCTCGACTTCTACCGGCCGGAGGAGCTGACGCTGATCATCCAGCGCTCCTCGCGCCTGCTCCAGGTGCCGATCGATCCGGCCGGCGCGGAAGAGATCGCCCGCCGCAGCCGCGGCACGCCGCGCGTCGCCAACCGCCTGCTGCGGCGCGTGCGCGACTTCGCCCAGGTCGAGCGGCTCGACAAGATCGACCTCGCCATCGCAAGGAAGGCGCTGGCGCTCCTGGAGGTGGACGACTTCGGCTTCGACGACGTGGACCGCAAGATCCTGGGGACGCTCATCGAGCACTACGACGGCGGCCCCGCCGGGCTCAAGTCGCTCGCCGCGGCGGTGGGCGAGGACAGCGGCACGATCGAGGACCTCTACGAGCCCTACCTGATCCAGGAGGGCTTCCTCCAGCGCACGCCGCGCGGCCGCGTCGCCACCCGCCGCGCCTACCAGCACCTCGGCTACCCGCCCCGGCCCGGCACCACGGGCACGCTGTTCTGATTGATCCGATCGTGCGCCGCGCCGCCCTGATCTACAACCCCAAGTCGGGGCGCCAGCGCCACGGCGAGGTGCTGGAGAGGATCGTCAGCACCCTGCAGGGCGGCGGCTTTCTCGTCGAGCTCACCCCGACGGCGTACGCCGGCCAGGCCGTCGAGCTGGCCCGCGGGCTTGCCGCGGCACGCGCGGTCGAGGCGGTCTTCGCGTTCGGCGGCGACGGCACGGCACGCGAGGTGGCCGCCGGGCTCCTGGGCACGCCGGTGGCGCTCGGCGTGCTGCCCGGCGGCACCGCCAACCTCCTGGCCCTGGCGCTCGGCCTGCCGCGCGACCCGGTCGAGGCCGCGGCGGTCCTCTGCAAGGCCCCGGTCCGCGCCTTCGACGTCGGCCTGGCCAAGGGGCTGGCCGGCGAGCATCCCTTCCTCATGATGACCTCGGCGGGGTTGGACGCCACCGTGCTGGCGGCGCTCGACGTGGAGCTCAAGTGGCGCTTCGGCGAGGCGGCGATCGTCTGGCAGGGGATCCGCGAGTGGTGGCGCTACAGCTATCCGAACATCGAGGTGATCGCCGACGGCGAGCGCCTCTGCGCCACCTTCGCCGCCGTGGCCAACCTCCCCTTCTACGCCGGCTCCTTCCGGCTCGCCCCCGAGGCCAGCCCGGACAGCCACCGGCTCGAGCTGGTCCTCTTCCGCGGCCGCGGGCGCTGGGCGACCCTGGGCTTCATCCTCGACCTCCTGCGCTCCGCCCACGTGCGGCGCCGCGACGTGGAGATCCGAAAGGTCGACGAGGTCCTCTTCGCCGGCCCCGCCGGAGCCGAGGCCCAGATCGACGGCGACCTCTGCGAAGAAAGGCTGCCCGTGCGGGTCCGCCTGGCTGAGGAGCAGCTTCGAGTCCTCTTCCCCAAAGCCTGAGGTGACATGGAACCCCCGAAAACATCCGACCGATCCGACGGATCCGACCGATCGGTCAGATCTGAACGGCCCCTGGACGCCGTCTTCTCCCCCCGCTCGATCGCGGTGATCGGCGCCTCGCGCCGCCGCGACTCGATCGGCTTCGCCCTGCTCCACAACCTGATCGCCAACCAGTTCAGCGGCGCCATCTATCCGGTCAATCCGGGCGCCCAGGCGATCCACTCGCTCAAGTGCTACCCGGGCGTGGGCGCCATCTCCGACCCGATCGACCTGGCGGTGATCATGGTGCCGCGCGACAAGGTGCTCGCCGTGGTCGACGAGTGCCTGGCCAAGGGGGTGCGCGGCCTGGTCGTCATCACCGCCGGCTTCTCCGAGACCGGCGAGGAGGGGGCGCGGCGCGAGCGCGAGTTGCGCGACCGCGTGCGCGCCGCCGGCGTCCGCATGATCGGCCCCAACTGCATGGGGGTGATCAACACCGACACCGAGCTGAGCCTGAACGCCACGTTCGCTCCGACCCCGGCGCGCCGCGGATCGATCGGTTTCGTCAGCCAGTCGGGAGCGCTCGGCGTGGCCATCCTGAACGTCGCCCAGGACCTGGGGATCGGCCTCACCCAGTTCGTCTCGATGGGCAACAAGGCCGACGTCTCGGGCAACGACCTCCTGGAGCACTGGGAAGACGACCCCGAGACGCGGGTGATCGCCATGTACCTCGAATCGTTCGGCAACCCGCGGCGTTTCACCGAGATCGCCAAGCGGGTGACCCGCAAGAAACCGATCCTGGTCGTGAAGTCGGGCCGCACCGCCGAAGGCGCCCGCGCCGCCTCCAGCCACACCGGCGCCATTGCCGGAACCGACGTCACCGTGTCGGCCTTCCTCGACCAGTGCGGCGTGCTGCGCGCCAACACCATCGAGGAGCTGTTCGACGTGGCACGGGCCCTCGCCCGCTGCCCGCTGCCCGGCG
>DATFPH010000092.1:0-19211 GCA_035264905.1 Thermoanaerobaculia bacterium
TCGATGCCGATGAGCTGCAGGTGCTCCGGCGCGATGCGGTTGACCAGCTCGGCGGTCTCGTCCATCGAGCCCACCAGGAGAATCGAGCCATAGCGCTCCAGGGAGGCGCGGGCCGTCCGCGCGGTCGCCAGAGACTCGAGCTGTAGGGCGACCTGCTCGGCAACGCTCGACGCCAGAGAGGGGTCCGAAGTGATCAGAACCGCCGCGGCCTGCGGGTCGTGCTCCGCCTGGGAGAGGAGGTCGGCGGCGAGATCCTTCGCAAGATCCGTTGAGCCGGCCGATGCGTCCGCGACGATCACCACCTCGCTCGGGCCAGCGATGCCGTCGATCGCCACATCTCCTACGACCAGCTTCTTGGCCGCCGTCACCCAGGCGTTGCCCGGCCCGACGATCTTGTCCACCCGGCGGATCGTCTCCGTGCCGTACGCGAAGGCGGCCACCGCGTGCGCTCCGCCCATCCCCCAGATCTCGCGGACGCCCAGCCGGGCGAGGGTCCAGCGCAGGGCCGCGTTCGAGCGCCACGAGCCCGGCGGCGTAGCGACCGCGATCTCCGCGACGCCAGCCACCCGGGCAGGGATGACGGTCATCACCACGGTCGAGGGATAGGCCGCACGACCGCCCGGCACATAGACGCCGACCCGTCGGAGCGGCTCGATTCGCTCCTCCAGCATGACCCCATCGCTCTCCTGGACGTACCCCTGGCGCACCTGGGGCGCGTGGAAGCGCTCCACTGCGGCGATCGCCTCCTCCATCGCCTCGGTGAACCCGACCGGCAAGTTTCCCCCTCTCCCGGGGGCCGGGGAGTGCGGGTGGGAGAGGGGGCTAGGGGGTGAGGGTTCGAGCGCCAGCTCCTCCACCGCCCTGGCCGTGGCGCCATCCAGCTCGCGGGCGTATTGGAGGAGAGAGAAATCCCCCCAGCGCCGGACGTCGTCCACGATCCGGGCGGCGCGGCCCAGGGTCTGCGCGTCGAGGATCTCGCCGCCGCGGGCGGTCAGACGCTCGACGGCCTCCCGGCCTTCGGGGCTGTCGGCCGCCGCGACGCGGATCGGTCCGCTCGTCATGCCACCACCTCCGCCGCCTCCAGGCGGCCGATCCAATCATTGAGCAACGCGCGGTGGCGCTGATACGAGGCGCGGTTGACCACCAGGCAGGCAGCCACCTCGGCCACCGTCTCGATCTCGACGAGGTCGTTCTCTACCAGCGTGCGGCCGGTCTGGACGATGTCCAGGGCCACCTCGGCGAGCTCAAGGAGCGGCGCCAGCTCGATCGAGCCCGAGAGCTTGACGATCTCGGCTCCCCAGGTACGCCCCTCCAGAATCCGGCGGGCCGTGTTCGGGTACTTGGTGGCCAGCCGCACCTGGCTCCCCGGCGCCGGGAGCTCCCGCGCGCGGCCGATCAGCGACATCCGCGAGCGCCCTTCCCGCAGCCGCACCGGCACCAGGAGGTCGCCGTCGATCTCCGCCAATAGATCGCTCCCCACGATCCCGAAGTCCGCCACGCCGTGCTCGACGTAGACCGGGATGTCCCAGTCCTTGAGCGAGAGGACCTCGATCCCCTCCTCCGGGAGCTGCACGAGGAGGCTGCGGCCGCTCAGGTCCAGTCCCGACAGGAGACCGGCAGCGCGGAAGGCGGCGAGGGCCACCTCCAGGTTCCGTCCTTTGGGAAGGGCCAGGCGGATCATGAGTTTCCCCGTTTGCCGGCGTCGAGGAGCCGCTCCACGCTCAGGGAGAAGCCGACCGCCGGCACCTCCGCACCGAGCCGGCGGAACAGGCTGTCATACCGGCCGCCGCCTCCCACGGGCAGCGCCGACGCTCCGGCAAAGGCGCGGAAGACCACGCCGTCGTAATAGGAGCGCTCCCCGGACCCGGCGGTCAGCCGCGGATCGCGGCCATGGCGCGCGAACTCGGCGAGGTCGATGACGAGACGCACCTCCGGGAAGGCCGCGGCAAGCTCGTCGCGCAGAGCAAGAAGGCGCTCCAGGCCGGCCGCCGCGGGTCCAAGATCCTCCGGCCGATCCGGCAGCCCGGACTCCACCACGGCCAGAAGGCGCGGGCAGGCCAGCCGCACCGGACCGCGCTCGCGCCGCGCCACAGCCGCGGCCAGTGCGAGAGGATCATCCGTCGCGGCATCCAGGAGCAGGTGATCGAGAGCGCCGGCGAACCCGAGGACGACCTGAATGTCCTGGAGACGGCTCCCGTCCTCACAGGTCAGGGCCTCCAGGAACAGGTGGAGGATCTCCCGCTCGGCGCTCTCGTCGGCCACGCCGAGCAGCTCGGCACCCACCTGATAGAACTCGCGCTGCCGTCCGGCCCGCTCCTCCTCATAGCGAATCACGTCGCCGCGGTAGAAGGCGCGCAGCGGCAGCTCCAGCGCGCCCAGGCGCGGCGCGAGGAGCCGGGCGAGCATCGGGGTGAAGTCAGCGCGCAGGGCGAGCTGCTCGCCGTCCCGGTCGATGAAGCGATAGAGCTCGCTCCGGCTCTCCGAGGTCAGGAGCGCCTCATAGGGCTCCAGATAGTCCAGGATCGGCAGGATGACCTCGGCATAGCCAGCCTTCTCGAACAGAGCGACGAGCCGCCCCTCGGCCTCGCGGCGGCGGCGCGCGCTCTCGAAAAGAAGAGCCGCGACGCCGATCGGCAGGGCGGCGGAGACCCTCATGGGATGTCCTCCGGGGCCTCCGCGAGACCGACGATCCGCAGAGCCGTCGGGAGCGGCATCTCGCGCCCGGTCATCCAGCGGAACTGGCCGAGGGCCTGGTAGACCAGCACCTCGCGGCCGTCGACGACGGTCAGTCCCCGCGCCGCTGCGGCCGCGAGGAGCGGCGTGGGCTCAGCTTTGTAGACGAGATCGACCACTACCGTGCCCGGGCGCAGACCGTCCAACGGGAACGGGAGCGGCTCGCCGGCACCGCGGCCGAGGGACGTGGCGTGGACGATCAGGTCGAAGGCAGAGGGCTCGAATTCATCGAGTGGGACAAAGGGGAGCTTGAGGAGGTCGGCGGCGCGCTGGCCGTTCTCGGTGCTGCGGTTCACCAGGGTCACCTGGGCTCCGGCCACTGCCAGCCCCTCGGCCGCCGCGCGCCCGGCGCCGCCCATCCCGACCACCGCGGCGCGGCGGGTGGCGAGATCGATGCCACGCGCCCGCAGAGGCATCACGACACCCTCCAGGTCTGTGGTCTCCGCCTCCCACACCTCCTGGTGGTTGACCAGCGTATTGGCGGCCCCGACGAGCTCGGCGCGCGGGCTCGCCGCTGCCGCCACGGCCAGTGCGGCCTCCTTGTGCGGAGTGGTCACCGACAGGCCGCGCAGAGGCATCCCGATCTGCTCCAGGGCGCCGCCCTCCACGACCTCCAGCCAGAAGTCACCAAAGGACTCGACATGGAAGGGGAGATACAGGAACGGAAGGCCCAGCTCCCGGTACGCCGTGTTGTGCAGGCGCGGCGACAGCGAGTGGAGGACCGGGTTTCCCACGACGCCGAAGAGCCGCTGGACGGGCGGCAGGGCGGGAAGGCCAAAGTCCTTGCGCAGGCGGCGCAGGGTGATCTGCCCCGGCGCTCCAGGGACGTCCCCGAGGGCGCCGTAGACCACCGGCGCGCCGAGGCGGGGAGCGATGAGGCGCGTCCAAGCGCCGATCGGACCGACTGAAAAAGCGGCGACGTCACGGCGTTTCAGGCTGTCCAGCAGCAGGAGCGCCGGGATCTCCTCCCCCGACTGCGAGGCGGTCGGCACCAGCTTGTAGAGGTGGGCATCGGCGGCGGACATCTTCTCGAACGTCGCCTTGAGCCCGGCGGGGCTCGCGGCCGCCCCATGCCAGGAGATGACCCGCTTCTGCGCCGGGATCGCCTTGAGGACGTCCGGGGACAGGTCGCGGGAGCACTCCAGATCGATCAGGTCGAAGCGCTCGGCGGCGTCGAGGAGGCGGCGCTTGCGGCGCTCGACCGATCCCTCCCAGACACCGCCCTCGGCGCGGCTGCGCAGGGTGTAGAGCAGCTTGCCATGGAAGCGCGCCCGCAGCGGCTCGGGGGGAAGATCGCCGACGAGATCGGCCCGGACCTCCAGCCATGCCACATCGGCCAGCTCGGCTTCGAAGCCGTCGCCCGGGGGCGTGGTGAGGGTCGCGACGAGAGTTGCGTCCAAACGAAAGCCTCCTTCCGGACCCGGAAAGAGGCGCGTTCGGCGGCTGGCTGTCTCGTCCCGGGTCCGCGTGCCGGGACGCTGCCCGGTCTAGATCACGGAATGATGATGCGCGTGGACCGGCCACCAGCCCCAGAGGGTCGCGGCGGAAACGGAACGAAGGTCAGGGCAGCGCATCGTAAAATCCCGTTCGCAGGGCATTACAGCAGGAGGTCCAAGGGCTGTCAAGCGGGAGAGATCCGCCCTGCCTCCACCGCCTGCCGCACCGCCCGGATATCCTCGTCGAGGGTGCGGTCGGCGAGCATGGGGCCGGCGAGCTCACGGACGGCCAGGTAGGCACGGCGGGTCCCCTCGCCCAGCGCGGCGGCGATGTCGGCCCGGCGCTCCGGCGCGGTGCGCTCCGCAAAGTCCCGCGACTCCCGCTCGGCCTTTTCCCAGTCGCGCAGGACGTGGCCCCCGTCCTCCTCCCCCTTTGAGCGCGGGTCCAGCTTCATGGCCACCCGCCACTCCACCGCCTGCGCCGCCACCAGCAGCTCGATCGCCAGCACCGCCTGCACGTTGCGCAGGACCGTCCGCAGCTTGCGCGCGGCGATCGTCGACATGGCGTTGTGGTCTTCCGAGTTGGCCGAGGTCGGAATCGAGTCGACCGAGGCCGGATGCGTCAGGACCTTGTTCTCCGAGACCAGGCTCGCGGCTGTGTACTGGACCAGCATGTAGCCCGAGTTCACCCCCCGCCGCGGGATCAGGTTGGACGGCAGGTTGCGGCTCTGCCGGCAATCCAGCAGCATCTGCACCCGCCGCTCCGAGATGTTCGCCAGCTCGGCCACGCCGATCGCCAGGAAATCCGCCGCCATGCCGATCGGCTCGCCATGGAAGTTACCGGCCGAATAGCCGGCCCGCTGCTCGCCGCTATACCCCTCCGGCCAGTTCGCGCGGAACTCGTAGTCCCACGGGGGCGTCTCGTCCGCCGGAAAGAAGAGCGGGTTGTCCGTGGCCGCGTTGATCTCTACTTCAGCCACACGGCGGGTACAGGAAATCGCGTCACGCCCCGCGCCGTGCACGGTCGGAGCGCAGCGCAGAGAGTAGACGTCCTGGACCGCGCCTGCCCTCTCGATCAGCCGGCTTCCGGTCAGCAGGCTCCTGAGGTTCGCCGCGCAGGCGATCTGGCCGGCATGCCCGCGCGCGCGATGAACCCGCGGGTCGAACGCTCTCGCGCAGCCGCAGACCGCCTCCAGGCTCAGCGCGCAGGCGACGTCCGCGGTGTGCGCGGCCCGCTCGGCGTCATGGACGGCCAGGGCGAGCAGCGCCGTCGAGAACGTCGTGCCGTTGTTCAGGGCGAGCCCTTCCTTATAAGAAGGCTGCGCCGGCTCCATCCCCAGATCCTCGGCGAGCCGCTCCAGATCGCGGCGCAGCTCGCGCGGGCGGCGTCCGAGATCCTCGGGTGCGCGGACCACCGACCAGCTCCCCTCGCCGAGCAGCACCACGAACGTATGGGACAGAGGCGCGAGATCGCCGCTCGATCCCACCGAGCCGTGGATCGGCACGCGCGGCACGATCCCCCGGTTGACCATGGCCTGGAGCGTGCGCACCAGCTCGGGGCGGACCCCCGAGTGGCCCTTGAGGAAGGCGTTCAGGCGGATGACGATCACCGCGCGCATCACGTCCGCTTCGTAGAACCCAGCCTCGTCCTCCGGATCGGCCGAGGTGCCCGCCCCGACGGAGTGGCTGAGCAGGAGGTTGCGCTGGAGCTGCACCAGCTCCTCCGGCGCCACCGGGATGTTCTTGAACTCGCCGAAGCCGGTGGTGACGCCGTACTCGAACACGGGATGGACGTCCTCGCCGCGGCGGAACCGGTCGAAGTCCTCGCGGTAGCGGGCGGTCAAGCGCTCGATCTGCTCCCGGCTCTCGCGCACCCGGACGAGGGCCTCCTCCGCGATCTCCAGGCGTACCCGCGGATCGCGCGCCACCCGCGCCAAGTCCTCGATGGTCAGCGATCCGCCATCGAGGACGACCGGCCGGTCGGAATGGGCGGGCTCACTCACTGCCCGGCCTCCTGGGCGGCGAGCATCTCGCGCACCGTGGCCACCAGCTCACCGCGCGGCACCTCGCGCTGCCCGGGCCGCGCCTCCAGCCACTCCTCGCGGCGGGCCAGCGCCTCGGCTTTCTGCCGGCCGATGTCCATGTCCTTGAGGGTGACCACGCCCCGCTCCTTCTCGTTGGAGCCGTAGAGCACGGTGATCGGCACTCCCCAGGCGTCGGCATACTTGAGCTGCTTGCCCGGTCCCTTCGCCGTCCCCAGGTACAGCTCGGCGGGGATGCCCGCCCGCCGCAGCTCCCAGGTCATGGCGACGTAGTCGGCCTCCAGGCCCGGGTCCATGCGGGTGATCAGCACCTTGGCGGTCGACTTCTGCTGTCCCACCCGGCCGAGGTGGACCAGCGCGGCGAGCAGCCGGTCGACGCCGATCGAGGCGCCCACGGCAGGGATCCGCTCGCCGAGGAAGCGCATCACCAGCTCGTCATAGCGGCCGCCGGCGAACACGGAGCCGAACTGCGGCGCGTCGAGCAGGTTCGCCTCGAACACCGGTCCGGTGTAGTAGGCAAGGCCGCGGGCGATCGAGACGTCCAGCGAGACCTCGTCATCGCCATAGCCCAGCGTGTAGAGGTGATTCGAGATCCGCTCGATCTTGGCGAGCTCGCCGGCCGCCCCCTCGACGCCGGCGAACGTTGCGCGGAGCTGCTCCAGGGTGGCGTTGCGGTCATCGGCGCTGATCTGGAGGAAGAGCTCGATTTTGTCGACCTGCGAGCTCTCCAGGCCGAGGCCGCGGATCGGGTCGCCCGAGACGTCGACATACCCCTCGGTCAGCTCCAGCCGGACCTTCTTCATCCCCACCTTGTCCAGCTTGTCGAGCACGCGGAAAACGTCCACCGACCGCTCCTGCGGGATGCCGGCGTAGGCGAGCAGGGCATTGAGGATCGTCCGGCTGGAGAAACGCACGCGAAAGGGACCGACCCGCAGAGCCCGCAGCGTGTCGCACATGCCCGCCATGATCTCGGTGTCGGCGATCTCGGACTCCACGCCGACCGAGTCGAGGTCGAACTGTGTGAACTCCCGGAAGCGCCCCTTGTCCGGCTTGTCGGCGCGCCAGACCGGCGCCACCTGATAGCGGCGGAACGGGCGCGGCAGCTCACGATACTGAGCGATGACCCGAGCGAGGGGGACGGTCAGGTCGAAGCGCAGGCCGAGGGCCTCCTCCTCCGGATTCTGCACCGTGAAGATGGACGACTGCGCCTCCTGGCCGGCCTGCGAGCCGCGCAGCACGTCCAGGTACTCGATGGCGGGGGTCGAGAGCGGGACGAAGCCGTACAGCTCGTAAACGCCCCGGATGGTGTCGATCATCCACTGCCGGGCCAGCATCTGGTCGGGCAGCAGGTCTCTCAGGCCGCGCGAGACGCGCGCTTCCACAGTGCCTGTCATGGGAGCCGTCCTCCAGCGAAAGCTGGTTCGATCGAGGGTTGGTACCGGCGTCCGGGGTTGAACCGGAGACCTCCTGATCCACAGTCAGGCGCTCTAACCAACTGAGCTACGCCGGCCCCAGAGGCGCAAAATCGTAAGCGCTCGGTCCCGTTTTGTCAAAGGTGCGGGCGGAGAGCCGCTATGCGACGCCGGCGGCGGCGCGCCTCTCGGCGGTTCGCCGCTCCGCGTCGAGACGGCCGAGGCCATAGTCTTCGTGATCGACGAAGGTCATCGCATCGGCGATCAGACGGTGCTCCGCCCGCTCGCGGATCAGGCGGTGCATCGTCTGGCAGATCCGCCGGTACGCCGGGTCGCCGCCGCGCTGGGTCCGCAGCTCGATGAGATGGAACGCTTCGCGGACGTTGAGATGAAAATTGAACCGCACCCGGTAGGCGAAGGGGACCACGTACTGCGCGACCTCGGCACTGAAATCTTCCTTCAAGGATTGATAGAGATCACCGGCCCTCCGCAACGCCGTATGCCAAAGATCCTGGGCACCGATGGTTTCGATCGCTTCCGGCGTGTCGTAGCCATGCACCGTTGACAGCTTCTGCCACTCGAGGGTGAGCAGACGGTGTCTCTGGAGATCGCGGAAGACCGAGTAGCTCGCCAGGATGTCGAAGCGATAATACGCCCGCTCGAAAGCTCTCCCTGGCTTGTGCCGGCGGTTGCGCCGCTCTCCAATGTAAGCGGACAGGATCTTGCGTCGGTCCTCCGCGCTCATCTCACGCACTCGCGTAAGCAGCTGATCGTCCGGCACATCTGAATATTCATAGAGCGCCGCAGCGGCGATCTTGAGCTCCGCTTCTGGATCCCATTCGATCAGAGCGACCTCGGGACGCGGCGGGACGGAGCCATCCAGCGTCGCAGCCAGGCTCTCCATCTGCCGGTCGATTTTTGAAAAGTATTCGCTCCATTGCACGCCACGCTCCGGCAGGTCGACCCTTTGGAGGAACGCGGGGATCACCTTGCGCAGCTCCTCCAGGAGGAGGTCTCCGTAATCGCGGACCTCGGCCAGACGGTGCGCGCGCATCCGGAGGAGGAGCGCCTCGTACGCCTGTGCGGTGGCGAAAATGCCCACGTTGGACTGCGTCGCGGCGGGCAGCAGGCCGCGCAGGTCGTCGCAGACGCGTGCGCGGATGGATGATCGCCAGACGAGCTCTGAATCCTTCGGGTCGCGCGGGTAGAGATCTTCGTAAAATTGACTCAACCGCGGGATCAGATCGCGATAGGTGCCGAACAATCCGTCGAGGACAGCACGGTATCGCTGGCCCGCTGTTGTGCCGGAGATCTCGGAGGGAACCATGTAGCGATAAGAGCCGCCCAACGGCTTGTCAAAATAGATATATCGCGTGCTTTGCTCGAGATAGGCCGCCAACCGGCCGCGCTCGAGGACTTTCGTGAGAATGTTCGACGCCTGCTCGCAGGCGACGTGGGCTCCGCCGAGCTGCGCGACCGAGTCGTCGCCATAGTCCATGAACATGCGGTCGTACAACTCCGCGGCCCGGCGCACGTTCACCCCCTCGTTTTTCGCCTCGGCGTGCTCCGCGATGGCGGCCACGCCGGCGTCCGGTCGGTTGACGAACTCATCGAGAAACAGGCGCCGCAGCGATTTCGGCGAACGGCTGTATCTGGCGAAGAGGGCGCCCTTGACGACCTGGGGGAGATTGACGATCGCGAAGACCGGAGAATCGAGATTCGTGAAGAAACGAGAGAGGAGCGAGCGCTCCGATTCGGTGAAGTCTTCCGAATGGTATCGGCCGGTCGCGTTCATCCCCACGAGTATAACCGGGGCTTCAGACGGCTCCAAGGAGAATCGACGCGAACCGCCCGCCCCGGTCCGTCCAGGTCCGGCGCACCGCGAAGCCACTGGCCGTGGCCATCTCCGCCACCTGTGCCGGGTCGAGCTTGTACGAGCTCTCGGTGTGGATCGTCTCCCCCGCGGCGAAGCGGATCTCCAGGCCGAGGTCCGGGATCGGGACTGTCTGCTCCCGCAGGCTCTCCAGGTGCATCTCGATCCGGCCGAGATCCACGTTCCAGCGCGCCCGGTGGCGGAAGGTACCCAGGTCGAACCCTCCCCCCAGCTCCTGGTTGATCCGCACCAGGACGTTCAGGTTGAAGGCGGCGGTCACGCCCAGGGCGTCGTCGTACGCCGGCACGAGGACGCTCTCCGCCTTCTTGAGATCCACCCCGAGCAGCAGGCCGTCGCCCGGGCGGAGCACGCCGCGGATCTCGCGCAGGAGCACGATCCGCTCGCCGGGGTCGAGGTTGCCGATCGTCGAGCCGAGGAAGAGGACCAGGGTGCGGAGGCCGGGCGGGACCCGCTCCGTGCGAAGCGCCCGCAGGCCGGCCTGGTACTCGGCCACGAAGGCGGTGACGGTGAGCTCCGGAAAGGCGTGGAGGAGCCGCTCGGCGCCCTGTTCCACCGCCGAGCGCGAGACGTCGATCGGCAGGTACTCCAGCCCCCCCTGCTGCCCCACCAACGCCTCGATCAGCAGGCGCGTCTTCCGCCCGTCGCCGCTCCCCAGCTCCAGGAGGCGCACGGGACCTTCCAGCGCGCCCGCGATCTCGTCCGCGGACCGCTGGAAGATCTCGGTCTCGGTCCGGGTCAGGTAGTACTCCGGCAGCTCGCAGATCGCTTCGAAGAGCCGCGAGCCCAAGGCGTCGTAGAAGTACTTGGGGAACAGGACCTTGGGGGTCGCGGTCAGCCCGCGGCGGACGTCCTCGGCAAAGGAGGGCGCCGCGCTTGCGGCAGCCACTCCGCAGATCCGGAGACGCTCGTCGGTCAGGGGCAGGGATTCCCGAATCATCGCGCACCACCTCCAATTGTCTCTACGTCTCGGGAAAGGCGCCGGATGCTGCCGCGCCCCGGATCGCCATGGTAGCATCCCCACCGCCCGCCGGCAGGAGGGGCGGCAACTTCCGGGAGCACAGAACCTGTATGGTAGATCAGGAACGCGAAACTCTGGAGATCGATGTCCTCTTCGTGGGGGCGGGACCGGCGAGCCTGGCCGGGGCGTATCACCTCGCCCGGCAGGCGAAGGCCGCGGGCCGCGAGCTCTCGATTGCCGTCCTTGAGAAAGGGCGCGAGGCCGGCAGCCACGCCCTCTCCGGCGCCGTCGTCGATCCGCGGGCCTTCAAAGAGCTGTTCCCGGACGACTGGAAATCCGCCCCGTTCGAGGCCGAGGTCGCGCACGACCACGAGAGGTTCCTGTTCCTTACGAGCAAGCGCGCCTTTTCCCTGCCGATCCCGCCGCCGCTCCACAACGCGGGCAACTACGTGGCCTCTCTCGGCAAGCTGGTGAAGTGGATGGCCGCCAAGGTCGAGGCCGCCGGGGTGGACGTCTTCTACGAGTTCCCCGCCGCCCGCGTCCTCATCGAGGAGGGCCGCGTGGCCGGCGTGCGCACGGCCGACCGCGGCATCTCGCATACCGGAGAGAAGAAGGCCAACTACGAGCCCGGGGTGGACATCCGCGCGCAGGTGGTGGTGCTCGGCGAGGGGCCGCGCGGCACGCTGGTCAAGCAGCTCGACGCGGACCTGAACCTCTGGCAGGGGAAGAATCCACAGGTCTATGCCATCGGCTTGAAGGAGATCTGGGACCTGCCACCGGGGCGGGTCGCGGCCGGCGAGGTCATCCACACCCTGGGCTGGCCCCTGGACTGGAGCACGTTCGGCGGCGGCTTTGCGTACGGCATGCAGAACGACCAATTCATCATCGGCCTGGTCGTCGGCCTCGACTACAAGAACCCGCTGCTCGATCCGCACCAGGAGTTCCAGCGGCTCAAGACCCACCCGGAGATCGCCGAGATCCTGCGCGGCGGCAAGATGGCGTTCTACGGCGCCAAGGCGCTGCCCGAGGGCGGCTGGTGGTCGCTCCCCCGTTGCTCGGGAGACGGCTTCCTGATCATCGGCGACTCGGCGGGCTTTCTGAATGGGCAGCGCCTCAAGGGGATTCACCTGGGGATGAAGTCCGGGATGCTGGCCGCCGAGACGATCCTGGAGGCTCTCGCGGCCGGCGGCGCCACGGCCGAGCGGCTGGCGCGCTTCGGGGAGAAGGTCGAGGCGAGCTGGATCAAGAAGGAGCTGTGGCCGGTGCGCAACTTCCACCAGGCGTTCGACCACGGCCTGGTTCCCGGGATGTACCAGGCTGGCGTCGGACTGGTGACCGGGGGGCGCGGCTGGGGAGTCAAGGAGCGGCTAGGTACCCACGCAGGCCACGAGCGGATGGTGAACCTCCAGACGCCCGAGGGGAAGGCCATGAAGCCGCCGGAGCCGGTCAAGCTCGACGGCACCCTCACCTTCGACCGCCTGGCCGACGTCTACCACTCAGGTACCGCGCACGACGAGGACCAGCCGGTCCATCTGCTGGTGCACGACACGAGCATCTGCGTCGAGCGCTGCACGGTGGAATACGCTAACCCCTGCCAGCGCTTCTGCCCGGCCGCCGTCTACGAGATGGTCGCCGACCCTGCCGTCCCGGCTGGCCGGCGTCTGCAGATCAACGCCAGCAACTGCGTGCACTGCAAGACCTGCGACATCATGGACCCGTACCAGATCATCACCTGGGTGCCCCCCGAGGGGGGCGGCGGGCCGAACTACGGAAAGATGTAGGGGAAAAAACCTACCCCCGCTCGCGCGGCGTGATCACGCAGTCGCCGCTCCCGGTCTCCACGCGGATCACCGTCTGGCCGTCGCCGCGGCGGGCGCCGACGACCTTCTTGCCCTCCTTGCGGATCTGCGCGTCGTCGTAGCGCACCAGGAGCTCTCCGCTCCCCTGGCTCGACTCGATGTCGAAGGAGGCTTCGGGGCCGCCGTAGATCGTCACGTCGCCGCTGCCGGTCTCGGCCTTCACCCGCTTCGCCTGGGCCAGCGAGCTGCGGACCACCACGTCGCCCGAGCCGGTGTCTGCGTCGAGCTCCTCCAGCTCCACGCTCACCACCTGGACGCTGCCCGAGCCCGTGTCCGCCAGGACGTGGCTCACCGTGCCGTTCTTCACCATCACGTCGCCCGAGCCCGTGTCCACGGAGAGCTTGCCGGCCGAGACGTTCTCGACCGTCACGTCGCCCGACCCGGTGTCGACCACGCCGTTGCCGATCAGCTTGCGGACCACCACGTCCCCCGAGCCCGTATCGATCCGCGTCTCCCCGGTTGCCGAGCCGACCGTCACGTCGCCTGAGCCCGTGTCCAGGGTGAGCTGGCCGGAGTGCGAGACGATCTCGATGTCGCCGCTTCCGGTCTTCACCTGCAAGGTCCCTTCGAGCTGCCCGCCGCGCACCGCGCCGACGGCGTTGCGGACGACCATCTGGCTGCCCGCGGGCAGGGCGATTTTCAAGTCGGCGTAGAGGACCGGGACCGAAGCCTGCGGCTTGCCGTAGATCCGCACCCGTTCGCCGCGGAAGACGGTCGAGGTGTGGCCCGCGTTCTCCAGCCAGCTCAGCCACTCCGGCAGATCGTCGCCGTCATGTCCGGGCCGGGGATAGGCGAAGCCGCGATAGTCATCGACCGGATAGGAGAGGACGATCTCTTCGTGCCCCTTGCCGTCCGTGCTCCTCACCCATTTCATGCCGTCCAGGAGCTGCTGGGTCTCGCTCTCGCTGGAGCCGGCCGCATGGATGACCGTCTCCACGATCACCTGGTTCCCGGGAGCGCGGACCAGCTCGACCCGGCCCGCGAGGTTCCCGAGCCGCACCTCTCCCTGCTGCGCGGGGAAGGTCTGGCGGAAGGAGCGGGTCTTCGCGGGAGCGGCAGCCGCCACCGCCACGATCGAGGTCATCGAAAGGATCAACGCCGCCGCACGTGCGGACCGTCTGGTCAGGGATGTCATGGATCTGTCCTCCTCCGGTTCGGTGCTCTGAAGCACCATCGACTCTCAGTACGACCATTTGCTTGAAAAGGTTGCAGGCCGGGGTCCGGATCAGACCGGTTAGAATTCGGCCCCATGCGCACCCTGCTCTTCCTCTCGCTCCTGGGCCTGACGGCCCTCTCCCCGGCAGCCGCCGCTCAGAAGCCGAGCGACGTCCTGAGCTACGACGCCATGTTCGCCGAGGATTCCAGCGGCCGCGGCGCCGACGACCCGGTCTGGTCGCCCGATGGCACCCGGCTCCTCTACGTGCGGACCGAGGCCCTCTGGCTGCTCGATCTGGCTCCCGGGAGGGGAGGCCAGGGTGCGACCGAGCCCATCCTTCGGCTCGCCGACCTGGAGAAGGTCGCGGGCAAGGACGACCTCGACTTCGACCAGGTCGTCTGGCTGCCGCGCGGGGACGGGCTCCTGCTCGTCGCGGGCGGCGACCTCTGGCTCTTTCCCCTCGGGACGGCCGGAGAGCTCCGGCGGTTGACCCGCACAGACGAGGAGGAGACCGACCCCAAGCCCTCGCCCGACGGCAGCCGGGTGGCCTTCGTGCGCGACTTCGACCTCTGGCTCCTGGATCTCGCAACCGGCACCGAGAAGGCGCTCACCAGCGACGGCCAGGATGGCGCGTTCTTGAACGGCACCACCGACTGGCTCTACTGGGAGGAGATCTGGGACCGTGAGGCGACCGGCTACTGGTGGAGCCCTGACGGCACGCGCATCGCCTACTACCGCTTCGATGAGCGGCAGGTTCCGGTCCACCCTCTGGTGGACGACTCGCCCGTGCACCCGCAGGTCACCTCGCAGAAATATCCGAAGCCGGGCGATCCCAATCCGGTGGTGCGCGTCGGCGTCCTGGATCTCGCGAGCGGCCAGACAGTCTGGATGCAGACGGGGGAGCAGGACCAATATCTGGTCCGCGTGGCCTGGACACCCAAGGGGGATGCCGTGGCCGTCCAGGCCCTCAGCCGCGGTCAGGAGCGGCTCGACCTCCTCCGCTGCGGCTCCGCCGACGGCCGCTGCTCCACGCTGCTCACCGACCAGTGGCCGACCTGGGTCAATCTCGGCAAGGACTTCGCCTTCCTGCCGGATGGCCGCTTCCTCTGGGGCTCGGAGCGGAGCGGCTGGCGCCAGCTCTATCTCGCCGGCGCCGATGGCCGGATCGTCCGGCCTGTGTCGCCCGAGGGGTGGGCGGTCACCTCTCTCGACGGCGTGGCCGACGACGGGAGCTGGGTGATCTTCACCGCCTACCGTGCCCAGGGGCTCGGCCCCGCCGAGCGGCACGTGCTGCGCGTCCGCCTGAATTCCGCTGGGAGCAACGCGGAGACGCTCACCGTGCAGGAGGCCGAGCACGGGGCGACGGTCGACACGAAATCCGGTGCCTGGGTCCACTCCTGGTCCACGGCGGACTCCCCACCGCGCAGCGAGGTGCGGCGGGCGGACGGCTCCATTGTCCCGCTCCCGTGGGACGAGCCGACGACCTACAATCCCGAGACCCTGCCGCCCTACACCTACTTTACGATCCCCGGCCCGGAGGGCTCGCGGCTGCCGGCGCGCATGATCCAGCCCCCCGGCTTCGACCCCAAACAGAAGTATCCGGTGATCGTCTATCAGTACGGCGGCCCCACCTCGCAGGTGGTCTTCCGGCATTGGGACAGCCGGCGGCGCGATCTCTGGCACAAGCGGATGGCGCAGCGCGGCTACGTGGTCTTCAGCCTCGACAACCAGGTCTCCCTGTTCTTTGGCAAGGCCGGGGAGGACCGGGACCACCGCCGCATGGGCGAGGTCAACCTGGCCGCCCAGCTCGCCGGGATCGACTGGCTGAAAGCCCAGGGCTGGGCCGACCCCGCGCGGATCGGCACCTGGGGCTGGTCCGGCGGCGGCTACAACACGCTCTACTGTCTGGTGCATCGGCCCGGCGTCTGGAAGGCAGGAGTCTCCGGCGCCCCGATCTCCGACCTGCGCCTCTACGATTCAGTCTGGATCGAGCGCTATCTCGGCACGCCGCAGACCAATGAGTCCGGGTTTCTCGAATCCTCGCCGCTGACCTACGCGACCAAGCTGAAGGACCGCCTCCTCATCGTCCATGGCCTGGCGGACGACAACGTCCATCCGCAGAACACGGTGCTGATGAGCGACGCCCTGATCAAGGCGGGCATCCCCTTCGAGCAGGCCTTCTATCCCGGCCAGAAGCACGCCTTCGGCGCCCCCTCCATGCGCCACTTCTTCGAGCGGATGGAGGTGTTTTTCGACCGGGCGCTGCAGGAGGTGGTGGTGGTGGACGTGGAGGTGCGGTAGCGGAAGGAAGGCAGGGCAACCACAAGGGTTGCCCCTACGTAGGGGCAGGTCTTGTGCCTGCCTCCTAGCTCCATCGCTTCATGATCAACGCCCCGTTGGTGCCGCCGAAGCCGAAGGAGTTGGTGAGCGCGTGCTCCAGGTCGGTGGGGCGGGGCTTATGGGGGACGAAGTCGAGGTCGCACCCTTCGCCGGGCTCGTCCAGGTTCAGGGTGGGCGGCAGGATCTGGTGCTTCATGGCGAGCGCCAGGATGCCGCATTCGAGACCGCCGGCCGCGCCGAGAAGGTGCCCGGTCGCCGACTTCGTCGAGGAGACCGCCAGCTTGTAGGCGTGGTCGCCGAACACCTGCTTGACCGCCCGCACCTCGGACAGGTCGCCGAGGGGCGTGGACGTGCCATGGGCGTTGATGTACCCGATGGCCTCCGGCGGCAGGCCGGCGTTCTTGAGCGCCGACTGCATGACGCGCACCGCGCCATGCCCTTCAGGGTGCGGAGCCGAGATGTGGTAGGCGTCGGCGCTCATCCCGTAGCCGACCACCTCGGCGTAGATCTGCGCGCCCCGCCGGCGCGCGTGCTCCAGCTCTTCGAGGATCACGATGCCCGCACCCTCGCTGATGATGAAGCCGTCCCGCCCGACGTCCCAGGGGCGCGACGCCTTCTCCGGATCGTCGTTGCGGTGCGACATCGCACGCATGGCGCAAAAGCCGGCGACCGCGAGCGGCGTGATCACCGCTTCGGTGCCGCCGGCGATCATCGCGTCCGCGTCATCTGACTGGATCAGCCGGAACGCGTCGCCGACCGCATGGAGACCCGTGGTGCACGCCGTGGCAGGCGACGTGTTGGGCCCCCGGGCGCCCCAGCGGATCGACACCTGCCCAGCGGCCATGTTGACGATCTGACCCGGGATGAAGAACGGCGACACGCGATCCGGACCACGCTCGAGCAGGACCTTGTGTGTCGCCTCGATGAGCGGCAGTCCGCCGATGCCCGAGCCGATCACGACCCCCACCCGGTCCGCGTTGCTCTCGTCGATGACGAGGGCGGAATCTTCCACGGCGAACTGCGCCGCCGCCAGACCGTAGTGGATGAACGTGTCGCTCTTCTTGACTTCCTTCTTGTCGAGGAAGTCCAGGGGATTGAACCCCTTGACCTCTCCGGCGATGCGGGTGGGATAGCGGGAGGCGTCGAAGCGGGTGATCGGACCGATCCCGCTCCGCCCTTCGAGCAAGGCCTCCCAGTTCTGGGCGGTGCCCACCCCGAGGGGGGACACCAGCCCCACTCCGGTGACCACGACGCGGCGGCGTGCGGTGGAGCTCAAGATCTCGGCGGATTCGTCAGATTGAGGTTGGCGGCTCGGCGGGGAGCTCAGTTCTGATCCCCGGCGTTGCTCTCGATGTAGGTGATCGCGTCCTTCACGTTGCTGATCTTCTCGGCGTCCTCATCGGGAATCTCGATCCCGAACTCCTCCTCGAACGCCATCACCAGCTCGACGATGTCCAGCGAGTCGGCGCCCAGATCGTCGGTGAAGCTGGCCTCCTGAGTGACCTCTTCTTCGTCGACACCGAGCTGCTCCACGATGATGCTCTTCACCCGTTCCGCAATGGCCATAGGGAAAACCCCTCCTTGCTTGTCTCTTGAAATTCCGAATAGGCGCACCTCGGCGCACCGAGGAGCGGTTCTAACATAAAGAGGCGCCGCGAGTCCATCCGGGACTTAGATATACAGACCGCCCGATACGTTCAAAGTCTGCCCCGTGACGTACCCACCCTCCTCGCTCGCCAGATAGAGGACCGCGGCGGCGACGTCGTCCACCGTGCCCAGGCGCTTCAGGGCGATCTGCCCGATGAGCTCTTCCCGCGCCTGCTCCGGCAGCTTGTCAGTCATCGCGGTCACGACGTAGCCGGGAGCCACGACGTTGACCGTGATGTTCCGGCTCCCCAGCTCGCGGGCGAGCGACTTGGTCAAGCCGATGAGCCCGGCCTTGGCCGCGGCGTAGTTCGCCTGCCCGGCGTTGCCCATCAGGCCCACCACCGAGCCGACGTTGACGATCCGGCCCCAACGCTTCTTCATCATCCCGCGCAGGACCTCCTTGCTCAGGGCGAACGCCCCGGTCAGGTTGGTGCGCAGCACCCGGTCCCAGTCGTCCAGCGACATGCGGGCCAGCAGGTTGTCGGCCGTGATCCCGGCGTTGTTGACCAGGATGTCCACGGCGGCGAAGTCCTCGGGGAGCTGCTTGAGCCGCTCGGCGAAGGTCTCGGGCTGGCTGACGTCGAGGGCGAGCGGGCGCGCGCAGCCGCCGCCGGCGTCGATCTGTGCCGCCAGATCCTTGAGCTTGTCCTCGCTGCGGGCCGCGAGCACTACCCGCGCTCCCCGCTCCGCGAGCCGGCGTGCGATGGCCTCGCCGATCCCCTGGGAGGCCCCGGTCACCAGGGCCGTCTTGCCGTCAAGCTTGAACATCAGGTTCCTCCACCAAGGCCATGTACTTGCGGAGCTGCTCGGGATCGCTCAGGCTGGCGCACACCGTTCCGGTGGCGATCCGGCGGTTGAGCCCGGTGAGCACGTTGCCCGGTCCGATCTCCAGGAATCTCCTGACGCCGGCATTTTGCGCCATCCAGGTCACGGACTCGACCCAGCGCACCGGGCCATCGATCTGGCGCTCCAGGGCTTCCCGGGCCGCTTCTCCGGTGTTCACCGGGGCCGCGTCCACGTTGGTCACGACCGGCATCCGGGGGGCCCGGAACGTCACCTTCGCCAGCTCGCCGGCCATACCCTCCCGGGCCGGCCGCATCATCGGCGAGTGGAATGGGGCCGAGACCGGCAGAAGAGTGGCCTTGCGCGCTCCGCGCTCTTTGGCCATGGCCACGGCGCGGTCCACTGCCGCCTTATGGCCGGCGATCACCGTCTGGCCCGGACTGTTGTAGTTGGCCACGGCGCAGATTTCTCCTTGAGAGGCATCCTCAGCGACCGCCGCGACCGCCTGATCGTCCAAGCCGATGAAGGCGGCCATGGCGCCCACGCCGACCGGCACGGCCTCCTGCATGAGCTCGCCGCGCCGCCTCACCAGACGGAGCGCATCGGCAAAGTCGAGGGCGTCGGCCGCCACCAGGGCGGAGTACTCGCCCAGGCTGTGCCCAGCCATCGCTACCGGCTCGACGAACAGGCCCTGCGGCAGCAGCGAGCGGTAGATGGCGATCGACGTGGCCAGCAGAGCGGGCTGGGTGTTCGTGGTCAGGCCGAGCTCCTCCTCCGGCCCCTCCCAGCAGAGGCGGGAGAGAGGGAAGCCGAGAACCTCGTCGGCCTCCTCGAAGGTCCGCCGGGCCTCCTCAGCCATCTCTGCCCAGGCGCGGCCCATGCCGACCTTCTGCGATCCCTGGCCCGGAAAGACAAACCCAGTATTTCTTTCCATCATCACCAGCGCACCAC
>DATFPH010000093.1:0-9740 GCA_035264905.1 Thermoanaerobaculia bacterium
CGCCTGGCGCAGATCGCCGACTTCGTCGAGGCCAATCCGCACGAAGCGACCCCGTCCGGCAAGGCCCGGGCGGCCATGGATCTCGGCCTGCACGAGGGGGATCTGGTGGTGCGGCGGATCCTCGTCGACAGCGCCAAGCGACTCATCCGCAGCGTCGTGCTGGTGCAGAAACCGACTCCGGAGGTCGTCCAGCAGTTCTACGCCGCCCATGCCGCGGAATTCACCCGGCCGGCGCACATCCGCATCTCGCAGGTCGCGAGCAACGGCTTCGTGCGGCCGGATTCGGAGGAGAGGGCCCGCCGGCTGCTCCAGCGGATCCGCGCGGAGAAGCTCGACCTCGAAGCCGCGCTGGCGCTCGCCGACGAAACGCCGGCGCCGGTGCACCTGGCCCTGCAGACCGAGCAGGACCTCCAGTCGGAATTCGGCAGCGACTTCGCCGCCGCGGTCATGAAGCTGCGGCCCGGGAGCTGGTCGGAGCCGATCCCCTCGGACTACGGGCACCATCTGGTCTGGGTCCACGAGGTCCAGGAGGCCCGCGCTTTCCCGCTGGAGGCCGTGCGGGGTGAGGTCGAGCAGGCGGTGCTCCAGAAGCTGGCCGACGAGTGGCTCCGGCTGCGGCTCCGCGAGCTGCGCGCCGAATTCGAGATCGTCGTACCGGGGAGGGTTTCGTGATGGCTCGATCCCCGCTCGGCGTGCTCGTGCGGGGCCTCCTCCTGGCCCTCGTTGCCCTCGCGGGAGCCGCCCCGGCGCGGGCCCACCAGTTCGCGCCCGCCCTGCTCGAGATCGACGAGGTCTCGGCCGGCGAGGCCGCCGTGCGGTGGAAGCAGCCGGCGGTCCGGGTGCAGGGCAGCCAGCTCCGTCCGGTGCTGCCGGTCGAGTGTGAAGGCCTCGGCAATCCGGAGGTGCAGAAGGAGGGCACCGGAGTCCGCGCCCGCTGGCGGATGCGGTGCCCGGGAGGCCTGACGGGCAAGTCGGTGGGAGTCGAGGGCATCGCCGGCAGCCAGGCCGACGTGCTCCTGCGCATCACCCTGCGCGACGGCCGCCGGCTCCGGCACGTGCTCAAGGCCGAGGCGCCCAGCTTCACGATCGACGCCGACAGCAGCGACGCCGGAGTCTTCAAGGACTACGCCGCGCTGGGAGTCGGGCACATCCTGCTCGGCTGGGACCACCTCCTCTTCGTGCTCGCCCTGGTGCTGCTCGTCGGCTGGGGACGGTCGCTGGCGTGGACGATCACCGCCTTCACCGCCGGCCACAGCGTCACGCTCGCCCTGGCGGCGCTGGGGGTTGTGCACGTGCCGCAAGCCCCGATCGAGGCCGCCATCGCTCTCAGCATCTACGCCCTCGCGGTCGAGCTCACCAGCGCATACCAGGGCAGGCGGACGCTGACGCAGAGAGCCCCCTGGGCGGTCGCCGGCGGCTTCGGCCTGCTGCACGGCCTCGGCTTTGCCGGAGCCCTGGCCGAGGTCGGCCTGCCCACGGCGGAGATCCCGCTGGCGCTCTTCTCCTTCAACGTCGGCATCGAGCTCGGCCAGCTCGCCTTCGTCGGCGCCGTGCTCCTCGTCGCCGCGGCGCTCCGCAAGGTCCCCGTCGCCTGGCCGCGATGGGCACAGGCCCTACCGGCCTACGGAATCGGCGCGATGGCTACTTTCTGGTTCCTGCAGAGAGCCGTCTCGCTGATGTGATCAGCGGACGAGCGACGGCGATTGCTACAGCCGGACGATCACCGCGGCCGATGGGCTTCTGACGAGCGTCACCGACGGCAAAGGCTGCGGGAACCGCGGCCACTGAACGGAGAGCCTGATGACCGACGAGCGTGGGCCTGGCCGCCTGGGAATCGACGCGGGAGCGAGCCTCTGGAAGCTCGCTCTCCTGCGGGAAGATTGGGAGACGGAGATCCTCCCCGCGGGAGCGATCGACGAGGTCCGGCGCCGGGTTGACGCGTGGCAGCCGGAGAGCGTTCACGTGACGGGAGGCGGTGCCCCGCGTGTGGTGGCGGCCCTCGACGGAATTCCTGTCCATCAGGTCTCCGAGTTCACGGCCTGGGCGCGCGGCGCGCAATGGCTCGCCGGTCGCGCCGGCTGGACCCTCCCGCCGCGCTATCTGCTGGTGAGCCTTGGCACGGGCACGTCGATCCTGGAGATCGACGGCGAGGCCATGCAGCGGGTCGGGGGAACGGCGCTCGGCGGGGGCACGCTGCTCGGCCTCGCGCGGCTCCTCTGCCGGACCGGATCGTTCGCCGAGATCATCGCGCTCGCCGCCCGGGGAGAGCGCGGCCGGGTCGATCTGCTCGTGCGCGACGTCTACCCCGAGGGGGGCATCGCGTTGCCCCCCGACCTGACGGCCGCGAATTTCGCCAAGCTCGATTCGTCCGATCCGGCGGGTTTACCTGATCCAGCAGACTTGGCCCATGCGCTCCTGGGGCTCATCGGCGAGAACGTCGGGATCACTTGTGCGGCGATCGCGCACGCCCGGTCGATCGAGACGCTGGTGTTCGGCGGCAGCACTTTGGAAGCCAATCCCACGCTACAGGAGATCCTGCGGCGGACCGTCCAGATGAGCGGCCGCGAGGCGCTGATCCTGCCGGGCGGCGCCTTCTGCGGTGCAGTCGGCGCCGCCTTCACCGGCGGCCGAACAAGCGCCTGAACAGGCCGGTCTCCTGGGACAGGCGCACGAACCGCGCCACCGAGGGCACGCCATTGGTGTCCAGAATGAAGAGCAGGTAATAGCCGGGAGGCGCGAGGTTTCCAGTGGCAGGCGCTGTTACGGTGAGCTCGCCGGGGCCGGTGGTGAACGACAGGCCGACCAGCCGCTGCTCCATGTCGAAGGAGTGGGTCACCGCGCCGGCTCTAATCAGGACGACCGACTTGATCTTCGCCGCGTCCGGAGTGCTCACCTTGAACGGCGTGCCATATCCGATGGCTCTGGAGAGAACATCGGTGATGGCCGGCCGCTTGGCGGGGCTGCCGTCGGCTTTGAACAGATAGGGCGGCGAATACACCTCGACTTCGTGCTGGTAGACCTTGCGCTGCGGGTTGCCCCCGAGCGCCACCACCGTGGCGTCCGGCAGGAGCAGCGTGTTCGAGTGGTAGAGCCGCGGGAACTCCATCGAGCTGCCGGAACGGAAGGTGTTGCTGTCCGGATCGTAGAGCTGTGCCTCCTTGACCGCCGTGGCTTTGTCTTCATCCTTCACCGATCCACCGGAAACCAGGATCTTGCCGTCGGGCAGGAGAGTCGCGTTCAACTGGATTCTTCCCTTCGTCATCCGCGGCCCCTGGACCCACTTCGGCGTCGGGGCCGACAGATCGATCAGCTCGGTCGTGTCGGTCGCGGGGTCGTCGCCTCCCAGGATCATCACTCTGGGCTTGAACCCGTTGGCCGGAGTCAGCGGCAGCAGCACCGAGGTGCCATAATGCCGATCGCTGCCGAAAAGGGTCGTTGCCACCGTGATGAAAGTCCGAGTGGCCGGGTCATAGATCCTCGAAGTGCGGTCGGAACCGGAGACGAAGACTTTTCCATTCGGCAGCACGTGCTCGCGAGGATACAGGGGCACACCGGAGAAAGCGGTTCCGGCCGGAGTCCAGGCTTTTCCCGTCCAGATCTGGACGGTCCGATTGGTCTTGCTATTCGTATCATTCAGGCCGGAATAGACGAGGACCGAGCCGTCGCCCAGCACCGTGCCCGTGGGATACCAGCGGCCACCGCTCATCTTCGGCAGGTCCGCGAATTTCTCAGTCGCCGGATCAAAAGCGGAAGCCCGGGGCTCTCCGAGGAACTGGTCATACTTCAGGGTGCCCCCGAGGACGAACGGCCGGCCGTCCGGCAAGATCACCATGCCATTGCAGAACATGTCATAGGAGAGCTTGAACGTCCTGATCGTCAGGGCCTGGGGATCCCAGACGGCCGCCTGGAAGCTCTTGTTGCCCGCATCATTGCCGGAGCCCGCAACGATCAGCACCTTGCCCGTGCGCATCAGGGCGACGTGCACGGGGTTGATGGGCATGACGATCGGCAGCGTGTCCCACCGGCCGTTCTGCTCGGGATGGCTCTCCACCACGGCCTCGGGTTGGATGCTGGCGTGCATCATCTCCGCCGGCTCGAGAAAGGGTTGCGGCTCCTCTTCCTGAGCGTACGCGGCCGCTGGCAGGAACGCGCAAAGAAAGAGCAGCCACAACCCACACCGACGACGAGAAGAGAAAGTGCCCACGTGCAGACCTCCTGTCTCGCAGCGCTCCGCGATTCGACCTCGTCTGCGTACCAAGGGTTCTACAATTGAAGCACTTCAACTTTACCACAATTCCGAGTGGAGAAGGCAGCCCGACGGGAAACGTCGGGCTCCGCGGAGCCGCGTCTAGTGGTTGTTGTAGATCGTGCCGCCGCTCGACACGCTCAACGCGCCATAGCTGTAGTAGTCGTTCTCCAGGTTCAGGGTCGTGCCGCCGAACGTGACGCTGCCGCTCAGCGTGGCGAAGCGGGACTGACCGCTGGAGCGGTAGGAGTACCGGTAGCCACCAAAGCTGTAGGAGTTGTGATAGCTCCCACGCGACACGTCCCCCTCGCCCGTCCAGGTCATTGCGGCGGAGACGGGTTGCGCGGCGCCGGTGAGGCAGTTATAGGCTTCGAACGTCGCGTTCAAGGTGGCGGAGGCGAGATTGCCGGCGATGTTGAACTCACTGTTCGACGGCGAGATCGAGCCATACAGGCAGGCCACCTCTTCATAGGTGCAATCGTTGTACTGATAGATGCTGATGCTGGCCGCGGTGCCATCCGCCGAGCCGCCTCCCGGCGAAACCTGGGAACGGCTCTCGGTGGCGAAGATATAGACCGAGGTGCTGATGCAGCCGGTCGGATCGAAGGAGTAGAAATCCCCGTAGGCCGTTTTTCCACGGAAGTGGGAGGTCTCGGCGAGCGCGGCCGAGGGCAGGGCGAGCGTGGCCAGGAGGGCGGCGAGCAGGGCGAAGACACACGTATACCTTTTCATGATGCGATCACTCCTATCGGTCTATTTTGTTGTCTCGATGCGCCGGGAGGACCCGGAGCATCCGCTCCCTTGCGGCTCGAGCGCGACTTCGTGTCGAGCCGGAAGAGCGATTTCGGATCGGCGCCGATCGATCTCTGCTCTTTCAGACAGATATACGGACGGCCAGCTTGGCGCGTCACAACAAGATCGATAACGTCAAAATGGCGGGACGGGCGGGATCAGCCGGCGGGATCAGAACCGAGAGGGGCTCCGCCGCCTGGGAGCCCCTCCGGTCACACGCTCTTCAAGCGACAGCCACGCCCTGGTGCTGCGGGACCAGCTCCTCCACAGCGTTGCAGAATGCCTCGATGTCCTTCAGATTGTTGTCGGCACGGATCATCACGCGCAGCCCCGCCTTGCCCCTCTCGGCGACGGGGAAGAACACCGGCGAGGTGTAGAAGCCGCGGCGGAAGATCTCGCCCGAGACTTCCGAGGTCCGCATCTCGTCACCGATCACAACCAGCCGGATCGACGAGTTGTCCCCCTTCTCTTCCGTGTGGATCCGGCTGTCGAAGTACGCGAGGTTCTTCCGCAGCTTGGCCTGAAGCTCCTTGAGCAGAGGCGACTTGTGGATCTCGATCGAGGCCCGCGCCGCGCCGAGCCCGGCGCTGTTGGGCCATTGCGACCAGGCGAGCGGCCCGCCGAAGCGGACCGTGATGTCGTGGTGCTTCGCCGAAGGCAGCAGGATCACCCCGCCGCTCCCCCCGAAGGCCTTGCCCAGGGAGGCCACGAGGACCGTCCGCGGGTGGAGCTCCGCTCCCATCAGCGAGCGCGCATATCCCTCGCCGTACTTCCCGGTGACCGACAGCGAATGGGAGTCGTCGAAGAACAGGAACAGCCCGTAGCGGTCCTGGAGCTCGAGCAGCCCCTCCACCGGAGCCGTTCCGCCGAGGGAGTAGGCGCCGTCGGCGACGTAGGCTACGCGCGGGTGCTTCTTGCACACGTCCTCGACGAAATTGAGATCGTTGTGCGGCGAGGTCAGCACAGTGGTCTCGTCCGCGCAGATCGGCTTGATCAGGTTCATCGAGAAATGGCAGAGCTTGTCGAAGATCATCACTGGCGGCGTGCCGTCGGAGAGGTGGCCCGACGCGATGAGAGGCAGCACGCCGGCGGTCGCCGCGCTGGCCGTGACCGTGGCGATGCAATGCGCCCGGAAGAGCTCCGACAGCCCCTGCTCGACCTCGTCCATGATCGCCAGGCGCATGCGGATGCGCGACACCGGCACCCAGAGCACCTGCGCCTCGCTCAAACCCTGGATCGCTCCTTCGAGGATCGCGGGATGGTTGTGCAGTCCCAGGTAGGAGCAGGACGAGAGATTCACGAACTGAAAGTCAGTGCCCTCCTCCTGCAGACGATCGTTCCCCACGACCCGAACCCTCAAATCGATCAGATGGCGCGCTTGCGCCTCATCCCAAGCCGGATTGCCGAGGGCAATGGCTCTGTCATTATTTCGAAAGCGGTGTACTAACTTTTCGCTCATGAACATCCTCCTCTGACGTCTGTTCGTCTCTAGAGATCAAGGTGCCACTTCGGACCGAAAAGGATACAGCAGCGTCTATATTTTTTTAAGAAGCTTTGGCACGGCGCTGCCTGATCACTTCCACGGCCCTGTCAAACAACCGCGGGCTCCATTTCTGCCAGCTCGGTAACGGGCTTTTCCGGATCCGCCAGAGCTTCGGCGAGCAGCTGGCCGAAGCCTTCGATGAGGCGCTCGATGGTCGGGGGCTCAAAGAGGTCCCGGCTGTACTTGAGAGTCCCGGCGAGGCCGTGCGCGGTCTCGGCCAGGGTGCAGATCAGCTCGAAACGCGTCGTGCCAGTCGGCAGGTCGTAGGTGGTGAGGTGGAAGCCGGGCAGCTCCAAGGGAGCCGTGGCCGGCCGGAGGCTGAAGAGCGCCTGCACCAGGGGCGGCCGGCTCGGGTCGTGCGGGGCCAGGTCTTCGATCAGGCGCTCGAAGGGCACGTCCTGGTGGGCATGGGCGGCGAGGGTCGATTCCCGCACGCGGCCCAGGAGCTCGAGGAAGCTCGGGTTCTTCCCGAGGTCCACGCGCAGCACGAGCGTCCGGGCGAAGAGTCCGATCAGGAGCTCGGTCTCGGGCCGGGTGCGGCCGGCGATGGGGGTGCCGACCGCGAGATCGTCCTGGCCGGTGAAGCGCTGGAGGACGGCGGCGAAGGCAGCGAGGAGGACCATGAAGGGCGTGGCGCCGCGGCGACGGGCGAGGCTCGCCACGGCGCGGAAGGTCTCTCCCTCGATGGCGAAGTCGTGCACGGCGCCCCGCACGCTACGGACGGCCGGGTGCGGGCGATCGGTCGGCAGGTCCAGGGCGCGCGGCATGCCGTCGAGATAGGCGCGCCACCAGGCGAGCCCGGACGCCAGGCGCTCGCCGGTCAGATGCCGGCGCTGCCAGGCGGCGAAGTCGGCGTACTGGATCGGGAGCTCCGGCAGCGGGCTCGGCCGGCCGGCGCGGAAGGCCACATAGAGGGCTCCGAGCTCGTTGAGGAGCAGGCGCATGGAACGGCCGTCGCCAAAGAGCTGATGGAGGACGAGGACCAGGAGGTGCTCGCGAGGGGCGAGGGCGATCAGGGTGGCGCGGAAGCCCGTAGGGAGATCGAAGGGTCGCTGCGCCTCCTCCAGGGACAGCCGCTCCGCTTCCTCCTCGCGGAGCGCGGCGTGCAGGCTCTCGAGGTCGACGACGGGGAACCTCACCTCGCCGGAGGCTCGCAGCGTCTCGTGCCGCCGGACTGCTTCGGCGAGCGCGGCGGTCAGGGTCGTCCGGTCGAGATCTCCGCGCAGGCAGAGCGCCAGCGGGACGTTGTAGAGGGCGGTTCCGGGCTGGCTCTGCTCGAAGCGCCAGACGCGCTCCTGGGCGAAGGACAGGGACTGCTCCTGCCGCTCGTCCGGCGCGAGAAGCGGAATCGGCGGCAGCGTCTCCCGGCCGTCGGCGTCCGTCCCAGCGAGCTTGCGCTCGATCCGGCGGGTGAGGGCGGCCACGGTCGGCGCCTCGAAGACGGTGCGCAGCGGCAGCTCGACGCCGAAGACGGCGCGGATGCGCGAGACGATCTGGGTGGCGAGCAGCGAGTGCCCGCCCAGCTCGAAGAAGTTGGCGTCGACGCCCACCCGGGGCAGATCCAGGGCCTCGGCGAAGAGCGCGGCGACCAGCTCTTCGGCCGGGGTGCGGGGGGCGTCGGCCTCGCTCGGATTACCGAGCTCCATCCGCTCGCTCCGCTCCGGCGGCAGGGCGGCGAGGGTCTTGCGGTCCAGCTTGCCGTTGGCCGTCCGGGGCATGGACTCCAGGAACGTAAAGGACGCCGGGACCATGTAGGCGGGCAGGCGCTCGTGGAGCCAGGCGCGGAGAGGGTCCTCTCCCCCATTGCCCACGACGTAGGAGGCCAGGCCGGGGCCTCCCGGAAGGTCGTCCCGCAGCACCACCGCGGTTTCCTGCACGGCGGGATGGCGCGCCAGGACGGCCTCGATCTCTCCCAGCTCGATGCGGAAGCCGCGGAGCTTGACCTGGTGGTCGATGCGGCCGAGGAAGTCGAGGGTCCCGGTGGGCAGGCGCCGGACCAGGTCTCCGGTGCGGTAGAGCCGCGCGCCCGGAGCGCCGAACGGATCGGGGACGAAGCTCTGCGCGGTGAGGGCGGGATCTCCGAAGTAGCCGCGCGCGAGGCCGGGGCCGGCGATGTGCAGCTCTCCCGGAGCTCCGGCGGGGACGGGCTGGAGACCTTCGTCCAGGACGTGCAGGCGATGATCGGCCAAGGGGCGGCCCAGAGGGACGGCGCCGGAGCCCTCCGACTCAGATGTGACCTGGCCGGCGGCAGCCCAGACCGTGGATTCGGTGGGTCCGTAGAAGGCCCAGATCGGAATCCCCCAGGTGAGCAGCTCATCCGCCAGGTCGCGCGGGAAGGCTTCGCCGCCGCAGATCACCCGGCGGAGGGACGGGAAGTCTCCGGGCTCCACGACCTCGGCGAGAGCACGGATCGCCGAGGGGGTTTGGTTGAGGACGGTCACCCGCTCCCGGCGGATCAAGGCGGCGAGCTGCTCGGGAGATTGCGCCACCTCCAGCGGAACGACCACGAGGGTGCCGCCTTGCGAGAGGGCTCCCCAGATCTCCCAGACCGAGAAGTCGAAGCCGAAGGAGTGGACGAGCGTCCAGACGTCGCCGGGACCGAAGCCGACGCGCTCGCGGGCGCGGTCCACGAGGTGGACAGCTCCGGCGTGGGGGATGGCGACGCCCTTGGGCTGGCCGGTGGAGCCGGAGGTGAAGATGAGGTAGGCGAGGTTGTCGCTGGTGCCGGCGGGACGCCGGCGGTCCCAGGGGGCGTGCTCCCAAGGCTCGTCGAGATGAACCGGTACGGCGCTGGTCTCCGGCAGGAGGCTCACCAGGCTGCTGCGGGTGACGACGACGGGGACCTCGGTCTGGTCCAGGATCGCGGCCAGACGTGCGCTCGGGTATGTCGGGTCGAGGGGGACGTAGGCGCCTCCGGCCTTGAGGACGCCGAGGATGGCTTCGATCAGGCCGGCGGAGCGCTCCAGGCAGATGCCTACGGGCACCTCCGGCCCGACGCCCAGGCTGCGTAGACGGTACGCAAGCTCCTCGGCTCGGCGGTCGAGATCGCCGTAGGTCAGCCGCTCCTCTCCGCAGATGACCGCGAGGCTTTCCGGAGCTCTCCGGGCCCAGGCTTCGAAGCGCTTGTGGAGGCTGTCGTTCTCCAGTCCGGGGCTGGCT
>DATFPH010000094.1:0-8416 GCA_035264905.1 Thermoanaerobaculia bacterium
CCTGGGGCAAGCGGGTGTTCAACACCGAGATCCCAGTCAACGTCCGCCTGGCCGAAGCCCCGGCCCAGGGGCGGACCATCTTCGAATTCGAGAGCTGGTCGACCGGCGCCCTCGCCTACAGCAAGCTCGGGGCCGAGGTGCTGCGGCGGTCTCGGAAGGCGGGGCTGGTGTAGGGCACGAAGGTCGGAAGCGCCTACCAGGTCTCCGTCATCAAGTCGTCCACGTAGTCGAAGTGACCATCTCGGGTTGCCAGGATGAGGCCATAGCGGCGGGCGGAAGCGGCGATCCAGAGATCGTTTTCCGGGATGGGACGGCCTTTATCGAGGAGGGCTTTCCGAACCCTCCCGTACTGCCGGGCCGTCTCGGCATCGCAGGGCAGCACAGGACAGACCGCGGCGAGCGTTTCGATCCGGAGACGATTTTTCTGGACGCGCTGCGAGTTCTCGGCACCGAAGAGGAGCTCACCCAGGACGATCGTATTGAGATACGCGCCAAAGCGAGAACCTTGTTGACTCTGGAGATCCACCTCGCTCTCGAGGACCGCGATGGCGATGTTGGTATCGAGCAGATAGCTACCAGGCATGTGGATCAACCCGCTCGCAGTGCTCCTCCACGGCTCTCAGGATCTCCTGGGCGGATTCCTTGTCCAGGGTCCCTCTCAAGCGAAGGAGATCCTCGACGGAGGCCCCTTTCGGAAGCTCAGAGGAGATCGGATCAAGGTCTCCTGGGATCTGTTCTCGCGATGCGGCCTTTGCCATGTCTTTTCTCCCGAGTACCCCGTTCCCTGACGACAAGATCATTATACCGCCCTTCGGGCGTCCTGCTACACTCGCCCGCCGGTTGGCAGAGGGAGTGCAAGTGGAGAGAGACTGCATGAACGAGATCCAATCCGTCCTCGCGATTCTGGAGAGCACCCCCGTGCTGCTCCGTTCCTCTCTGGAGGCCATTCCGGAGGCGCTGCGCAAGCGGCGCCCGCGGGCGGACAAGTGGTCGGCGCACGAGCATGCGGTGCATCTGGCGTCGCTCCACCCCGTGTTCGCGGCGCGCCTGGAGCGGATGCTCGCGGAAGACCATCCGCGGCTCGAATCGTGGAGCCCGCTGCCCGAAGACGGGATGGGCATCCTGCTCGACGCGGATCTCGGCGAGGCGCTGGACCGGTTCGACCGCGAGCGGGGCGAGATCCTGGCGCGTTTGCGCGGGCTCCCGGAGGAGGCGTGGGCGCGGACGGCCGAACATCCGGACTACGACGACTTCAGCGTCCTGACCATGTTCCGGCACCTGGCCGTGCACGACGGCCTGCGCCTCTACCGGATCGAGCAGCTCCGCGCCAAACGGGATTGGCTGGACGAGGGTGCTCCCGCCGGCCCGGTGCCGCTCGCGGAGGGGATCCGCGGCGCGCTCTCGCGCATGGTGGCCGGCCAGGTCAACGTCCTGGGACCCTTCGAGGTCCCCGGCTTCAAGCCGCGGCACATCCGGGTCTACCTCCCGCGCGACTACACGCCGGAGCGTACCTGGCTCTCCCTCTACGTGTTCGACGGGCAAAACCTTTTCGGAGATGAGGGGACCTTCTCCGGCGGCTGGCATATCCACGAGGCAGTCGAAGGGCTGGCCAAGACGCGGCGCCCGCTGCCGGTGGTGATCGGGATCGACCACGGCGACGAGGAGCGCCTCGCCGAGCTGAACCCGTTCACCTACGAAGGGACCCCCGGGCGGCTCGGGGACTTCGGCGCCTGGGTGACCGGCGAGCTGATGCCGGCGCTCACCGAGGAGCTGAAGCTGGTCGGCCCGCCGCTTGGAGCGGTGATCGGCGGCTCGTCGATGGGAGGGCTGGCCGCCCTCTGGATGCACGTCCACTTCCCGCAATCCTTCGGCGGCGCGCTGGTGATGTCGCCGTCATTCTGGATGGACCACCAGAAGATCTTCGAGGACGTTGCCGAGCAGCCCTCGCCCGAGCTCTCGCGGATCTACCTGGACGCCGGAGCCCGGGAGGACCGGGGTCGTCTCCTGCCGATCGTCGCCGCGATGGCCGCGCACCTCGCCGGCCGCGGCTGGGACGACGACCAGCTCCTCTGGCGCCCCGATGCCCGCGGCACCCACAACGAGGCGAGCTGGCGGCGAAGGCTGCCGAAGGCGTTGCGGTTTTTGTATCGGTGGGGGTGAACAGCGAGGGTCTGGCGGGGTACGCTACGTTTCTTCGCCGGTGGGACCGGCTCGCCATGACCGACCTGGCTCGTACCCTCGCTGCTCTCGATCCCAAAAAACGGGAGCTTCTTGCCCTGCTGGCCCGGCGGGAGGGCGTCGATCTGTCGCGCACGCCCATCGTTCTGGTGCCGCGGGACGGCTCTCCCCTGCCTCTCTCCTTTGCCCAGGAGCGGCTCTGGTTCCTCGATCAGCTCGTCCCGGGCAGCACGGCGTGGAACCTGCCGAGCGCGGCACGCATCCGCGCCGATCTCGATGCGACAGTGCTGGCGCGCGTGTTCGCGGAGATCGCCCGGCGGCACGAGACGCTGCGGACGACCTTCGCTCTGGACGGGGAGCGGCCGATTCAAAAGATCGCTCCCCCGGGACCGGTGCCCGTACCGGCGATCGACCTCTCGGCGCTCCCCGATCCGGAGCCGGAGGCGCGGCGGATCGCGATCGAGGAGGCGGGGGTGCCGTTCGATCTGGAGCGCGGGCCTCTGCTCCGGGTGCGCCTCGTCCGGCTCGGGCTGGCGGATCAGGTCCTCCTGACCACCATGCACCACATCGCGTCCGATGCCTGGTCCATGAGCCTGCTCGTGGAGGAGGTGATCGCGCTCTCCAGGGCCTTCTCCCAGGGTCTCCCCTCCCCTCTGCCGGAGCTGCCGATCCAGTACGCCGATTTCGCGGCGTGGCAACGGAACGGCCTTCAGGGTCCGGCCCTGGACGAGCAGCTCGGCTGGTGGCGCGAGAGGCTCGCCGGCCTGCCGCCGTCTCTCGATCTGCCCACCGACCGGCCCCGGCCGCCGGTCCAGGCGAGCCAGGGCGTGCGGGGGCGCGGCGCGGTCCCGGCCGCGGCCGCCGAGGTGCTCCGGGAGCTGATCCGGAGCGAGGACGCCACGCTGTTCATGGGATTGATGGCGGCCTTCTTCTCCTATCTCCAGCGGATCACCGGGCGGAGCGATCTCTGTGTGGGAACGCCGGTGGCGGGCCGGCGGCGGACGGAGACCGAGCGGCTCCTCGGGTTTTTCGTGAACACGCTGGCGATCCGCGGCGATTTTGGGGATGACCGGGCGGGCGATCCGCCGTTCCGCGAGGCGCTGCGGCGGGTGCGCACGGCGGCGCTCGGCGCGTTCGAGCATCAGGACGTGCCGTTCGAGCGGATCGTCGAGGCCGTCCATCCCGAGCGCGATCTCTCGCGCACGCCCGTGTTCCAGGTGGCGCTCTCGCTCCATTATCCACCGATGGCGCCGGTGACGGACGAGGGTGCGGATCTGCCGATCGAGCCGTTCCTGATGTTCGAGCCGGCGGCCCTCTACGACCTCACGTTCGCCGCGACGGACCGGGGGGAGGATGGGATCACCTTCGCCCTCGACGGCAACGCCGGCCTCTTCGAGCCGGCCACCGTCCAACGCATGGCCGGCCACCTGGAGACGCTCCTCCGCGGGATCGCCGCGGACCCCGGCCGGCGCTTGTCGGAGCTGCCGCTGCTGACCGAGCCGGAGGTCCGGCAGGTTCTGGAGGAATGGAGCGGCCCGCCGGCCGTGGACGACCCGGAGAGCAGCGTCCCCCTGCCGGAGCGCATCGCCCGCCGCGCCGCCGAGGCGCCGGATGCTCCGGCGGTCTCGCAGGGAGACCAGACGCTCATGTACGCGGAGCTGTGGGATCGGGCCTCCGCCCTGGCCCGCCACCTGCGCGCCCAGGGGATCGGACCGGAGTCGCTGGTGGCCGTGCAGATGGAGCGGTCGCCGGAGATGGTGGCGACGCTTCTTGGCGTGATGGCTTCGGGGGCGGCGTACCTGCCGATCGATCCGGCGACTCCGGGGGAGCGGATGAGTGCCCTGGGAAAAAGCATCAAGGACATCAAGGACTTCAGGGACATCAAGGGCCAAGAAACGCCCTTGGTGTCTTTGAAGTCCTTGGAGTCCTTCGACCAGACCCTCGCCTACCTCATCTACACCTCCGGCTCCACCGGCCTTCCCAAAGGCGTGGAAATTCCCCACGCCAGCCTCGCCAACCTGATCGCCTGGCACAACGCCACGTTCGCGGTCGACCGCCGCTCGCGCGCAACCCAGCTCGCGGGGCTCGGCTTCGATGCTTCCGTGTGGGAGATCTGGCCGTATCTCGCCGCAGGCGCTGCGCTCCGGCTGATCGATCCCGAGGTCTCGCTTGACCCCGAAGCGCTGGCGGAGGAGCTGATCGAGGGAGGGATCACGCACTCTTTCGTGCCGACGCCTCTGGTCGAGGGGCTGATCGCGGCGCTCTCGCGGCGGATCGCGGCGGGGGCGGCACCCGCGCTGCGTTTCCTGCTCACCGGCGGCGACCGCCTGCGCCGTGGCCCGGAGCGCGGGCTCCCATTCCGGCTGATCAACTGCTACGGACCGACCGAGAGCACAGTGGTGACCACCTCTGGAGCCGTGGAACCGGGGACGGTCCAGCCGCCGATCGGCCGGCCGATCTCGGGGATCACAGTCCGCCTGCTCGATCGGGCGCTCGCGGCGGTGCCGGCGGGAGTCCCGGGAGAGCTGTATGTCGGGGGTGCCGGGCTGGCGCGTGGATACCGCCGGCAGCCCGATCTCACGGCGGAACGCTTCGTGCCGGATCCGTTCCAGAATCGGACCGATCCGACCGATCGGACCGATCCGTCCGATGGCTTAGGTGCTCGCCTATACCGCACCGGCGACCTCGCGCGGTGGCGGCCGGATGGCGAGATCGAATTCCTCGGGCGGGCGGACGAGCAGGTGAAGATCCGCGGCATCCGCGTCGAGCCGGGCGAGGTCGAGGCGCTCCTCGCCTCGCATCCGGCGGTGCGCGAGGCGGCGGTGCTCCCCTGGGAGGCGGCTCCCGGCGACCTCCGGCTCGCCGCGTGGGTGGTGCCGGCCGAGCCGGGCCTCTCTCCCGCGGATCTCCGGCGGTTCCTCCAGGAGCGGCTCCCGGAAGCCATGATCCCGGCGGCCTGGGCGCTCCTCGACCGGATGCCGATCACTCCGAACGGCAAGATCGACCGGCGCGCCCTGGCGGCGATCGAGCCCGTCATGGAAACCACCGGACGGACTGGGCACGTGCCGCCGCGCACGAGCGCCGAGACGGAGATGGCCGGTCTGTTCGCGGAGCTTCTGGGGGTGGAGCGCGTGGGGGTCGAGGACGACTTCTTCGCCCTCGGCGGCCATTCGCTGCTCGCCAGCCGGCTGGCGGCCCGGGTGCGCGAGCGCTTCGACGTGACGCTGCCGCTGCGCCAGCTCTTCGAGAGCCCGACGGTCGCCGCCCTGGCGCGGCTGGTGGAGACAACCAGCTCTGGCACCGCCCTCCCGCCGCTCGTGCCCGCGCCGCCGGGCACCGAGCGTCCGCTCTCCTTCGGGCAGCAGCGGCTCTGGTTCCTGGACCGGATGGAGCCCGGCTCCCCGGCCTACAACATCCCGCTGGCCGTGCGGCTGACCGGAGCTCTCGATCCGGCCGTGCTCACCGCAGCTCTGGCGGAGATCGAGCGGCGCCACGAGGTGCTGCGCACCGCCTACCCCGCCGTGGACGGCCGCGCCTCTCTGGAGCTGCATCCGCCGGCCGCGCGTCCTCTCCCCTGCGTGGATCTCTCCGCGCTGCCGGCCGAAGCCCGCCTCGGCGAGGCCCGGCGGATCGCGGCGCAGGAGTCCGCCTGGCCGTTCGATCTGGCCCGGGGGCCGGTCTGGCGGGCGCTGCTCCTGACTCTCGGAGCTGGCGAGGCGGTCGTCACCTTCACCGTCCACCACATCGCAGCGGATGGATGGTCCCTTGGCGTGCTCCTGCGTGAGCTCGGAGCGCTCTACGCCGCCTTCGCCGCCGGCCGGCCTTCGCCTTTGCCACCGCTGCCGGTCCAGTACGCGGACTTCGCCTGGTGGCAGCGGAGCTGGCTGACCGGCGATGTCCTGGCGGCGCAGCTCGCCTGGTGGCGCGAGCGGCTCGCCGGTCTGACGCCGTTCGAGCTGCCGATCGACCGGCCGCGCCCGCCGGTCCAATCCTGGCGCGGCGCCGTCGTGCCCTTCGAGCTGGGACCGTCCGCCGCGGAGGCGTTGCGCACCCTGGCCCGCCGCCACGGCGCGACCTCGTTCATGGCGCTCCTCGCCGCATTCCAGACGCTCCTCTTCCGTATCGCGGGGCGGGACGATGTCGTGGTGGGCACACCCGTCGCGGCCCTGGGCGCCGCGCAGGCCGAGGCGCTGATCGGCCTGTTCACCAACATGCTCGTGCTGCGCACCGGCCTGGAAGGCGACCCGGTCTTCCCTGAGGCGCTCGGCCGGGCTCGGGAGACGGCGCTCGGCGCCCTCTCCCACCAGGACCTCCCGTTCGAGCGGCTCGTCGAGGAGGTGAAGCCGGAGCGCGACCTGAGCCGGCCGCCGCTCTTCCAGGTCCTCTTCTCGCTGCAGAACACGCCGTCGGCGGAGATCGACCTGCCCGGCCTCGCCCTCCGCCCCCTGGACGTGGGCCGGGCCGCCGCGCGCTACGACCTGTCTCTCGATCTCGCCGAAGGGGAGGGAATCGGCGGAGCGTTCGAATACAACGCCGATCTTTTCGATGAGACCACAATCCAGCGTCTCGCCGGCCGCTTCCACACGCTCCTAAAAGGAATTGCCGCCGACCCTGGCCGCCCTCTCTCCGAGCTGCCGCTCCTCCCGGCCTCCGAGCTGGAGCAACTCCGCGCCTGGAATGAAACGGCCGCACCGGTCCCCGGGGGGACCATCCACGGCCTCATCGTCGCCCAAGCGGAGCGCACGCCCGAGGCCCTCGCGGTGATTGCCGGGCGCGAACGCCTGACTTACCGCGAGCTGATCGAACGCGCGGATGCTCTGGCGGCCCGGCTGCGCACCCAGGGCGTCGGCCCGGAGGACCGCGTCGGAGTGTCGCTTCCCCGCTCGGCCGATCTGCTCGTTGCGTTGCTCGGGGCGATGTCGGCAGGGGCGGCATATGTGCCGCTGGATCCGGGGTATCCGGCGGAGCGGATTGGGTGGATGGTGGAGGACTGTGGGATGCGGGTGCTGCTGGGCATCAAGGACATCAAGGACTCCAAAGACACCAAGAATGACTCTTTGTCGTTGCAGTCCTTGGTGTCCTTGACGTCCTTGGATCCCTCCCCCGACCAACCCGCCTACGTCCTCTACACCTCCGGCTCCACCGGCCGCCCCAAAGGCGTCGTCGTCACCCACGCGAATGTCCTCAACTTCTTCGCCGGAATGGACGCCGTTCTACAACCGTCGCCCGAGGCGCCCGGCACCTGGCTGGCGGTCACCAGCGCCTCCTTCGACATCTCGGTCCTCGAGCTGCTGTGGACGCTCGCGCGCGGCTTTACGGTCGTCGTGGAGCCCGACCGGGTGGCGGAGCCGAAGCCTGCTCAGCATGCCCGGACCCGGCCGATCGACTTCAGCCTCTTCTATTTCGCGGCGGCCGAAAGCACAGAGGGCGACCTCTACCGGCTTCTACTGGAAGGCGCGAAGTTCGCGGACAGCCATGGGTTCACCGCGGTGTGGACGCCCGAGCGGCACTTCCACGAGTTCGGCGGCCTCTATCCCAATCCGTCGATCACCGGCGCCGCTCTGGCCGGCGTCACCGAGCGGGTGCAGATCCGCGCCGGCAGCGTGGTCCTGCCGCTGCACAACCCGATCCGCGTGGCCGAGGAGTGGGCGCTGGTGGACAACCTGTCGCACGGCCGGATCGGGGTCTCGTTCGCGTCCGGTTGGCACGTCAACGACTTCGTGCTGGCTCCTGAGACGTACGCCAACCGGAAGGAAGTGATGTTCCGCCAGATCGAGCAGGTGCGGCGGCTCTGGCGTGGGGAGAAGATCCGGGTGCCGGACGGCGCCGGCCAGCCGGTCGAGGTGAGCATCCTGCCGCGGCCGGTGCAGCCGGAGCTTCCCGTCTGGGTGACCGCCGCAGGGAACCTGGAGACCTTCCGCGCGGCGGGTACGGCCGGCGCAAACCTCCTTACCCACCTGCTTGGCCAAAGCCTTCCGGAGCTGGCGGAGAAGATCGCCGCCTACCGCGAGGCCCGGCGGGCGCACGACGGCTCCGCCGGCCACGTGACGCTCATGCTCCACACGTACGTGGGGGACGATCTGGAGGCAGTCCGCGCCTCGGTGCGTGAGCCCATGAAGCGCTATTTGCGCAGCTCCGTGGGCCTCCTGAGCAGCGTGGCCCGCGAGGGGACGGACCTCGAAACGCTCGGCGCGGAGGAGATGGACGCCCTTCTGGAGCACGCCTTCGAGCGCTACTT
>DATFPH010000095.1:0-57461 GCA_035264905.1 Thermoanaerobaculia bacterium
GACGAGAACCTCGAAGGCCTCCGCGCCCGCCTGCTGCGCATCGAGAACTCCATCCTCCTGATCCAGGAACAGGCTCTGACCCGCAGCGACCCCTCCTTCATCGAAGCCGAGGTCAAAGCCGCGACGGCTGGATTGGACACCTCGGAAGAGATGCTCCGGATGATAGAGCTCCCGGCGCTCGATGCGGCCGTGGGTGGGCCGACGCCGGAGTTTTTGGCTGGAAGAGGCCGGGAGCGGGGGTAGGAGGCGGTGGACACCTCCCGATGAGGTGCGCTATTCTCTGCACGAGAAACGTACGATCCGCTTGACGAGAATCTCCGCATGCAAACCACCACCTACCGCGCCGTCCTGAAAGGCAACCGGCTCGAATGGCGGGGAGAGGCCCCTCCCGAGATCGACAGAGACCGCGCGGTTCCTGTCGACGTCACGATTGTGCGCGACGAGCGTTTCAGCTCCTCACGCGCGGCGCATGCGGGCGAGAGAATGGCTGCCGCCCTGGAAAATCTGGCCGCTTCTCAAGCCGTCGCCAGCATCGAAGATCCGGTCGCCTGGCAGCGGGAGGTCCGCCGTGATCGCCCGTTGCCTGGTAGAGACTGAGCGGGGCAGAGCCCTTTCGGATGACCAACTCGGCGAAAAAAGACACACGATCTGAGCTGATCTCGCTGCTCAGATCGTGGGTGGAAGAAGGGGATGCCGAAGAGCAGCAGGAAACCGGTGAGTACTTGGTTCGCGTCCTCGACGAGGATCGGCTGTCTGATCGAAAGCTTTTTCCGGCCGCGCTTCGCGGCGTGACCTGGTGAGCCGGACCACACCGGGCTGAGACGGCGCGTGGGCGAAGAGCACCGGCCCGGACGATCGATGGATCTCGGTGTGAAGTGAAGGCCTTGGAATGACCAGGACCGTGCGCGACCGAGCGTGTCAGTCCTGGCGCATGTCCGAGGTACGGGCTCATCCTTGAGAGGTGCCCTCTGAGGTTCCGCGAGTGCGTCTCAGTTCATAGTCGAGTCTGAAAATCACGGTGTCGGTGGTTCAATTCCGCCCCTGGGCACCACGCAACTAACTCCAGCAAAGAAATTTAGAGGCGACAGGTGGATGGGCTTGCCACGGTGCCACGACCTGGGGCCGCACAGGGGTCTCACGGGGAGGGTGGGGTGGGGCCACAGGGTGAGGTGTCGAAGGGTCGGTGACGACGGCGACCAGCGGACGGCAGGGGGGCTGGAGATGCCCCCATTGGCCGGCTGCTTTTTTGGTGGTTCGGAGGGCGGGAAGAGGTGTCTCGCTGATGTGACGGTTAGCGGATGTCCCGGCTTGGCACTTTGGCAGTTGGGCAGTTCCTGATGGCGATGGTCATGGAAGCCCGCCCAACGGCAACCTGCCAAGTGCCATGCCCGGCACCCTTACGGAAAGCCCTTGTAGTACCAGTGGTTGGCCCAGATGAATGGACTCACCCCCGCGGGTACGGGTTGGACGAAGCAATTGGCCGTGTCGTACCCGCTGCCTTGGTAGGGTCGGTAGGGGCAGGGGTCGCTCCCGGCGAGGGGACTGTAGTAGTAGTTGTTGTTGTAGATGAAAGCCTTTGTGCCGGCGGGCGGCTGGCCAAAGCTGCAGTTCTGTCCGTCGTCCCAGCCCCCAGCGGGACACCGATTGGCGGAGGCACACGCCCCGGTCGTCACGTTCGTAGTCGCATTGGCAGGGCTACCAACCCGCTTGACCTTGACCTTGTACTCGGTGCCGCCGCATTTCGTGCCGCTAACGGGCACACTGGCTACGCCTGACCAGTTGGAGCCGCTTGGTACGGTGGGCGTGTGGGTGAGCTCGTGGCTCCCGGAGGCGCATGCATCGCCAGTGTTGGCTACTTTCCAGCAGACTTTGTACTCAACTCCCAGGTGGGCGTTCCACGAAATAAGCAACTCCGATCCGTTTTTGTTGCTTGTGACATTGAGACCCAAACCAGCTGTGCGCCAATCGACAGGCGCCGAAGATGGCGCGGCAGGACCTGCGGGCACAGCTCGCCGGGTTGCTTCCCCTTCGGCGCTTCGTGCCGCGTGCAGGACGCCGTTCCCGCCAAGCAGGAACAGGGCGAGCAGGCCCAAGGACGCTGCGAGCCTCCCACCGAGCGGGCGTCGTTTCGAGTGAGTCACGATGCCGAAAATCATAGAGCGTTGGAACATCTGAGTCTCCCTTTCGATATGTTGCCTCGGACTTGACGGCGCACCCGCAGGAGGAATGATCGGGTTCGCTCTCCTTCTGCTCGGCGGGCCGGCTGCCTGCCCGGTGCGCACTGTTCAGATAGGAGTTCGTCGACCGGCACCGATGTCTGACATGAGGAGCGAGTAGCTCCACCGGCGATGGCGGGGGCGCCGGTTCCAAGGGTAGGCTCCACCGGTGCGAAGGAAACGGGCCGGCGGCGGCGGCGACAGGTGCCAGCTAAAAGAACATAATTCGCTAAAGATCGGGGCCGGCAGGACACCGGCCCCCAAGGTCCACAGCTCGTATCCGCGCTGACACTCACCAGTCCCCCCTCCCCCAATCGCTGGCGATCCAGGGCGTTGGCTTCAGACGGAGGTGGATGTTCCGCATCTCTTGGAGGTCCGGGCCGATGACCTCTTCGGTGATGCAGGTCCACCAGTTGAGGTCCAGGGCGGCGAACTTCTCCGCCGCGTCCTTGCAGGCGTTCTGCATGTCCACGTCGATGATCTTCGCCTGAGAGGGCAGGTGGATGAGAACGAACCCCCTCCCGTGGGGCGAGTTGTAGATGGCGAAGGGACCGGAGACGAGCCCGGAGACGGCGACGGCATAGAGCCGGTCGGTCATCTCCAGAGGCTCGAAGACGGCGAAGTTGCGACGCTTCCAGGTGAGCGGGGTCGGGATGCGGGGCATGGCGCTACTCCTTCTCCCCGCGCCACGGGCCGAACTGCACCTCGATCTCGTCGGCGACCTTGGCCAAGACGGCAGAACGGGCGCCAGCGAATCGGTTGAGGCGGTCCTCGAAGGGCTCCAGGCTCAATCCTTCTGCCTCTTGCGTGAAGCTCCCGAGGAGGCCTTGCATGAAGCAGACTTTGCTGAGAGCCCGGCGATTTTATCGCCGGGCGGAGAGGCGCGATCTGAGGCAGTGGCTCCCTGACGAGCCCTAAAAAATCTGTCCAACTGCACCTTCAGCCCTGCGGCGAGGATTACTTACCCAAGGTGTCTGAGGATCACCGCATGCCACGCGAAGGGGATATCGATCATATCGTGACCATGCCCGTCGCGGGTTTGAATACGGAGGATCAGGAAACCTGTGGGATTGAAGTCCCACGCGGCCGTGATGACCGGCGGCGGTCCGAGAGGCACCGCCTCTCCTTGGCGGCAGGGTGTGGCCACGAGGGACACCCAGTCAGCACCATCGAGAGGGAGACACATTGTCGTGGCATCAAGAGTGAGCGCCCACCGACCTGCCCCGTCCGTGACGCCGGTGCCGGCGAGAATCACGGCGTTTGTCTGATTGCACAAGCCGTTGCCGGTGGTCCCGTGTTCAGGGTCCAAATGCCTGACCTGTCCAAGTTGCTCCCACTGAAATAAGGCGTTCATGCAAATCTCCTTTCGCAGTAGAGACAAAGAGTCTCCGTGGATGGAGACGGACAGTGGGCGAATCTTCCGGAGCCACAGTGGGTGCTACCGGAAAACGTAGGTAGACGCCAGGCAGGCAGGGTGTAAGGTGAATGTGCAGTCAGCCCAGCCCGAGCAAACCGCGGGCGACCCCGCCTTCGTCGTGACACCAGGACCGCTCCGGGATCGTTTTCCTGGAGCGGTCACTCTGCCGTTCGTGGCCCGCCTTAGTTGTCGCCCCCCGAGTTTTAGGTGCGCAGCGGGCGCGCGTGCAGGCTTTCGAGGTTCTGTTCCGCTGTGTCAGGATCTCGTCGGTGGGCGAGGGTTCGCTTCCTGATCATGGCCTGGGATCAGGGAAAGGAGGACCATGAAGATCTTCCTCGCAGGTGCAACCGGAGCTCTCGGCAGGCGTTTGGTCCCTCTGCTGGTGGCCAACGCCTACCAGGTTGTGGCCATGACCCGCTCTCCTGAGAAGGCACAATCCCTGCGGAGCGCCGGAGTCGAGCCGGTCGTCGCCGACGGTCTCGACCGCGAGGCGGTGCTGCGGGCTGTCACGCGCGCGGAGCCGGAGGTGGTCATCCACCAGATGACCGGCCTGACCGGTGTGATGAGCTTCAAGAAGTTCGACGAGGAGTTCGCGGCGACCAACCGCCTGCGGACGGCGGGTACCGACATCCTGCTCGAAGCCGCGCGCACGGCCGGGGCCCGCCGCTTCATCGTCCAGAGCTACGGCGGCTGGAACTACGAGCGGACCGGCGGACCGGCGAAGACGGAGGAGGATCCGTTCGACCCGGAGCCGCCCGCGGCGATGAAACGAACCCTCGAGGCGATCCGCTATCTCGAGTCGGCCGTCCTCGGCGCGGAGGGTCTCGAAGGCGTCGCCCTTCGCTATGGGAGCTTCTACGGTCCGGGCTCGTACATTGCGGAGGATGGAGTCATCCTGGAGCTGGTGCGCCGGCGCAAGCTCCCGATCATCGGCTCCGGTGCCGGCATGTGGTCCTTCCTCCATCTGGATGACGCTGCGACCGCCACGCTGGCCGCGGTCGAGCGCGGCGCCCCCGGCGTGTACAACATCGCCGACGACGAGCCCGCTCCCGTGGCGGTCTGGCTCCCGGAGCTGGCGAAGATCATCGGAGCGAAACCGCCCCACCACATCCCGGCCTGGCTCGGCCGCCTCGCTGCCGGCGAGCCTGGCGTCTCGATCTTCACCCAGATCCGCGGCACCGTGAACGGCGAAGGCGAAGCGCGAGCTCGGCTGGCGGCTTCTCTACCCGAGTTGGCGCGACGGATTCCGCCGCGGTCTTGCCAGTATCCCGATCCGAGAGTCCTGAACCTCCTGCAACCCGACGGTCTTCCTGTTCTACGGGAACGCGGTCGGGCTCAACCCGACGGTCTTCCTGTTCAACGGGAACGCAGTCGGGCTCGACCCGACAGTCTTCCGGTTCAACGGGAACGCAGTCGGGTTCAACCCGACGGTCTTCCGGCTCAACGGGAACGCAGTCGGGTGCAACCCGACAGTCTTCCGGTTCAACGGGAACGCGGTCGGGTTCAACCCGACGGTCTTCCCGTTCAACGGGAGCGCAGTCGGGTTCAACCCGACGGTCTTCCTGTTCAACGGGAGCGCAGTCGGGTTCGACCCGACAGGCTTCCGGTTCAACGGGAACGCAGTCGGGTTCGACCCGACGGTCTTCTCGTTCAACGGGAACGCAGTCGGGTTCAACCCGACAGGCTTCCGGCTCAACGGGATCACGTGGGAAAGAGCCCAGCTCGGCCGAGGGCCCGCCAGCGTGGGGGGGATCGCCTCGTTGAGGAGCGTGGGTAGGCGCAATCATTGCAAATGATAAAGCTCTCCGAGGCGGCTCTCGACCGGATCTCCTGGCGAGCGGCCCGTCTCGATGGGAGCCCGCATGAAGCCTACGATGAAGCTGGCGCTTGTCACGTTCGCCCTGGTCCTGACTCTGGGTTCGGTCCCCGCTATGGCTCTGCCGAGCGCCTGCTCGGTTCGGTGCTTCTATCCGAACACCTGCTACGACGCATGTGTCACGGAGAACAATCAGCCCAGCACATGCTTCGACTACTTCGGTGGCTCATGCGATGGGGCATAGCGCGCACTGCCGGCTGAGCACGGATAGCCACTAAGACGAGGTAAATCTCACGCGCCGCGCTCCGCGGCTCCCGAGCCGCTGACGCGGCGGCGCAGCCCACTAGAGAAGAGCGAGGAACTCATCAATCGTCAGTCCTGCGTTCCGGATCAGAGCCCGCAGGGTTCCCACCGACAGCTCCTTGTGCTGAGGAACCGATAGATTTGACTTTGACGCCGGATTTGACGAGCACCAGGTGGCTGCCGACCTGACCGATGGGTGTCCAACCGTCCCTCTGGAAGCCTTGGCTGCCTCTTTCCCGGAAATATTGCCGAGCTTACCCATGGATTAGACGGCCACGACTATCGGGACTCGTCCTTAGATCATCAGCTTCCTTTCTCGTAGATGCGGCCCACCGGGCCAGCGCACCCCACAAGAGTCTAACCCATGGCTCTCCCTACTTCAGCCGCTTCTCGGCATACATCGCCTCGTCGGCCTGGTGTAGGGCATCAACGAGCCCCAAGGCCTTGGCCGGACCTTGGATTCGGAAACTGCCACGCTACGCGCTGCGGCGTGCACCTAGACTGGTGTGCGGAGCCGTCCCGAAGCTCGCGTGAGTCTCTTGTGATTCGAGCAACCGATCTCGATCCGACGTTGCAGAGGGCCTTCGGTCTCGCTTTCTTCCTGCACGGAGACCGGGAGGTTGCTCTGCGGATCGTTGCCGAAGCCATGGAGAAGCTGGAGGTCGCCGCCTCCGCGCAGCACAAGCGCCTCTACTATCGATCGGCGGGGCGATCGCGGGTCTCCCTCAGCGAGCCCCATCTGCTGCAACGGCTGGTCTTCATCGAGTCGGAGCCGTTCGAGAGGCGGAAGGAGCAGGCGGCGGGCTCTCCCATCGGCCGGGAGGATCTCCTCGTCCATTATCTGAAGCACCTCATCCGGATCACTCTCAAGCGCAACTCCTTCTACGTGACCCTCGGCATCAGCCGTCTCCTGTTCACCTATACGACGTCCGAGACGATGCAGATCTACCAGGCCGTGATCCAGGACCCGGAACGGGTGAAGAGCGACTACTACTATCGCTCCCGCAAGGCGACGCTCCTCCATGAGCTCAAGGAGCGTTTCGGCGACCTGCTGCGCGTCAGCCGCGCGGCTCACGGCGAGGAGAGATTCCAGGAGGACGAGGACCCGGAGGGGCTGGCCGGCCTGGTCGAGGAGGGCCTCCGCGTCTTGACGCCCTGGAACACCCCCTGCACCGTGCCGGCGCGCTGGAATCCGTTCACCGAGGGCATCCCTGCCCTGACCAGCACCGCCCTCAAAGCGGAGGACGACGTGGAAATCCACCGGATCCACACCACCCTGCACCCGGACTGCTTCCGGAGGCTGACCGCGGCGCTGGGGCTCGATACGCCGGACTGCCGGCTGCGCATCCCCCGCTTTTTCGCCTCCGGCGGAACGGGCCACGGCGGCAACCGCCGCAACCCACCGGTGCTCGGCGAGGAGGATTTGCAGCGGATCAAGGACCATCTCGCCGAGCGGACCGAACGGCGCAGAAGAACGTCCTGCGAGCTGTTGCGCGTCCTTGTCGATGGAGAAGAGCGCGCCCGCCTCGATGCGCGGGAGGTCTGCCAGGTCCGCTTCGAGGTGGGGCGAGGCGCCGAGCTGATCGAGGTGCGGGCGCGCGACGAGCAGGGGGAGATCCCGCTGGCGGCGCACCTGCTTGGCCCCGCCAAGGCTTCGATCGCTCTGGAGGACGGACGGGAGATCACCTTCGTCGTCACGCTCTCGCGCGATGCCGACGGCGAGGTCGAGGGTGGGCTCGTCGAGGTGCGTCACCGTCCGGCAGAGGCGCGGAACGCTCTCTCCCGGTTCTTCGAATGGCTGGTCCCGGCCACGGACTGGTGGGCTGCTCCGGCGCTCGTCCCCGCGCTGGCGGTCCTGCTCCTGGTGCTCTGCGCGGTGGGCGTTGTTCTGCTCATTCGCTGGCGGGAGCCGGCGGGAATCCCTGCGACCTCCACAGCCGGCGCGCGGCCCGTGAGGCCTCCTGCGGCTCGACCCCCGGAGCGGGATCAGAGACCGGTTGTTCCTCTCCCGGAGGAAATTGCGGCGCGAACGCCTTCTGGTTCGGGCAGGGGAGCCCTCCCGCACGAGACCGGAGGAGACGACGGCGACGTGCTGCGGTCATTGCCAGGCGCGGCCGGGGTCGCGTCGCTCGGCGAGGTGAGCAAGGTCTGCGTGGACGCGACGGGAGATGAGACGTCCGGTCGCGACGTGGCCCGCGGGCTTGCCACGAGGCTGGGCGAGGGGGGCAGGCTGCGCGTGACCGAGGACGCGGAGGAGGCGGACGCGTGTCTGAAGCTCGCGGTCGAGCGGCTGGAGGAGGGGAGGCTGAAGGCCGTCGTGCGGCTCGTCAACGCCGACGGACGTGTGCTCTGGCCATCATCGGGCCCCGCGGGCAGGACCTACGAGGGCTCCGCCGAGGAGGTCGCCGCGGGCATCGCCGGCGATCTTCTCGCCGGGAGTTGAGGGTCCTACCTCGGCTCGCCCTGGAGCTCGAACGCCGCCCAGTAATAGGGCGCCCGCCACTTCTCCTGTTTTAAGGCTCGGAGCTGGGCGGCGCGGAGCGCGGCGGAGGGGCGCAGGCCGTTGCCGAGCATCTCGCGGTAGAGGTGCGCCATCAGCTCGGCCGAGGCGCGGTCGGAGATGTCCCACAAGCTGACCAGCACGCGCGCGGCGCCCGCGTAGAGGAAACCGTGCGTCAGCCCCACCAGGCCCTCGCCGCGGATCTCCTTGCCCAAGCCCGTACGGCAGCCGCTCAGCACGACCATCTCGGCCGGCAGATGGAGATTGAAGATCTCGTTGAGCCGCAGGAAGCCGTTCTGCTCGGCCCCGTTCCGGTCGACCAGCGACAGCACGAGGCCGGACAGCTCGGGATGGAGGCTGTTGAGCAGGCCGTGCGTGGCGAAGTGGACGTAGCGGTATTGGCCCAGGCCGGCGCTCGTGGCCGTGGCATGGCTCGCGTCGAAGTCGAGCGCCCGCAGGCTCTCGGCCCGGGGGACGAGAGCGAGGATGTCGTTCGCCTCCTGGCGGGTGTAGGGCAGGCGCGGGATGCTCGCGCTCTGCTCCGCCAGCCCTGATTCCGCCGCCGACCGGAGGAGGTCGCGCGTGGCCTCCGGCGCATCGGCGGCTCCCCGGGCCGGGCCTGGTTGGGTCGCCGCCGCCAGCCGCTCGTCGCCGCGGTCGAAGACCGGATCGGCGAGCACGGCCAGAGTCTTGGCCGCGGGTTGTCGTCCCGCCAGGGATCGGCGCTGGACGGCGAGGGTGGAGGCCGAAGGGAGGCTGACGATCTCGTGCCGGACGATGAGCGGTTCCTCGGTCCGCGAGGGCTCCGGCAGAGCGGCGAACGGCAGGTAGCCGAGCGCGCCGTCGCCGACGATGAGCAGGCGTTTGGTGCCCAGGTCCGCCGCGACGGGGCCAAGCAGGAGGCGGCTGAGCTCGGCCGCCGCGCCCGGGTACTCGGCGTCGTCGGCGGCGACGCGCGCCCGCCGCTCCTCGGCGGTCTCGAACCGGACGCGGCGGTTGCGGGCCGTCAACAGCTCGTAGACGCGCCGGGTGGCGGACTCGATCCGCTCGCGCCCGGGAAGCTCGAAGCTCCGGAGGGAGGTGGGCGTCACCGCCCAGAGGTAGCTGTGCTCGTCGCCGAGCGCGTACTCCAGCAACAGGGTCTCCGGATCGAGGATCTCCCGCTGGATCTCCGCGGCGGTGAGCGCCGCGGGCTGCGTCAGGGCCGCATAGCGCGGGTTGCTCTCCCGGATCCGGGCGCTCACCTCCTGGTGCTCGGACGTCAGCTCGGCGATCTCCCGGCGTAGAGCGGTGAGCTCCGCCTCGGCGGGCTTGCCGACCAGCAGGCGGGTCTGGCGCTCGGCGGCTTCGTTGAGCGCTTCGAGCACGGCGCGCTCCCGTGCGAGCAGCTTCGGATCGACGCCCTGCCGGAGGTCGGCGCGGGCCTCGGTGAGGAGGTCGAGCATGCCGCGGGCGCGGGCCCGCTCGCTCGCCTGCAGCGCGGCGGCGTCGAAGCCGGCCGCGGGATCGCGCCGGTGCATCCGCATGAGCACGTCGATGTAGGTCTCGTAGGTCTGCCGCACGGTCCCGAAGAACGCCGAGCGCAGCTCCTGGCTGCCGATCCGGCCGCGCAGGAGCTCCAGCACCTCCAGCGCGGACGCGAGGCGCTGCCGCGCCTCGTCGAGGTCGCCGGCCTGCAGGCTGGCACGGCCCAGACCGGAGAGCGCTTTGGCCTCCAGCCGCCGGTCGCCGAGCGCGAGGCCCAGCTCATGGGCGCGGCGATAGTCCTCGAGCGCCTTGTGCGTCGCACCCTGGAGGAGATGGACCTGGCCGACCTCACCGAGGATGTACCCCTCGTTGTGGCGGTCGCCGATCTGCCGCTTGAGCTCCAGGGCGCGCGCGTAGAAATCGAGCGCTTTTTGCGGCTCGCCCATCTCGCGATGGACGTTGCCGAGATGGGCGAGCACCGCCGCCAGTGCGCGCGGCTCGTTCCCGCCTTCCAGGATCGCGAGCGCCTTGCGAAAGGATTCGAGCGCCTTCTCCCGGTCCCCCCGGTCACCGCGCGCGAGAGCGATGGAGCCGAGGTTGTCGAGGTAGGAAGCGTCGTCCATCGGGTTCTTCACGAGCTCGCGCGCTCGGCCGATGTAGTCCTCCGCCGCCTGCAAATCGCCCAGGAGGTGATAGGTGGTTCCGATGCGGTTCAGCGTCGGTTCCTCGAGCTCCTGCGAGCCGGCGGCGCGGCTCAGCGCCAGCGTCTGACGGTAGATCTCGAGCCCCCGCTGGTAATCGCCGAGCTGGACGTACGAGCCACCGATGTAATAGAGAATCGTGGCCTCGCCCTCGCGGTCGCCGAGCTCGCGCAGGATCGGCAGCGCCAGGGAAAAATATTCGAGCGCCTGGCGCGTTTCGCTGAGCGAGGAATAGACCAGGCCGATGTTGGTCAGCATCTCGTGCTCGCCCGCGCGATTGCCGGCCGCGCGCATCAGCGGGAGCGCCTGGAGGTAATACTCGATCGCTTTGGGTTTGTCCTCGGCGGTCTGGATGAACTCGTCGCCGATGTTGCTGAGGACGTAGGCCTCCCGCCCCGGATCGCCCAGCTCCCGGAGGATCGTGAGCGCCTGCCGGTACTCGGCGAGAGCTCGATCCCTGCCGTTCGGCTGCAAGGAGTGGAGGAGCGCCAGACGGTTGAGGGTGATGGCTTCCCCCGTGCGGTCCCCGGAGCGCCGGGCCGTCGCCAGAGACTGCTCGTAGATCGCGAGGGCCTTCTCCGGCTCCCCCGATTGCTCCTGGGCGGTGGCGAGCTCGTTGAGCGCCTCCACCTCGCCCGAGGCGCGTGCGGCCGCTCTGTCGTCGCTCGGCGGCGCCGGCTGCGCGAGCCCGAGGCTCGCCAGAGAGAGGACGGTCAGCGACAAGAGTACGCGACGCATGGTTGATCCAGTGTGGCAGTTTCCGCCTTCTGAAAGTGCCACGTTCGATACGCAGCGTCAAGGGTAGAAGTTCTGGCGAAAGCACGTTGGACAACGATCCCCAACGCGGAGCTTTCGGGAGGAGCCCAGATGAGTCGACGTTTCCTGATCCACGTCTTCCTGATCCTGTCTCTCGCGGCCTGCGCGGCCGCCTTCGCCGCCGCCGGACCGTCCGGCCGCGCCGCGAGCCCCGACGAGGCGGTGATCCGCTCGGTGTATCGGGCGATGAGCGCCGAGTCCGAGGACGGACCGCGCTTCGAGCCGAGCGATTTCCGGACGTACCTGCCGGCCGAATTCACCCGTGTGCTGCTGGAGTCGGCCATCAGCCCGCCCGAGGAGAAGGCGGAAGCGAGCGCGGTGGAGGACGACGGTTCCGCCGGACGCTTTCCGCGCCCGGACGGGGGCCCCAGCCTGGAGGGTCCGTGGGCCCGGCCGGGCGCGACGCTGGCCGATCTCGCGGCCTGGTACCGGGAGCTCTTCCCCTCGATCGGCACCGGCGGCATCCGCGCCGTGACCAGCTTTCAGGTGAGCGTCCGCAGCAGCGGCTCCGGACGGGACTACCGCGCGGCGTTCGTCTGGTTCGCGCCGGGTCCATCGCGAGACGCCGCGGACCAGCAGTTCGTCCTGGTCGATCATCAGGCAACGGCGCTGGTCGAATCGATCGAAGTGGATTTCGCCGCGGCCCCCGGGCTCGCCCTGGAGGAGGCCGGAGCCTTCGACCCTGAAGGGAGCTTCGCCGCCGCGGGCGCGCTGGCCTGTCATCGCAAGAAATCCAAGTTCCCTTACGAGTTCAGGACGGAAACGGGAACCGAAAGCCATGGTTCCGGCTCCATCGTCTTCCACCGGGCCAATGCGAAGGTCAATCTGATCTGCGTCTGCCACGAGAGCTGCCAGGCCCAGGGCAAGGTCCGCTGGAAGGATTCCTTCTGCGGCGACTGGAACAATCTTTTCGACGTGAAGTACACCTCGACCGACGACGACGGCTCCTATCACGTTTCCCAGCCCAAAGGGGGGCAGAGGGGTACGGTCGAAACGATCGTCGACCGATCGCTGGACGACAGCACCCGCGCGGGTGCCGGCGCGGCGTTCCTATGCACGCTCAAGAAGTGCCAGGACCGCAGTTGCGCGGTGAGCAGCTCGGTCAGCGGCTCGGCTTCGCTCAACGCGCAAGGAGGCATCGCCGGCATCTCGTTCACCCACCAGCGCGAGGTCTCGCCCGCGATGATCTGGACGAACACCGATCAGAAGATCACCCGGAGCTGCGAGCCCTGCGAGCGCGACGAGGTGGGAGTGTGCGAGCCGGACAAGGAGGACTGTTTCGACCCGGACTGCGCCTGCCGCGCGCCGCTCAAATGCAGCCCGACCCTGAGGCGGTGCGTGCAGAGCTGCGGCGACGGGATCATCGATCCCGGGGAGAACTGTGTGACCTGCCCGGCGGACTTCCGCTGCAACGAGATCAACACCGTGTGCAACCAGCAGACAGGGGCCTGCCAACAGTGTTCCGACCCCTGCGCTTCCGACGGCTTCGGAACCAAATGTAATTTTTGGACCGACCGGGCGTGCTCGAACACGCGCCACTGCGGCAACTGCGAGACCGTGCCGAACGCCGTCTGCGACCGCACGAGCAATCGGTGCAACGCCAACCGCATCTGCATCTCCAACTGCCAGGACCTGGATGGTACCGATCTCTGCGGCACGTTCCGCTACAACAGCTGCGGTCAGCCGGAGTTCTGCATGTGCCAAAACCCCGGGAACGTGTGCAGCGGCAACCGCTGTGTCCCATGGTTTCCCGGAGCGGCGGAGATCGACTGCTCAATGGCGTTCGCGCCGGACGTCGCGCGGGTGCCTGCCGCCGGCTCCTCCGAAATGGCGGTCGACGTCACCTCGAGCTGCGGTTGGACGGCCGCGGCGAGCGTCCCCTGGATCCGCCTCACCGGAGGCGCGACCGGCAGCAGCCAGGGCTCCGTCTTCTACATGGTCGATTCCAACCCCGAAGACCTGCCGCGCCAGGGGAGCGTGCTGATCAACGACCAGTCCTTCGACGTGACGCAGGACGGCTCGGTCTGCGCGCCGGTCCTCGCCCCCGGCGGCGCCACGGTGAGCGCCGCGGGCGTGGAGAACACCGTGCAGGTGGCGGCCAACTGCGCATGGACCGCCGTGTCCGAAGCGCCGTGGCTCCAGATCGTGAGCGGCCAGAGCACGGTCGGCGCGGGCAGCTTCCGCTACCGGGCCCTGGCGTACCAGGGGTCGGTCTCCCGGACGGCGAAGATCCGCGTCGGCGCCACCGACTTCGTCCTCGTGCAGCAGGCCGATCCCAATGGCGCCGGGTGCCAGTCGGCGCTCAATCCACCGTCGGCGCAGGTCGGCAGCGGCGGCGCGCTCGGGTATGTGATCAATCTGGAGACCTCGTCGTCCGGCTGCAAGTGGCTCGCCCAGAGCCACACGCCATGGATCCGGGTGATCTCGGCCTCGGAAGGCCAGGGCAGCGGCCCGGTCGAGATCGACGTCGAGGCCAATCCCAGCTCCTCGCCGCGCGCCGGCGTGCTCACCATCGCCGGGCGCAGCTATCAGGTCAATCAGGACGGCGTGCCCTGCACCGCCGCCGTGTCGCCGGGGCAGCTCATCGTGCCCAGCCGCGGCGCGACCGACCTGGGGGTTACCGTGTCGAGCCTGTGCAGCTGGCAAACGGGCCTGATCCCCTGGTGGATCACGCTCAAACAGAGCGTCCCGGGCGAGGAGGGGTACGTCCTCCTCGACGTCGCGGCGAACACCGCCGGGACGCCGCGCAGCGGCAGCTTCCTGGTGGCGGGGCAGAGCGTGCGGATCGATCAGGAGGCCTGCACCAGCACCAACTCACTCCTGCCCACCAGCGCCTCGGTCGGTCCCGCGGGAGCGACCGGGCTGACCACCAAGCTCACCGTGCCCGGCGGCTGCGCCTGGACGGCCGGCAGCAACGCGTCGTGGCTCACCCGTACCTCCGCGGCGAGCGGCGCGGGCAGTGCCACGGTGACCTACAACGTGGCCGCCCTCGGCAGCAACCCCGCGCGCACCGGCACGCTCTCGATCGGCGGCGTGACGTTCACCGTGACGCAGGACAACGCATGCAGCTTCTCGATCGCGCCGGCGAGCAACTCCTTCGGCAGCGGCGGCGGCACGGGGAGCGTGTCGTTGACGGGCAAGATCGGCTGCACCTGGTCGGCGGTCTCGGGAGCTTCCTGGATCACCATCACCCAGGGGACCTCCGGCAACGGCAGCGCCACGGTGAGCTACAGCGTGGCGGCCAACAGCGCGACCACCTCGCGCACGGGCACGCTCTCGATCGCCGGCAAGGTCTTCACCGTGAGCCAGGCCGGAGGGACGCCGACCGCTCCGCCGGCGGCGCCGAGCCAGCTCTCCGCGTCCCCGTCGCCGAGCGGTCCGTGGATCGACGTGGTCTGGAGGGACAACAGCACCAACGAGTCCAGCTTCCGGCTGGAGAAGCGTCGGGCCGACGGGGCCACCTGGGTCGAGATCGCCCAGACCGAAGCCGATCAGCCCGGAGCGACCGACGTCGACGCCACTCCCGGCGTCACCTACGTCTACCGCGCGCGGGCCTGCAACGCGCTCGGCTGCTCGGCCTGGTCGAACGAGGGCTCGGCGACGGCGGGCTCCTGACCGAAGCCACCGGGAGGGGGTTTTCCCCTCCCGGTGATAGCATCGCGTCGTGAGGAAGAGGGTTCTCCCGGCTCTCCTGGTACTGTGCGTCGCGGTGGCTGCCGCATCGGCGCAAGTCCCCACGTCGAACGTCCTCTACCGCGTGCTCCGTCTGAGGGCCGGCGCCGCGACCGGCTCCGCCTTCACGATCGAGGTCGACGGAAAGCAGTATCTGATCACCGCCCGCCATCTCCTGAAGGACTTCGGGAACGAGGGGAACGTCGAGCTGTGGACGGAGGGGCGCTGGAGCAAGATGAGGGCCCGCGCCATCTATCCGTCGAAAGAGGTCGTGGACATCGCGGCCCTCGATCTCGGCAAGCCGGTCACGATCGACTTTCCTCTCGAGGCGTCGTCCGGCGGGCTGACCCTCGGCCAGCAGGTCTATTTCCTGGGCTATCCCCACGGCCTGGGAAGCTCGGTCGCCGTGCAGGCGCCGCCCGGCTTCGGCGAGATCCCCTTCCTCAAAAGCGGGATCGTCTCGGCGCTGGACGACCGGGACCCGGACGCGTGGATCCTCTACCTCGACGGCCAGAACAATCCAGGTTTTTCCGGCGGTCCGATCGTGTTCTGGCACGCCGAGAGCGGCAGCTTCCGCGTGGCCGGCGTCGTGCGGGGCTACCGGAACGAGGCGCTGCCGGTGCTCAAGAAGAAGAAGCTGGAAGACCCGCAGGCAACGGCCTACAACGACCTGTACACGAGGGCCAACTCCGGCATCGTCATCGGCTACGACATCCGGCACATCGTCGAAGCGATCCGTGCCGCGAGCCGGGCCAATCCTCCCCTCACCCCATAGGAGCTGCGCATGCAGAAACGTTCCCTGGAGCAGGCCTGGAGGGTCGGTCTCGCGGCGATCGCCCTGATCGCCACGGCGATGGCGCTCTACGTCCAGCTCTTCGAGAGGACATCGCAGCAGGACGAGGAGCAGCTCGCGGCGGCCCGGCTGGAGACCGCGCTCGCCGAGTCCCGCGTCCGCCTGAAGGCCGAGATCCTCACGGAGCTTCGCGCGGAGCTCGCGCCGGATGGCTCACCAGAAAAGCCGGACAATCAGCCGCTCCCCAATTCCGTGCTGCGCCGGGGAGAGTCCGGCACGGGAAGCACGCTGCAACAGGTGCGGGATCTGCGCGGCTCGCAGGAAGGTCTGGGGGAGAGCCTCGATTCCCTCCTGCGCCAGACGGAAGAATCCGACCGCGCGCTGCGCCAGGATCTCGAAGAGTTGCGCGCGGAGGTCCGGCGGGAGCGGGACGTCTCCGGCAAGGTCGTGAGCCTCCTGCTGGCGGCCTTGGTTCCTCTCGTCGCGCACCTGCTGGTCTCCGTCTGGCTGCCGAGAAGCCGGAGGCCGATGAGGCACGAGCCGAGCGAGAGGGCACCAGGTCGTCCTCCTGGGGCATGAGCCCCTCCCGACCGGCAGGCCTGCTGGGGGATCAGTGCCCCCAATGCAGGTCGAGATCAGCCTGCTGCGTGGCCGGTTGCCAGCGCACCCGGGAGGGGAGGACCGCGGTCCCCGCACCGTCCCCGGCGGCGGGAAGGTCCGAGATCAGCGCCAAGGCGCTGCTCCCCGGAGCTCCTGCTCCGATCAGAGTGACGACGTTCGCCGCCTGCAGCATGTACGGCTCGAGGTCGACCGTCTGGATCTCGTCCGGACCCAGGTGCAGCCATCCCACCCAGCGGCCGTTGACGTTGATCCGCACGCTGCGGAGGCCCGGAGATCCGTTCTGGACGACGAGCAGGTGCTCGAAGACCGGGATGTCCGAGAAGCTCTCCCGCACGCGGCCTCGTCCCGCCGGGATGCGCAGCTCCGCGACGACCGGATCGATCAGGCCGCAGCACCCCGCGCAGCCGCAGGAGCCGGGCGGGCAGACCTGGAGCTGTACGAAGGCGCGCTTTTTCGCATCGATCTTGGTGGCGGTGACAACCACTTCCGTGTCGCCCGGCTGGAACGGCGGAATGTCCAGCGTCGCGTTGTCCTGCTTGACCGGAGTGATCGTGCCGATGCCGCGCTGATCCCGGACCGTCACGCTCATCTGGACCGCCTGCGCGGCGGACGCGACCTCGTCGATCCGGCTTTCCCTCACCCCCGTGCGCACCCGGCATTTGTTATCGGAACCGCAGCACTCGTTGGGTAAGCAGCAGTAATGCCCTGACCCGTCCGTCTTGGGGCAGCATTGGGTCTTCTTCTTCTCCTTCTTGCAGTGTGTATCGACACATTTTCCGTTCTTGCATTCTTGGCAGGCCGTGCAGCAGACGCCGGGATCGCCGCAACATGTCTCCTGAACTTTGGGGCAGCACTCAAAGGCGCAGCAGACCTTGGAACCCTTCTTCTTGCAGTCTTCCTTCTCCTCGCACTCCAGGCAGAGGACGCTCTCCCCGAATTCCTTGCAAATGGGAAATTGCGCCGGACAGTCCTGCTCGATTTCTTCTCGGGTGTAGGAGCAGATCTGAATCTCTTTCGGAAAATCCCAACACTGCTGCGTGTTGGTGTAGAAACACCCCTTGTATCTCTTCCGGCTCAGGCACTTCGCCCGGTTGGAAGCCTCGCAACGGACCGGCTTCGTCGGGCAGTCCACTGTCGGGCAGGCCGCCGCCCGGGCTGCCCTCGGGAAGAGAGAGGCGAGGGCGGTGCCGGCAACCAGGCGCAAGGTGTCCCGGCGTGAGAGACCGCTTCCCAGAATCCTGGTCAGCTGATCGAACGTCTCAGCCATGGGCCACCTCCCTTCCAGACGAGGCTTCCGGCACGAGCGCGAGGATCTCCTCGACGCCCCGGGCAACTCCGCTCTCGATCACTCCGTGCTCGTCGATCCGGTACGCCACCGGAGTGGCGAAGATGCCGTAGCTCCGGGAAATCTCCCAGCGGCGCTGCACCGCCACCGGGAAATCCCAGCCGTACCGCTCGGCCTTGCGGCGGTTCTCCTCGGCATCGCCGCGGCCGATCACCACGACGGCGAGCCCATTGCCCTGGTGCACCGCGGCGATCCGGGCGAGATGCGGAGACAGCTCCTCGCAAGGGCCGCAATGCGGATCGCTGAAGACCAGGAGTACTTTCCGTCCGCGGTATTGGTCGAGCGCCACCTGGCCGCCGCGGGCTTCGGGAAGCACAAAGGTCGGAGCCGGCACTCCAGGCCTGAGGCCGTCGCGCTCGATGCGGCTCTCGGCCAGGGGACGCAGAGCAAGCCCCGCGGGCGGAATGCGATGGGTCTCTGTTGCTGACGCAACCCCATGGCTTGTGGACTGCGCTCCCGTGGCCTTCTCGGCGAGTGCGAGCACCTGGTCGGCGCCGAGCGCCAGAGGAGCGGCCACCCGGCCCTCTGCGTCCAGGAGGTAGGCCGCGGGCGTGCCCAGGGGGGCGAACGCCTCGAGCACCTCAGGGCCGTCGTCCTGGAGAGCCAGGGAGCCCGTCAGCCCAGAGCTTTCGGCCAACTCCCGCTCTGCCGCCTCCCCGGCGTGGCCGACCAGGAGGAGGGCTGTGCCGGCCCGCTCCAAGAGGGGCCGCAACCGTGCGAGATCCGGGGCGATGCGATCGCAAAAGCCGCAACGGGCGCTCCAGCTCACCAGCAGCAGAGAGCGGCCTCGCAAGCCGGCCAGAGTCACGGTTCCCCCGCTCGCGACGGGAAGCTCAAAATCGGGAAGCGCGGTGCCCACCGGCAGCCCGGCGGGATCACGCGCCTGCAAGGCGACGGTCCCCCGCGCGACGGAGTCCTCGGGGGAGAAGCCCAGCTTGCGCTCCATTTGCTCGATCCGCAGCAACAGGCGTCCCTGCTGACGGATCACCTGGAAGAGGGCTGCGGTGAGGCCAGCCACCAGCAGCCCCAGCGCCGCGACGACGATCACCAACACTGTGGTCGGTCCCATGGAGCATCCTCTCTCGTAGGAAATCACTGGAGAAACCCTGACGGATTGCTTCCGCGCTTCCGCCCCTATCGCAGTTTGTAGGAGGAGCGTGACGAGAAGTCAATCTTATTGGCTGCTTGACACGTCGCCAGATGCAGGCATGGCGGCATTCCTACCAAGTGGCCCGGAGCTCCCACCGGAAAGGAGGGCTGGCGAGCCCGATGTCTCCGGCCCCATTCCTGCATCCTGAAACCACCATGGCCTGGCACCGGTTCCTCGACCACACCTCCGAAATCACGCTCCACGTGGGCGCGGCGGACTGGCCCGGTCTGCTCGCGCAGGCGGGATTGGGGCTCGCGGAGCTCCTGCTGCGCGGCACGGCTCCGGCAGCGTCTGATGCCGACACTGCGTGGCGGCCGCTGGAGGTCTCTTCGCACGACCGCGAGTCCCTCCTGGTCGACTGGCTCAACGAGATCGTCTACGTCGCCGAGACCGGTCTCTGGGTCCCTCTGGAGATCGAGATCGACGACGTTTCGGAAACCCACCTGAAGGCGCGCGCCCGCGGGGTGGCCGTCGAGGCTCCTCCCTCTCTGGTCAAGGCCGCGACCTTTCACGATCTGCACGTGCGAGACCTGCCCGAGGGTCTCGACGCGGAGGTGATCCTGGACGTATGACGATGACTCTGACTGCGAAATACCCGGCGAAGCGGATCGATCCGGTCTGTGTCGAGATCCCCAAGAGCGCCCGCGAGGACATGCTGGTGCCGGCCCGCATCTGGGTCGACGAGGAGCTGTGGAAGAAGGCCATGTCCGACCGCACGCTCGACCAGCTCGTCAACGTGGCCACCCTGCCCGGCGCCTGCGGCTGCGTCCACGCCATGCCCGACGCGCACGAGGGCTATGGGTTTCCGGTGGGCGGCGTGGCCGCCTTCCGCGCCAAGGACGGCGTCATCTCGCCCGGCGGTGTGGGCTACGACATCAACTGCGGGGTCCGCCTGCTCGCCGCGGACGTCGGCCATGGAGAGGTGAAGCAGCGCGTGGAGTCGCTGGTCCACGACCTGAGCCGCGCCATCCCTTCGGGGACCGGCCGCGGCGGAGCGCTCAAGCTCAACGTGCCGGAGCTCGACCGGGTTCTGGCCGAAGGGTGCCGGTCCCTGGTGGACCGCGGGCTCGCGACGCCCGAGGATCTGGAGCACACCGAGGCGGGGGGGAGCTTCCGGGAGGCCAATCCGGACAAGGTGTCGAGCCGCGCCCGCGAACGCGGCAAAGACCAGCTCGGCACGATCGGCTCGGGCAATCATTTCGTCGAGGTGCAGCGCGTCGAAACGATTTTCGACGAGGAGGCCGCCGAAGCGCTGGGACTGTGGAAAGGGCAGCTCACGATCCTGATCCATACCGGCTCCCGCGGCATGGGCCACCAGATCTGCACCGACTACGTGCGGGCGATGGACGCGGTGATGGCGCGCCACGGCATCAAGCTGCCGGACCGCGAGCTGGCCTGCGCGCCGTTCGAATCTCCCGAGGGCAAGGCCTACTTCGCGGCCATGTGCGCCGCCGCCAACTTCGCCTTCGCCAACCGCCAGGCCATCACCCACGCGGCCCGCCAGGTCTTCCGCCGCGCCCTGGGCGACGCGGGCAACCTGCGGCTCATCTACGACGTGGCGCACAACATGGCGAAGCTGGAGCAGCACGGCAAGCAGAAGCTCCTGGTGCACCGGAAGGGCGCGACCCGCGCTTTCGGCCCCTCGCATCCGGAGACCCCGGCGGCCTACCGGAGCGTCGGCCAGCCGGTGTTCATCCCCGGGAGCATGGGGACGGCCTCGTACGTCCTGGTGGGCACGGACGAAGCCTTCGACCGCTCCTTCGGCAGCACCTGCCACGGCGCCGGCCGGGCGATGAGCCGGACCGCCGCGAAGAAGGTGAAGTCCGGCCAGGAGGTCCGCAAGGATCTGGAGCGGCAGGGAATCGTCGTCCACGGCTCGCCCGGCGAGCTGGCGGAGGAGGCGCCACACGCCTACAAGGACGTGGACCGCGTCGTCCAGGTCGTCCACGACGCGGGCCTGGCGCGCAAGGTGGCGCGGCTGCGGCCGGTGGGGGTGGTGAAGGGGTAGACCTCCTGGCCCTGGTCATGCATAACGCATTTTGGGCCGCGAAGGGGCACGGCTGGGCATGCTATGATGTTTTCGAAAACACTTCGCGGGGTGATCGGCTCTCCCCATCTTTCCCCCGTATTCCCTCCTTGGGGACCCTCCTCCCCTCACCCCTCGCAGCCGGAAGAGCCGGTCGGAAGGAGTCTTATGATCCAAAGAATTCTCGTCCCTGTGGACGGCTCTCCCATGGCGGAGCAGGCGCTGTGCCAGGCGACGGCCATGGCCTCTGCCTTCGACGCCGAGATCCTGCTTCTCCGCGTTCAGGAGCCGGAGGCCGGAACGGGGGGTTTCAGCGACTCCGTGTCGTGGCGGCTCCATCGTGCCGAGGCCTCCTCGTGTCTCGAAAAGCTTGCGGAGCGCCTGCGCGCGGGCGGGCGGCGCGTCGCCACGGTCCTCGCCGAAGGGCGGGCGGCGGAGGAGATCCTCAAGGCCGCCCGTGCCCGTCCCGCCGACCTCGTCGTCCTCTCGACCCACGGCTCCAGCGGGCACAGCCGGTTTCACTTCGGCAGCACCGCCCAGAAGGTGATCGCGGAGGCCGGCATATCGGTCTTCATCGTCCGTGCCTCCGAGGAGCGGGGGGCCGGGCCGGCCGAGGCGCGCCACGAGAGGATCATGGTGCCGTTCGACGGCTCGCAGCGCGCCCAGTGGGCCCTCGGTCTGTCCTCGTCGATCGCCCGCGCGCTCGGCAGCGAGCTCCTCCTCGTCCACGTCGTCGACACCCGCGAGCTCCAGGGGCAGGCGCCGACCACGCCGGAGGAGCGGGAGCTGGCGCGGCGCGTCGCCGAGCGGGACCGCAGGCTGGCCACGGAGTATCTGGGCCACATGAAGCAGGTGCTCTCCGGCAGCGGCATCGAGGTGCGCACGCGGCTCCTCGACTCTTCCAACGTCGCCGAGGCTCTCCGCCAGCTGGCCGAGGACGAGCGGGTGTCGCTCGTGGTGATGAGCGCTCATGGCTCCTCGGGCGCGGCGCCGTGGTCCTATGGCAGCGTGGCGGACCGGCTGATCGCTCACGGTACGACGCCCTTGCTGGTGTTTCAGGATCTTCCCGCGTGGGACTCGGGGAAAGGCGAGGCGGTGGTGCCTGAGTCCCGGCTCGCTCCGCTGTCCTCATGACGGAGGGAACGTCCGGGCGTTCGCCGGCCGAGCGTCTGGCCACGGTGGCCAAGGCCCTGAAGAGCGCCCGCCAACGGCTGTCGCGGCCGACCGGCGAGGGGCTTCCCCGCGCCGCCGAGTGGCTGCTCGACAACGGATACATCGTCCAGGCCGCCCTCGCGCAGGTGAAGGAAGACCTGCCGGCAGGGTTCTGGCGCACTCTCCCCCGGGACCTCGACGGAGAGACGAACGTCGCGCGTCTCGCCCGCCGCGCCTGCGAGGAGCAGACGGGTCCGGTCCATCCGGAAGGTCTGCGCCGGTTCCTCGAGACCGCCCAGGAGGACAAGCCGCTCACGATCGGCGAGATCTGGGCGTTCCCGGCGATCTTGCGGCTGGAGATCCTTGAGGATCTGGCCCGGATTTCTATCGGAATCGGGGGCGGCATCGGGGCCGGCACCGGCAAGGACACGGAGGACGAGGCGGAGCCGCTCGCCGACCGGATGGCCAGCGCCATCCTCGGCCTGCGCGCCCTGGCCGCCACGGATTGGAAAGATTTTTTCGAGAGCGTCAGCCTGGTGGAGCGGGAGCTGCGCCGCGATCCGGCCGGCGCGTACCTCCACATGGATTTCGCGACGCGGGACCGCTACCGCCGGGAGGTCGAGGCGCTGGCCCGCAGCAGCGGCCGGACCGAGGCGGAGGTGGCGCGCGAGGTGGTGCGCCGCAGCGAAGCCGCCGCCGGACGGGCGCGGCACGTCGGCAGTCATCTGATTGATGCCGGGCTGATCGACGGCGGGCGCCCCGCTCTCGAGCGCGACCTCGGCTACCGGGCGCGGCCGCGGGCTTGGGCCGGCCGCTGGGTGCGGCGTCATCCCGGTCTTACGTATCTCGGCGGCATCGCGGCGATGACGGCCGCGGCGCTCGTTCCCCCGCTCGCCGCGGCGGCATGGTACGGCGCGAGCGAGGCCTGGATGCTGGCGGTGGCGGTCCTCGCGGTGGTCCCGGCGGTCACGCTGGCGGTGAGCTTCGTCAACTCGATCGTCACCTTGAGCCTGCCGCCCCGGGTCCTGCCGAAGATGAGCTTCGAGCGCGACCTGCCGGACGAGGCGCGTACGCTGGTGGCCATCCCATCGCTCCTGACCAGCGCCGAGGAGGTGCGGTCGCTCCTGGCCGGGCTGGAGATCCGCTACCTGGCGAACCCCGGGAAGAACCTGGGCTTTGCGCTGCTCACCGACTTCGCCGATGCGCCGCAACAGGAAATGCCCGAGGACGCGGAGCTGCTCGGCCTGGCGGAGGAGGGGATCCGCGACCTCGCGGCACGCTACGGCGGGGGAGAGGAGCCGCCGCGCTTCTTTCTGCTCCACCGCGAGCGCCGGTGGAACGCGGTCGAGAAGATCTGGATGGGATGGGAGCGCAAGCGCGGCAAGCTCAGCGAGCTGAACCGCCTCCTCACGGGCGCGGACGAGACCAGCGCAACCACGAGCTATGTCACCGGCCGCGAGGAGCTGCGGCGCTTCGGTCCGGTCGCATTCGTCCTCGCGCTCGACGCCGACACCGGCCTGCCGCGCGGCGTCGCGGCGCGGTTGGCCGCGACCCTGGCCCATCCGCTCAACCGGGCCGAGCTGGCCGCCGACGGCCGGGTGCTGGCCGGTTATTCGGTGCTCCAGCCGCGCATCGAGATCACCCCCGAGAGCTCCGGCCGCACCCGCTACTCCCGGCTGTTCGCCGGCGATTCCGGTCTCGACCTCTACTCGCACGCTTGTTCCGACATCTACCAGGACCTCTTCGGGATCGGGATCTTCGCCGGCAAGGGGATCTACGATCCGGTCGCCTTCGAAGCGGGCCTCGCCGGGCGGATCCCGGACAACGCCCTGCTGAGCCATGACCTCTTCGAGGGGCTGCACGGCCGGGCCGCCCTGGTCTCGGACGTGATGATGTTCGAGGACTTTCCGCCGAACCTGCTGACCGCGTTGCCACGGCAGCACCGCTGGATCCGCGGCGACTGGCAGCTCCTGCCCTGGCTCCTGCCGCGCGTGCCGGCCGCGGGTGGTGGACGGTCTCCCCGTTGGATATCGAACCGGTTGCCCTGGATCGGCCGCTGGATGATTTTCGACAACCTGCGGCGGAGCCTGTTCCTGCCTTCCCTCCTGCTGCTGCTCGTCGCCGCCTGGACCGTGCTCCCCGGTCCGGCTTGGGCTTGGACGGCGGGCCTGGTGGGGGTCCTCGCGCTTCCCATCTTCCTGGGCGGGCTCGACGCGGCCTGGCGCCTCGCGCGCGGGGCGCCCTGGCAGCCAATCCTGGCGAACGCCGCCTGGTCCTTCCGCGGCAACGTCGCGCGCTCCGTGGCCGTGCTCATGTTCCTCCCCTGCGAGGCGCGCGTGGCGCTGGACGCGATCGTGCGCACCCTCGTGCGCCTGCTGATCACCCGGCGCCATCTGCTCGAATGGACGACGGCGGCTCAAACGGCGCGCCAATTGGGCGAGCAGCCCGGCGCGGCGCGCTTCTGGCGTGGGATGGCCGCGGGGCCGGCTTGCGCGGCCGCGGTGGCGGCCCTGGTCGCCTTCACCGCGCCCGGGCGCCTGGCCGCGGCCCTGCCGCTCCTTATCGCCTGGGCCGTGGCGCCGCAGCTCGCCGCCTGGATGTCCCGCCCGGCGGCCACGCCGCCGCCGGTCCTCTCCGCCGCCGACCGCGTGAGGCTGCGCCGGCTGGCGCGGCGGACCTGGCACTTCTACGAGAGCTTCGTCGGACCCGAAGACCACTGGCTGCCGCCCGACAACTACCAGGAAGACCCCGGGAGCGTCGTCGCCCACCGCACCTCGCCCACCAACATCGGCATGCTGCTCCTGTCGACGCTCGCGGCCTGGGACCTCGGGTATCTCGGCACCGAGGGGCTGGCGGCGCGGCTGCGCCTCACGTTCGACACGTTGAAAGATCTCGGCGGTCTGCGCGGGCACCTGTGGAACTGGTACGACACCCGCACCCTCGCCCCGCTCGAGCCGCGCTATGTCTCGACCGTCGACAGCGGCAACCTGGCGGGCGCGCTCCTCGCCGTGGCCCGCGGTTGCGAAGAGGCCGCCGCCGGTCTCCTCCTGCCCCGTCCGGAGCTGCGCGCCGGGCTGGCCGACACCGTGGCGGTGCTGGCGGAGGTGCTGGAGGCGGCCGGGGAGGAGGGGCGCCGGATCGCCGCCGACCTCGGCCGCCTGGGCGAGCGGATCGAGCGGGAGGACTGGGCCGCGTTGCTGGCCGAGCTCCAGGCGAGCGGGCTGGCGCAGACCGAGGACCGGATCGTCGGCCTCGTCGAGCGCAGCCGGCCTCCGCTCGACGCCGCGGCGGTCGCCGAGCTGCGCGCCTGGACGGAACGGTTGCGGCGCCAGGTCGCCCTGCTGCGGCGCGGCCTCGGGGTGACGGCCGAAGAGGCCGAGATCCTGCGCTACGACCTCCTCGATCTCGCCGCCGAGGCCGAGGCGCGGGCTCTCGGCATGGACTTCTCGTTCCTCTACAACGCGGACCGCAAGCTCTTCTGGATCGGCTTCAACGCCACCTCCGGCACGCCGGACACGAGCCACTACGACCTGCTCGCCTCGGAGGCCCGTCTCGCCAGCCTGTTCGCCCTGGCCAAGGGGGACGTCCCGCCCGCCCACTGGCTCCATCTCGGGCGTCCGTTCACGCGCGCCGGGGGCGTGGTGACACTGCTGTCTTGGAGCGGCACGATGTTCGAGTTCCTGATGCCGACCCTCCTCGCCGCCACGCCGGAGGGGACGCCTCTCGCCCAGAGCTGCCGCGCCGCCGTGGCGCGCCAGCAGGAGTTCGCGCGCGAACAGGGCATCCCCTGGGGGATCTCCGAATCGTGCTTCGCCGAGACCGACGCGCACCGGACCTACCGCTACCGCGCCTTCGGCGTCCCCGGGCTGGGCTTGAAGCGGGATCTGGGCGACCGGCTGGTGGTGGCTCCTTATGCTTCGCTCCTCGCCCTCCCGTTCGATCCGGCGGCTGTGTCGCAGAACCTGGACCGCCTGCTGGAGCTGAACGCGCTCGGCCGCTACGGCCTCTTCGAGGCGCTGGACTTCGGGCCCGCCGACTCCGGAGTCCGGCTGGCGCCGGACCTCGTGCGCTGCTACATGGCCCACCACCAGGGGATGATCCTCACCGCGGTGGACAACTTCCTGGGCGACGGCCCCCTGGTGCGCCGCTTCCACGCCGATCCGCGGATCGCGACGGTGGAGATGCTCCTGCACGAGAAGATTCCGCGCTACCTGCCGCTGCGCGAGCCGCCCTCCCGCAAGGAGGCCTGGGAGGGGGTGCTGCCGCCCCGGCGTCCGGAGGTCGCGGTCGGCGTCTGGCGGGTGTCCGCCGGCCGCGGCATGCCGCGCCAGGCGCACGTCCTTGGCAACGGCCGCTACAGCGTGCTGATCACCAACGCCGGCGGCGGCAGCAGCCGCTGGCAAGGCCGGGTGCTGGTGCGCGGCGAAGCCGATCCGGCTCTGCCGCCGCGCGGGACCTGGATCTGGGTCGAGGATCTGGACACCGGGGAGGTCTGGACGGCGGCCGGTGGGGCGCGCCCTCCGCGCGAGGTCCGCTTCGCGCCGCACTTCGCGGAGCTGACGCGCCGCCAGGCCGACGTGGTGACCCGCGTGACGGTCGCCGTGGCGCCCGACGAGGATCTGGAGGCGCGGCTGGTGCGCATCGCCAACCTCTCCGACCGCCCGCGCCGCCTGGCGCTCACCAGCTACGGCGAGGTCGCGCTGGCGCCCTCGGCCGAGGACCGGCGCCATCCCGCCTTCAGCAAGCTCTTCGTGGAAAGCGGCTGGCTGGCGGACGAGGGCGCCTTGCTCTTCCAGCGGCGTCCCCGCTCGGCGGAGGAGGAGACGGTCGTCCTCGTCCACACGGCCGTGCCCGCGCCGGACGATCCCGCGCTCAACGATTCAGCGGAAATTGCCTGGGAGACCGACCGCGCGCGGTTCCTCGGGCGAACCGGCGGCTACCGCCACCCGGAGGGCCTGGGCTCCGGCGGCCTCGGCTCTCCCGGCCCCGAGCAAGGCTCCCTCGATCCGATCTTCGCGCTGCGCCGGCGCCTCGACCTCGGGCCGCGCGAGGAGGGCGAGATCGCCTTCCTGACCGCCGCCGGCGACACCCGGGCGGTGGCTCTCGACGCGCTCCAGCGGCGCCGCGCGCTGCCGCAGGTCCACGCCCTTTTCGAGCAGGCGCGGCTCCATGCCGGGCCCGAGCTGCGCGAGGCCGGCGTCGCCGGGGACGGAGCGCAGCACCTCCAGGAGCTCCTGTCGGCCGTCCTCCAGACCCGGCGCGAGCTGCGGCCCGACGCTTCCGTGCTGGCCGCCAACCGCCTGGGGCAGCCCGGCCTCTGGCCGCACGGGATCTCCGGCGACCGGCCGATCCTCCTCGTCCATGCCCGCCGGCCCGAAGACCTGCAGCTCCTGCGCGAGGTGCTGGCCGCGCATGCCTACTGGCGCCGGCGGAGCGTCTCGATCGACCTGGTGATCCTCGACGACGGAGCGACCGTCTACGAGCAGCCCCTGCGCGCCAGCCTCGAACGGGAGATCACGCGGAGCGGCGGCACCGAGTGGCGCGACCGCCCGGGCGGCATCTTCGTGGTGCGCGCCGGGCTCCTCTCTCCGGAGGACCGGACCCTCCTGGAGGCCGTGGCCGGCGCGGTGCTGGACGCGGAGCACGGCAGCCTCGCGGCCCAGCTCGGCAAGCTGCGCGACGCCCGGCGCCCGGCGCGCCTGCCGGCCTTCGTGCCGATCGCCTCGACGCCGCTCCAGCCGGAGCCCACGCCCCCATTGGAGCGGCCCACGGATCTGCTCTTCGACAACGGCCTCGGCGGCTTCACCCCGGACGGCCGCGAATACGTCATCCACCTGGAGCCGGGCCGCGCCACGCCCGCGCCCTGGGTCAACGTGGTGGCCAACCCGCGCTTCGGCTTCCTCGCCTCGGAATCCGGAGGCGGCTACACCTGGGCGGAGAACAGCTCCGAGCGGCGCCTGACCCCCTGGCGCAACGACCCGGTGGCGGACACGCCGGGCGAATCGCTCTACCTGCGCGACGAGGAGACGGGCGAGGTCTGGACGGTTACCCGCCTGCCGGCGGGGGAGGGGGAGGTCTGCCAGGCGCGCCATGGCATCGGCTCCACCCGCTTCCTCCAGCAGAGCCACGGCCTGGCGCAGGAGCTGCGGCTCTCCGTGGCGCCGGCGGATCCCGTGAAGATCGCCTCCCTGCGCCTCACCAACTTGTGGCGCCGGCCGCGGCGCGTCACCGCCACCTGGTTCGCCGAGTGGGTGCTGGGAGCGATGCGGCGGGCGACCGCTCCCCACATCGTCAGCGAGTACGACGCCGCGACCTGTGCCCTGCTGGCGCGCTGCTCTTTCCCGGAAGGGGGAGAGCGCACCGCCTTCCTCGCCTCCGACCGGCCGGCCCACGGCGTGACCGCCGACCGCGCCGAATTCCTCGGCCGCCCGGCGAACCGCATCCGGCCGGCGGCGCTCGTCCGCGTCGGCCTCGGCAACGCCGTCGGGGCCGGCCTCGCCCCGTGCGCGGCGCTCCAGATCCATGTCGACCTGGAGCCCGGCGAGACGGTCGAAGCGGTCTTCCTGCTCGGCCAGGGCGAGACTCGCGCGGAGGCCCTCGCGCTCATCGAGCGCTTCCAGGACCGCGCCGCCGTGGACGAGGCCCGCCGCGCCTCGGAGGATTCCTGGGACGGCCTCCTCGGCGCCGTGCAGGTGAAGACGCCCGAGCCGGGAATCGATCTCTTCGCCAACCGCTGGCTCCTCGGGCAGGCGCTCGCCTGCCGCATCTGGGGGCGCTCGGCGCTCTACCAGTCGAGCGGCGCCTTCGGCTTCCGCGACCAGCTCCAGGACGTGCTCGCCCTGCAGGGCGGCGCGCCGGAGATCGCCCGCGCCCACATCCTGGAGGCGGCCCGCCACCAGTTCGAGCAGGGGGACGTGCTGCATTGGTGGCACCCGCCGGAAGGGCGCGGCGTGCGCACCCGCTGCTCCGACGACCTGCTCTGGCTGCCGTACGTCACGGCCCGTTACGTGGCGGTGACCGGCGACCGCTCGATCCTCGGCGAGACCGTGCCGTTCCGCGGCGGTCCCGAGCTCCTCCCGGAGCAGCACGAGCGCTACGACACCTACCCGCTTTTACCGGGCGGAGCGACCCTGGACGAGCACTGCCGGCGGGCGCTGCGCAAAGGGGTCACCGCCGGGCGACACGGCCTGCCCCTGATCGGCACCTGCGACTGGAACGACGGCTTCAACCGCGTGGGCGAGGAGGGGCAGGGAGAGAGCGTCTGGCTCGCCTGGTTCCTCTACACCGTGCTCCAGGATTGGGCGGCGCTCTGCGAAGCCGGCGGGAACGCCCCGGAGGCAGCCGGTCTGCGCCGGCGGGCCGAGGAGCTGCGGCAGGAGACCGAGGCCTCCGCCTGGGACGGAGCCTGGTACCTGCGCGCCTGGTACGACGACGGAAAGCCGCTCGGCGCGGCAGGGAACCCCGAAGGCGAGATCGACCTCATCGCCCAGGCCTGGGCTGTTCTCTCCGGAGCCGCCGATCCGGCGCGAGCGAAGCAGGCCCTGGAATCCGCCTGGCAGCGGCTGGTGCGGCGCGAGGCTGGAACAGATCCGGGTTTGGCCCTCCTCCTCGCCCCGCCGTTCGACCGCGCGCCGGGCGATCCGGGCTACATCAAGTCCTATCCGCCCGGCGTGCGGGAGAACGGCGGCCAGTACAGCCACGCCGCCGCCTGGGGGGCCTGGGCCTTCGCCAAGCTCGGCGACGGCGCGCGCGCGGTGGAGATCCTGCGCATGATCCTGCCGGTCGACCGCACGGCCACGTCCGCCGGGGTGGAGCTCTACCGCGTCGAGCCCTACGTCGTGCCGGCGGACGTCTATGGCGTGCCCCCCTTCACCGGCCGCGGTGGCTGGACCTGGTACACGGGCACGGCCGCCTGGACGTACCGGCTGATCCTGGAAGCGATCCTCGGGCTCCGCCGCGAAGCCGGAGCGCTGGTGATCGATCCCTGCCTGCCGCCGGACTGGCCCGGCTACGAGGCCACGGTCCGCGAGGGGGCGGCGGTCTACCGGGTGAAGGTGGAGAACCCCGGCGCCGGCCGGAGCGTGGGCGCGGTGACGCTGGACGGGAAGGTGCTGGCGGAGGCGCGGGTGCCGCTCGTCGACGACGGCGCGGAGCACGAGGTGGTGGTGCGGCTGGTTCCCGCCGAGGCGGCGGTGGAAGAGGCTTTTCTGAACGCCCGGCTCTGACCCGCGAGGGTGAGGGTCCTTGCCCCCTCCGCCCCCGCTGTCTAGACTGATCCATCATGACTCGTTCCCTGGGGGAGTGGCGGGAGGGTCTGGCAGCCAGCACCGTCACCGGGTCCTCCAGAGGCCCTGGAGCGAGCGCTCCATGCGTTCCGGGGCTCACGGTGGTGGCCCATCCGGACGTCCGCCGCGTCGGCGAGCGCGTGGCGCTGCCGGAGATCCCTTCGGGGCGTGCCGTCGAGCTGTCGCGTCTGGTCCCTTTGTTCTCTCCTCCCGGTGGCGGCGCTCCCGAGCCTCTCGCCGATCCTCGCTTGAGCCGAAGCCCCCTGCTTCTCGGTCCCGGGCCGGCGCGGGGGTCGGTGCTGGTGCGCCGCGGCGATTCTTCGATGGCGCTGGAGGTGGACGGCCGGCCGGTGCAGGCCGAGCACCTGTGCTCCGCGGACGATCTCGAACGAGGGGCCGTGCTGCTCCTGGCCGACCGGATCGTCCTCGTGCTCCACCCGATGCCGCCGGCTCCGGCTCGGGAGACCGAGCGGTTCGGATTGATCGGGGACGGTGCGGCGATGGCCCGGCTGCGCGCAGACATCCGGCGCGTGGCGGACCTGGAGGTCGCCGTTCTGCTGCGGGGAGAGACCGGGACGGGCAAGGAGCTGGTCGCCCGCGCGATCCATCGGAGCAGCCCGCGGCGCTCCCGCCCCTATCTCGCGGTGAACATGGGAGCGATCCCGCCGGCCCTGGCCGCCGCGGAGCTCTTCGGCGCGGCCCGCGGTGCCTTCACCGGAGCCGACCAGCGGCGGATTGGCTACTTCAGCCAGGCGCACGGCGGCACGCTGTTCCTGGACGAGATCGGCGAGACGCCGGCCGAGGTGCAGGTCCTGCTGCTGCGTGCGCTGGAGACGGGCGAGATCCAGCCGGTGGGGGCGGAGGCGCCGCGGCGCGTGGACGTGCGGGTGCTCGCTGCCACGGATGCGGACTTGGAGGCGGCGATCGAGGCCGGCCGCTTCCGGGCGCCGCTCCTGCACCGGCTGAACGGCTATGAGGTCCGTCTTCCGGCGCTGCGCGAGCGGCGGGAGGATTTCGGCCAGCTCTTCTTCGCCTTCCTGCGCCAGGAGTTGGAGGCGATGGGGGAGGGAGACCGGCTGGACGATCCCGGGCCGCGGGGCGCCGCCTGGATGCCTGCTCCTCTGGTCGTCCGTCTCGCCGCCGCAGACTGGCCGGGCAATGTGCGCCAGCTCCGCAACGTGGCCCGCCAGATCGCCATCGGCAACCGAGGTGCCGCGCAGGCCGTGCTGCCGCCGGCCGTCCTGGGATCTCTGGAGCGCCAGGTCGACGGGGGCTCCGGCACCCGTCCGGCTCCGTCTCCGCTCCGCCCCGCCTACCGGCGCCCGGCGGACGTCGGCGAAGAGGAGCTGCTGGCCGCGCTCGCGGCCAACCGCTGGAAGTTGGTTCCCACCGCGGCCCAGCTTGGAATTTCGCGGACCGCGCTCTACACGTTGATCGATCGCTGCGCCGGCATCCGCAAGGCGGCGGATCTGGACCGGGTCGAGATCGTCGAAGCGATGGCGCGGCATGGGAAGGACCTCGACGCGGTGGTGGAGGAGCTGCGGGTCTCCCGCCATGGCCTCCAGCTCCGCATGACCGAGCTGGGGCTGTAGGAGGCGACGTGGAAGGCACCCGCGTCGGTCCCTATCTGATCACCGACCGGCTTGGCGCCGGCGGCATGGGCGTGGTCTACGAAGCGTGGGACGAGCGGCTGGAGCGCCGCGTCGCGATCAAGCGCGTGCAGCCCGATCCGGCCGGCGAGCCCCCCGATCCGCGCCGCCGCGAGCGTCTGCGCCGGGAGGCTCGCGCCGCCGCCCAGCTCTCCCATCCGTCCATCGTCCAGATCTATGACTTCTTGACCACGGACGAGGGCGACTGGATCGTCCTGGAGCTGGTGGAAGGGCCGACCCTGGCCGAGCTGCTGGGCGAGGGGCCGCTCGATTTCGGGCACCTGCTTTCTCTTGGCCGAGAGATCGCGGAAGGGCTCGCCGAGGCGCATGGCCGGGGGCTCCTGCACCGGGATCTCAAGACCCAGAACGTGGTGGTCACCCGCTCGGGCCACGCCAAGATCCTGGACTTCGGGCTCGCGAAGCGCTTCTGGCCCGCGGCGTCCGGGACCGTCGACGGCCTCTCCCGCGAGGGCCTCTCCCGCGACGGTGAAATCGCGGGCACTCCCCGGGCCATGTCTCCCGAGCAGGCCAACGGCCAGGCGCTCGATCCGCGCACGGACCTCTTCTCCCTCGGCACGCTCCTCTACGAGGCGGTGACCGGCGTCTCCCCCTTCGCGGCGGCCACGCCGATCGAGACGCTGCACCGGGTCTGCTCTCATCATCCTCACCCGGCGAAGGAGCTCAATCCGGCGACACCATTGGGTCTCTCCGAGCTGATCGCCGACCTGCTGGAAAAGGACCGGGGGCGCCGGCCCGCGGATGCCACGCAGGTAGCCGTCCGGCTCGCCGCGCTCCACAGCCGCAGCGGCAGCGGCGCCCGCTCGCGCGCCGAGCTCTCGCAGGAGCCCACGATCGTGGACGGCCCGGTGGTGACCGGTCCGCGGCGCCGCGCCTGGCTGCGATGGGCTGCCGGAGGGCTCGCCCTCCTCCTGCTGGGAGCCGCCATGCTCGTCTGGGTCCTGCGCCACCGCGAGCCTCTCTACGTGGCCGTCGCCGAGCCGCAGGTCCAGGCCGGATCTGGTGATCCTGAAACAGCTCTCGCCGCGGCGGGTCTGCGGGCGGCCCTGTTGCGCGATCTTTCCGGGTTCGATCGCGTCGCGGTTCTAACGCCGGAGCCCGGCAGCGCGGCGGCTCCGCGAGCCCTGGCCCGGGAGCTGGCCGCGGACGAGGTCCTGGTGCCGCGCCTCGATTGCGCCGGGCGGACCTGCCGGGTCTCTCTGAGCCGGCTTCAGGCCACGGACGGACGCCTCCTGTGGACCGAGATCTTCGAAGCTCCGATCGATGATCTGTCATTGATCTCTTCCGCCGTGGGCTCGGCGCTCCGGCGCGGCTACGACGGCTTCTCTCGCCGCCCGGGGGCCGCGGACCCCGAGATCGGGCGCGAGGAGTGGGAGCGTTATGTGCGGCTCGACCAGGAGTTTTGGCAGCACCGTGGCGTCGCGCCGTCGCAACGCCTCCTGGAGGAGGTGGAGGCGCTCCGGCGGGAGAATCCGCGCTTCGTCGAGGTCCTCCTCCTGGAGGCCCGCCTGTTGAGCCTCCGCGTTTTCGCCTCGCGGGATCCGGCGGATATGGAGAAGTCGCGCGAGCTGCTCGACGAGGCGCGGCGCCTCGCACCCGGCGATTCCCGGCCGCTGTGGCTCCTGGCGAACATGCTGGTGGCCACCGGGCAGCTCGGCGAGGCCGAAGCCGCCATCGCCGAGCTCGAACGACAGATCCCGGGAGATACCCGGGTGCACGCTCTGCAGGCTCTCCTCGCCGAGCGCCGGGGCCGGCCGGATGAGGCCCTGGAGACGATGCGCACCGTGGTCCGGCGCCGTCCGGGGCAGGCCAATTTGCTGCGCCTGGCGGATCTGGAGTCGCGCCTGGGGCGGATGGACGAGGCGCGCCAGACCCTGGCGACCCTCCTCGATCGCTTCCCGAACGATCGCAATGCCCGATCATTCCTGGCCCAGCTCGAGCTGGGCTCCGGGAGCGCCGAGAAAGCGGCCCGTCTCTACGCCGAGCTGGTGCGCACCGAGCCCTCCTTCACCGAGCTCACCAACCTGGGCGTCGCGCAGCTCCTCTTGAGACGCTACGACCCGGCGGCGGCGAGCTTCCGGCAGGCCCTCCGCCTCCTCCCGGAGAGCCCGGCGGCCGTCCTCAACCTCGCCGATGCCGAATGGCTGCGCGGCCGCAGGACCGAGGCCGAGGCGCTCTATCGAAAAGTGATCGATCTGGCCGCCCGCGATCCCGCGCCCACCTTCTGGCAGACCCAGACCATCCGCGCCCAGGCCCTGGCCCACCTGGGACGGCGCGACGAGGCGGTGGCCGCCGTCCAGCAGGCGCTCCGCGCCGCGCCGGACAACCCGCAGGTGGCCTACGAGGCGTCACTCGTCTATGCCCTGGTGGGCGAAGCCTCCTCGGCGCGGGTCCACGCCGAGCGGGCGCGGGCGGCCGGCTACGACCGGCGCTGGTTTTCCTTCCCCTGGTTCGATGGCATCGGCCTCGAGCGCTAACCCCCCTCAGGGTGCATGGTGACGATCGTCGGATCGGAGCCGAAGAACCTTCCATCGGCCCTGCCATCCCTCAGGAAGCTCTGGACGACAACGTAGAAGCGAAACGTCGTAGACTCCCCCGGCGATCCCGGCGGCCGCGTGACCGTGACCGTGACGCTGTCGTCTCTGTTTCGGCTGACCATGGCCGCCTCCGGCGGGGCGATGGGCACGAGGATGTCGTTGCCGTCCGGGTCCACGCCATCCTTCCGGACCCACTGGATCGGATTCGAAGGGAAGCGGACCGGCAATACCGTCTGCACGTCGAGAGTGATGGTGACCGTCCCGCGCGCCGTACTGAAATCGATCGGGGCGTCCGTACTGAAGGTAAGTCTCTGCTCAGCACTCGCCGGATTGAATGTGGCGGTGACTTGAACGACTGGACTGAGGTTAACGGGTTCCATTTCGCCCTCCTTGGCTCAATGAGCCGTAGTCTAGGTCGAGTCCAAAGATTTTCGCGCCGTCGGGGAAGTCACGCGCTTCCGGGCGGACGCCCTCTGGAAGCGCAAGCGCCGTACCCGCGGCGCCCGGATCGTCAGGTCACTGAAAACAAATGAATTCGGGATCGGACGGAGGAGCGGCCAAGACTGTCCGCGACTGTCGGATTGTCCGCCGGACGGTCCGACACACCTGGCCCGGGCGATCATCCGCCGGCCATTGTTCATTGTTTTCAGAGACTTGACCGTCCATGCCTCCTGGGTACGGAGCTTGCCCTTCCTGAGGAGCGTCCGCCCGGAAGCATGTGGCTTCCGCGGCGGCGAAAAATCTTTTGATTCGCAAAGGAGAGCTCCAATGAACACCCAGACCCCCCTCGTCGTCCGCCGCCTTCTCCCTCTCGCCCTGGCCTGCGGCCTGCTCGCCGTGCTCACTCCAGCGGCCGAGGCCCAACTCGCCGCCGAGGGCCGCACCTTCGTCCGCAACGGCGAGCAGCTCCAGCCGAGCGCCGCAGACAAGACTGCCGGCGCCACGGCCGCAGCCAGCGCCCTCACCTGCACGGAGCTCCTGGTCGTCATCAACGGCTCGGCGGGCTCGGTAGCCAAGGTGACGTGCGAGCACGGCTACCACGGAGGCACCGTGCCGGAAAGCCAGAAGATCGCGGCAGGGAAGCCGGCCATCATCGTCCTGCAGCAGAGCGCGGTCTATGGTCCGGATTGCGCCATCACGGTCAGCGGCGGGGGAAATACGGCCGTCCTGTCGGCGCAGCAGAACTTCTGTGCGCTCAAAGCGGGCCAGATCAAAGCCTCCGTGACCAGCGGCAAAGCGACCCTCAACGGCACGGCCGAAGGCTCGTACGGCAGCAACCTCCCTGGGCTCGTCTGGTTCACCCTCGGCTTCTGAGCGCTATTCTGCGATGGATCGGGGGTGAGCGGCTTGCGCCGTTCACCTCCTTTGAGATGCGGTCAGTCAACACCGGCCGCCTCGCGGCGAAACAGGCTTCTCCGACCACGGGGCACCGAGTTTGCAACGGCAGGCATTGGGCTCTTCCTGGGGAGGAGGAGGAACATGCCTGATTTTGCAGTACTTCGCCGCGAGATGGTCGAGCTCCAGATCGCGGGGCGGGGCGTGCGGGATCCGCGCGTCTTGGAAGCTCTGCGGACGGTTCCGCGCGAAGCGTTCGTTCCCGAGCGCCTCGCTGAATTTGCGTATGAAGATACACCGCTCCCGATCGACGCCGAACAGACGATCTCCCAACCCTACATCGTTGCTCTGATGGCGGAGGCGCTGGAGCTTTCCCCTGGGGATTGCGTCCTCGAGGTTGGGGCCGGCTCGGGCTACGCCGCCGCCGTTCTCGGCCGCATCGCCGGGGAGGTCTGGGCCATCGAGCGCCATCAGGTGCTCGCGGATCAGGCCGCCCGGCGGATCGAGCGGCTCGGTGCTTCCAACGTTCACGTGGTGCAGGGGGACGGCACTCTCGGTCTCCCCGAGCAGGCTCCCTTCGACGCCATCGTGGTCGCCGCCGGCGGCCCGGAGGTCCCTCCGGCGCTGGTCGATCAGCTCGCCCCCGGCGGGCGGCTGGTGATGCCCATCGGACCCGACCCGCGCCTCCAGGAGCTGGTGCTGGTCCGGAAGGACGACCGGGGAGGGTTTTCCCGCGAGCACCTCGGCGGAGTGCGCTTCGTCCCGCTGGTGGGCGCCCAGGGATGGACGGAGGAAGAGGCCCCGCGGCGTCCGGCCGCGCTCCACCAGTCCTCGACCGAGAGGCGGGCGGTGAGCGCCGTGGTCGGAGGGGAGGAGCCGTCGGGCGTCGTCGGGACCTCGATCGCCGTCGAGGAGGCTCCGTCCGCGTCTTCCACCGTTCTCGCGCGGCCCGGCCGGGTCAGCACGCCCCGGGAGGTCGCCGGCCTGCTGCGCGAGACCGCCGAGCCGTTCGACGACATCGAGGACGCCGAGCTCGGCCCGCTGCTCGAGCGCATCGGCGACAGCCGCCTGGTGCTCCTCGGTGAAGCCACCCATGGCACCTCAGAGTTCTACCGGATGCGGGCGCGCATCACCCGCGAGCTGATCCGCCGCAAGGGGTTCAACGTCGTGGCGGTCGAGGCCGATTGGCCGGACGCCGCGACGATCGACCGCTATATTCGTCCGCGCATCAAGCCCATCGCGGCGGAAGGCAGGCCCACCTTCTCCCGTTTCCCGACCTGGATGTGGCGCAACCGGGAAGTCCAGGATTTCGTCCAGTGGCTGCGCGCCCACAACGAGACGGTGGGGGAGCCCGAGCGCAAGGTGAGCTTCCATGGCCTCGACCTGTACAGCCTGTACTCGTCGATCCATTCCGTCATCAGTTATCTCGACGGGATCGATCCCGACGCGGCGCGCGTCGCCCGCCTGCGCTATGGCTGCCTGACTCCCTGGGAGCAGGACCCGGCCCTCTATGGCGAGGCCGCGCTCGTGGGGCGCTACGAGACCTGCGAGCCTCAGGTGATCGCTGCGCTGGTGGACCTGCTCCAGAAGCAGATGGATTACGAGGCCCGGGACGGCGACAACTATCTCGAAGCGCTGCAGAACGCCCGCGTGGCCGCCACCGCCGAGCGCTATTACCGGGTCATGTACTACGGCTCGCGGGAGTCCTGGAACCTGCGCGACCGGCACATGTTCGACACCCTGGAGACCGTGCTCCGCTTCCGCGGTCTGGAGGCGAAGGCGGTGGTCTGGGAGCACAACTCGCACGTCGGCAACGCCGCGGCCACCGAGATGGGGGCCCGCGGAGAGCTCAACGTCGGCCAGCTCGCCCGCGAGCAGTACGGAGACGGCGCTTTCCTGGTGGGTTTCGGCACGGATCACGGCACCGTTGCCGCGGCGACGAACTGGGACGAGGAGATGCAGATCAAGACCGTGCGCCCATCCCATGCCGAGAGCTACGAGCGCGTCTGCCACGAGACCGGGATTCCCGCTTTTCTCCTGCATCTGCGCGAGCCGCGGCGCGCCGAGGTCCGAGCGGAGCTGGAGCCGCCCCGCCTCGAACGGGCGATCGGCGTCATCTACCGTCCGGACACCGAGCTGATGAGCCACTATTTCCAGGCGGTCCTCCCCTGGCAGTTCGACGAGTACATCTGGCTCGACGAGACCCGCGCGGTGACGCCTCTCGGTGGACCGGAGGAGGTGGGGACGGGGATGCCGGAGACGTATCCATTCGGGTTGTGAGGGGGCCCTCACCCCCGGCCCCTCTCCCGCAAGCGGGAGAGGGGTGTAGGTTAGGTGGTTCCACGGTCTCCCGAGCTGCGAAAGCTAACCCTCTCCCCTCTCCCGCTTGCGGGAGAGGGGCCGGGGGTGAGGGCCCTCCTCCTGCGATAGACTCCCCAAAATGCCCGCCAAATGCCTCTTCTGCTCGATCATCCGCGGTGAAACCGACTCCTACCGCGTCTTCGAGGACGAGCTGACCGTCGTCTTCCTCGACCACCGGCCGCTCCTTCCGGGGCACTGCCTCGTGGTGCCGCGGACCCACGTGGACGATCTGTCGCACCTGCCGGACGGGCTTGTGGCGCCGCTCTTCGGCACCGTGCGTCTCCTCGCCCGCGCGGTGGAGAAGGGGATGGCGGCGGAAGGCTCCTTTGTCGCCATCAACAACAAGATCAGCCAGAGCGTGCCCCACCTGCACGTGCACGTGGTCCCGCGCTGGACAAAGGACGGCCTCTTCTCCACCAAGATGATCTGGAAGCGCACCCCCTATCCGGACGAGGCCAGCCGGCGCGAGGCCCAGGCGAAGATCCGGAAGGCGGTCGAGGACATCGGGTGAAACCGGCAGAGCGCTCCGATCCCACCGCGGTTGCCGCCGCCGAGGTGCTGGAGATCGTGGCCACGGTCGTGCGTGAGCTGCAGCCGCGGCGCCGGGACATCAGGCCGACCCTCGACGCCTCGCTGGAGCGCGACCTGGGGCTCGACAGCCTCGGACGGGTCGAGCTGGTGCAGCGCCTGGAGCGCGCGTTCGACACCCGGCTGCCCGAGGCGACGCTCGCCGAGGCCGAGACGCCGCGCGATCTCCTGAAAGCGATTGTCCAGGAAAGGGCTGCCGGGGGATCGGCCGGCTTCGAATTCCGGGAGGATCTGACGGCGCCTCTGGAGGCGGGGGAGGCGGCTCCGGACCGTACGCGGACGCTCCTCGAAGCTCTCGACTGGCACGTCCAGCGCCACCCGGACCGGCGGCACATCCTGTTCTATCCGGGGGACGAGGAGCCCGAGCCGCTGACCTACGGCGATCTCGACCGGCGGTCGCGCGCGGTGGCCGGCGGCCTGCGGGCCTTAGGGCTGGAGCCGCGGCAGACGGTCGGGCTCATGCTCCCGACGGGCCTCGAGTACTTCGCCGCGTTCTATGGCGTCCTGCGCGCCGGCGGCATCCCCGTGCCGCTCTATCCGCCCGCCCGGCTCAGCCAGGTCGAGGACCACCTGCTGCGGCAGGCGGGCATCCTGCGGACGGCCGAGTCGCCGCTCCTCGTCACCTTCTCCGAAGTCCTCCCCCTGGCGCGCCTGCTCCGGCCGCAGGTGCCGGGGCTGCGCCGGGTCGTCACGGTCGCCGAGCTCTCCTCGCTGGCGAGCTGGGACGCCGACACCCCCGAGGTGTGCGGCGAGGACATTGCATTCCTCCAGTTCACCTCCGGGAGCACGGGGAGCCCCAAAGGCGTGACCCTGACGCATGCGAATCTCCTGGCCAACCTCCGCGCGATCGGCCGCGGGGCGGATCTGCGGCCGGACGACTCGGTGGTGAGCTGGCTCCCCCTCTACCACGACATGGGACTGATCGGCTCCTGGATGGCGCCGCTCTACTTCGGCCTTCCGCTGGTCCTGATGTCGCCGCTCACCTTCCTCGCCCGGCCGTCGCGCTGGCTCTGGGCCATCCACCGGCACCGCGCCACGCTCTCGCCGGCTCCCAACTTCGCCTATGAGATCTGCGCGCGGAAGATCGAGGACGCGGAGATCGACGGGCTCGACCTCTCCTCCTGGCGCTTCGCCCTGAACGGCGCCGAGCCGGTGAGCCCGGCGGCGCTCGAACGGTTCACCGCGCGCTTCTCGCAATACGGGTTCGACCCGCGGTCCCTGGCTCCGGTCTACGGCCTCGCCGAGTGCTCGCTCGCTCTGGCGTTCCCGCCCCTCGGCCGCGGACCCCTGGTCGACGCCGTGGAGCGCGAGACCTTCCAGGAGGGCGGCCGGGCGGTGCCCCTCGATCCGCACAATCCGCACGATCCGCACGCCCTGCGCTTCGTCGCCTGTGGCGTGCCTCTGCCCGGCCACGAGGTGCGGATCGTGGACGAGTCCGGCCGCGAGGTGGGAGAGCGGCAGGAGGGGCGGCTCGAATTCAAGGGGCCGTCGACCACCAGCGGCTACTACCGGAACCCGGAAGCCACCCGGAAGCTGCTCCGCGGGGAGTGGGTCGACTCCGGCGACCGCGCCTACGTCGCGGCCGGGGAGATCTACATCACCGGCCGCGTCAAGGACATCATCATCCGCGCCGGCCGCAACCTCTATCCCCAGGAGCTGGAGGAGGCGGTCGGCGAGATCCCTGGCGTGCGCAAGGGGTGCGTGGCTGTCTTCGGCTCGGCTGATCCGGCTACGGGCACGGAGCGGCTGGTCATCCTGGCCGAGACCCGCGAGCGCGACGCGGCGGCCCAGGAAACGCTGCGGGCCGCGATCCAGGAGCGCGCCGTGGACCTGCTGGGCGCGCCGGCCGACGAGGTCGTGCTGGCACCGCCGCATGCGGTGCCGAAAACGTCCAGCGGCAAGATCCGGCGCTCGGCGAGCCGCGAGCTCTACGAGTCCGGGAAGATCGGCGGGCGCGGCGCCTCGGTCGGCTGGCAGCTCGCGCGCCTGGCCGGGTCCGGAGCGCGGGCGCAGATCGGTCGCTGGACACGGGTGGCCGGAGACCTCCTCTACGCCGGCTGGTTCTGGGGGATCTTCGGCCTGGCGGCGCCAGGGCTCTGGCTCCTCCTGGTTGGGACGCCCGGTCTGGCACGCCGGCGCCGGCTCGCCCGGGGCGTCGGCCGTCTCCTGGCGTTCCTCACCGGAACGCGCCTGTCGGGAGAGGGCCTGGAATCTCTGCGCGGCCCCAGTCCGAAGATCATCGCGGCGAATCACCAGAGCTATCTGGACGCCTTCGTGCTGACCGCCCTCCTGCCGCCGAATGTCGCGTTCGTGGCGAAAAGCGAGCTCCAGCGGATCGCCATCGCGCGGATCTTCCTGCGCCGTCTGGGAACCGTCTTCGTCGAGCGCTTCGAGCCGGGGCAGGGGGTGGAGGAGACACGCAAGGTGTTGGACGCGGTGCACGGCGGCGACTCTGTCGCGATCTTCCCCGAGGGGACCTTCCACCGCGGCCCGGGTCTTCTGCCGTTCCGCTTGGGCGGCTTTGTAGTGGCGGCCGAGGCGGGCGTGCCGGTGGTCCCGGTGGTGATCCACGGCACCCGCTCCAAGCTGCGCGGCGACGACTTCTTCCCGCGCCGCGGCGGCGCAGGGGTGGCCGTGCTGCCGCCGGTGCGACCGGAGGGGACGGGTTGGAATGCCGCGGTCGAGCTCCGGGATGCCGTGCGAACCGCGATCCTGGCCCGCTGCGGCGAGCCGGACGCGGGGTAGATCTGGCAGCCAGGGTTTCAATCAGCCGCACCCTGACCTTTCAATCAGCCGCATGCGAAATCCTACAGCCAGCAGCATTTCGGCCTCACAATCGCCGCATTTGCGCCGGCCGTAGGGTAGACTTTCTCGGATCTCAGCCACCAAGGAGGCCCTCGTGACCGACGCGCCGAGCAGCTACGACGTCCAGCTCTTCCCAATCCCCCCGACCGAAGCGAGCACCCTTCCGCGCTGCGGCGCGGCGGGCGCTCCCGTCGGCGTCTGTTTTTCCGGCGGCGGCACGCGATCGCTGACCGCCTCGATGGGCCAGTTGCGCGCCCTCCGCGCGCTCGGCTTGCTCGACCGTGTGTCCTACATCTCCTCGGTCTCCGGGGGTAGCTGGGCCTCCGTTCCGTTCACGTACCTTCCGGCGGCGATCAGCGATGACGACTTTCTCGGTCCGGTCGTGGAGCCGCAGAAGATCGACACGAAAACCCTCGGCAACCTGCCGCCTGACAATCTGGGCCAGGTCCCGACGCGCTTCGGCCTCACGCACATCACCGAAGACGTCCTGAAGCTGAAGGAGCGCTACAAATATCCCGACCACCTCCTCTGGCAGGGGATCGTCGGCAAATACGTGCTGCAATCCTTTGGCCTCTGGAACCAGAATCTCCAGGGCGGCTTTCCGGATTCCTTCTACTCGTGCGACGCGGCGGCGGTCGAGGCCATCGTGGCGCGCAATCCGGGTCTCGATCCGGCGAAGCTCTATCAGGTCGCACGGCCGCGGCCGAACCTGATCGTCAACAGCTCCCTGGTCAGCAACGCGGGGAAGCGAGGCTCACAGCTCCTGCCGTTCGAATCGACCCCGCTCGGCATCGGCGTGCGGATGACGTTCCTCGGGATGGCGCCGGGAGGCGGAACCCTCGGCGGAGGGGTGATGGAACCGTTCGCCATGGGCTCGGCGTGGCAGAAGGACCTGCCGGACAGACGCGCCCAGGTGACCGTACCGTCCCGGCCTTTCTCGTTGAGCGACATCGCGTCGATCAGCAGCGCGGCCTTCGCGGAAGCCTTTCAGGCGAAGCTGCCGTTTCTCGACTCGCTGGACCCGGAATACCAGGTCTGGCCCATCGCCAACCGGGAGACCACGCCGCCGGCCCGGTACCTCTTCGCGGACGGTGGCAGCCTGGAGAACTCCGGCGTCGCCTCGATGGTGAGCCGGGGCGTGCCGAACATCATTGCCTTCGTGAACAGCCAGACGCCGCTCTCGATGGAGGATGGCGAGATCGTCCTCGATCCGCAGATCCCGCTTCTGTTCGGTCACGTTCCAAGCAAGAAGAAGCTGCTCCGTGACGAGCCGCAACGCGAGCCGGTCCCCAACCAGGACGCGACCTTCACCCAGGTCTTCCCGGGCGACTGCTACGACGAGGTGGCGCAGGGGCTCTGGAAAGCCAACGATCCCAGCGGCGCAGGTGGGCCGGCCATGTATCTCCAGACCTTGGAGACCCAGGCGAATCCCAACTACGGAGTGAAGAGCTATCCCGTGCGGGTGCTCTGGGTCTACAACACGGCGGTCAAGTCCTGGTACGACCTGCTGAATCCGGACGTTCAGCACATCGTGGACAAAACCCGCAACTTCCCCAACTACGACACGATCCTGCAACTCGAGCTGTCCGCCGCGGAGGTGAATCTCCTGGCCGATCTCACCTGCTGGAACGTGATGTCACAGGCGACGGTGGTGGAGGAGTTGTTCAAGGGGTAGGGGAGGAGAGACGCTCCAGCCTGGTGACCCAGTTGTCGAAATGAGGGCACCGCTGCCGCATGCTTTTCAGCCCGATCCTCGCGGCGGCCAAGGGGCCGTGCACCGCCTTCCTGTAGCCTGGCAGCAAACGTACGATTCGGGCGGCGGGGTGGGTTTCGGGGCCCTCGTCGATCTCTTCGGGAGACCGGAAACCGCTCACCTCCTCCTCAAGCCGGGAGGTTTGCCCGGAGAGCGATGTTCCGATCTCGGCTGGATCGGCGAGGAGGAGGGCTTCGAATTCGTGCAGGGAAAGATATGGGAGGAGACGGTGGGTTCCGAAGTCCTTGCCGAATTTGATCCGTTTCGTTGCGACCAGGACCGGCGTCAGGTAGATCCCTCGGACGGCCAGGTACGGCCCCAGGACAGTGCGGATGAACGTCTCTTCGGTTTGCCCCTCGACCAGGACGTGAGCTTTGATCACGCGCCCGGTCTCCCTCCCAGCACGTTCTTCTCCCAAAGCTCACCCAGGGCATAGTCGTCCAGCCACGTCGCGATCTCTGCCTCCGTGAGACGGCGGAAGACCGAGGCACCTTCGACGCGATCGACCACGAGGACGTCTTCCGGCGAGAGCTGGTTGACCAAGGTCACCGACTGCGTGGAGACCACCACCTGGGTGCGAGTTGCCGCGGAACGCAGCAGGTCCGCCAGAACCGTGATCGCGTACGGATGAAGGCCGAGCTCCGGCTCGTCGAGCAGGACGATGGATGGAAGGTCCGGCTGAAGAAGGAGCGTGGCGAGGCAGATGAACCGGAGCGTGCCGTCAGAGAGAGTGGGCGTCGAAGTAGGCATCGGAGCCGTGCTCTTGGTATTCGCTCCGGCCGAATCGCAGGTCCAGACTCAAGGCTCCGGTGGCCTTACGCCCATAGTGGAGAATGTGCTCCGCACCCCCGGTGCGCGCCACGTAGAGCTGAAGACGCCCGCTCACGATCTCGTGCAGCAGCCGGAAGACTCCGATGAAGTTGGACTTACCGGATCCGTTGGCGCCGATCAGGACGTTGAGCGGGCGCAGCTCGACTTCCTGATCGCGGATCGATTTAAAGCCGGCGATGCGGATGTGGTCGAGACGCGCCATGAGAGCAGGGAAGGAGCAAGGGCTCCCAGGGCGGGCAGGTTAGCACAGCCCTGCCTCCTTTCAGTCCTGCACCTCCCACAGCCGGCCGAGGAGAGGCAGGTGCGTGGCGCCGCCGGGCGTCGTCACTTCCAGGGGGCCGATCCAGACCGCGAAGATCTTGCCGGTGTCGCTGATCGTCAGGTCGCCGATCCAGGGGTTGTCGGAGACTCCGGTGACGACGAACGGCGGTTCCTGGGGGGCGCCTTCAGAGTCCAGGAGGCGTACGAGGACTCCGCCGCTGGCGTCGACCCATAGAAAGGCGAGATCGCCGAGGTGGTTCGAGGTCAGCCTCCATTGGCGAAGGCCTCCCGCATAGGAGAGCTCGGCGAGGCCGAACCCCCGGCCTCTCGCTGAGTAATGGCGGAGGTGGATCCGCGGGCCGTAGTAGCCGGTATCCTTCTGCCAGGCCACCAGGAACTCGCCGGTCTCCGGGTCTCCGTTCACGACCTCCCACGCGTTCATGCCCTGGCCGATCTGGAACACCTTGCTCAGGGGCTTGCCGTTCGCCGCAAAGGTGCGCCCTTGGAGCGTCTGCATCCCGCCGCCGCTGACGAACGCCCCCCAGATGACCATGAAGGAGCCGTCCTGCTGGATCGCCACCCGCGGGCGGACCAGATATACATCGGGGTCGGGAGAGGTGATCCGGATCTCCGCCGTCGCCGGCTTTCCGGACGCCTGGAAGGCGCGGACGCCCACGCCGCCCCCGCTCACGCCCAGCGTCTCGTCCCCGATGTTCCAGGCCAGCACCCAATCTCCTGCCTCATTCGCCGCGACGGAAGGAAGACCTTCCCAACTGTCGTTCTTGGGTTTGTGGAGCAGCCGGCCTCCAGGATGGAGGAGCTCGCCGGGGGGAACCGTCTGGAACAGCACGTCGGAACCCTTGAATCGAAACCGCCCCCAGGCCAGCACGAAACCGCCCTGCCCGTCGGCCGCCAGCTCCGGGAAGACGGGGCGGCGCTCGGTCTCGACGCTCTCCAGGCGCCCGCGGTCGACGCGGACGAGCTGGCCGGGCGTGCCGGTTGCGTCGATCTTCCGGGCGTAGAGGTCGAAGAAGGGCACCGAGGGCTCGCCGGGAGGGATGACCTCCAGGTCCTCCCCCCAAGAGACCACGAAGCTGCCGTCCGCCAGGGCCGCGGCCGTCGGGATCTTGGTGGTGTAGCTGCCGGGCAGATTGGAGCCATAGCTCCTCGGCGAGACCAAGAAAACCTCGGAGAGGGGAATCACCTGACCGGAAAGCTCGGATGGAGCGAGGACGAACGCGGCGGCGAACAGCGGGACCAGCAGGGTGCGGCGGGTCATGGCAGATCCTCCACGAAAGTCGAGGGCGCATGGGGCGCGCTGCCCCCCACCTTCTGAGAGTACCTTTTCTCGCGAGGATATGGCAATACACCATGGGGTGGGTGTCCCGCCTTTTGGCGCGGGGGCGGTGTCGGATCTTCCGGGAAGTCTTTATGATGGAGCCGTTCCAGGAGACCGACCGTGGCCCTGCCCGAATCCGCCCCTCGCGCCGTCGAAGCCCCTGCCCAGCCCCAGCCGGCCCGGCCGCTCACGCCGGTCGACCATGCCTGGCTGCGGATGGACCGCCCGACCAACCTGATGATGATCAACGGCGTCCTGGGCATCGACGGGACGCCCGATCCCGCGCGGCTGCGCGAGGTCGTCGAGCAGAGGATCCTCGTCCTGCCGCGCTTCCGGCAGCGGATCGTGCGGCGTGGCGGGCGGCCCTTCTGGGAGGACGATCCGGAGTTCGATCTGGGGAACCATCTCCACTGGATGAAGCTGTCCGCTCCCGGCGGCGACGCCGAGCTCGGAGAGCTGGTCAGCGGCCTGGTCAGCGAGCCGCTCGATCCCCAGCGCCCTCTCTGGAGATTCCACGTCATCGAGGGCCACCTGGGCGGAACGGTCCTTTACGCCCGCGTCCACCACTGCATCGGCGACGGCGTGGGCCTCATGTTCGTCCTCCTCTCCCTGGTCGACCTGGTCGCGGACCCGCATGCCGGCGACCTCCAGAACCCCTTCACCTCGATGCTCCGCGAGAGCTCGCCCGCGCTGCTCGAAGAGGCATGCCAGGTGGCCGAGCAGGTCATGCCCGAGGGCATGCGCCTCCTCATGGCCTCGGCCGAGGCATTCCGCTCGACCAGCGGCTGGCTCAAGGCGCTCGCGTCCGTCGCCGCCCTCGGCCGGCTCGTGGCCATCCTGCCCGATCCCAAGACCGTCTACCGCGGCCCCCTGCAAGTCCCGAAGCGGGTCGCCTGGACCGATCCGGTCGCGGTGGAGGACGTGAAGACGATCGGCAAGGCCCTGGGCGGCACGATCAACGACGTCCTGCTCACCGCGGTCTCCGGCGCCATGGGGCGCTACCTGGAGAAGCGCGGCGACCGCAGGCACCCGCGGCTCAACTTCCGCGCCGCCATGCCGGTCAACCTGCGGGCGATCGACAAAATGGCCGACATGGGCAACGAGTTCGGCCTGGTCTTCCTGTCTCTGCCGGTGGGGATCCGCGATCCGGTCGAGCGGCTCGAGGTGCTGCGGAAGCGCGCCTACGCCCTGCGCAAGTCCGGCGAGCCGCTGGTCGTCTATTGGCTCCTCAAGATGATGGGCATCCTGCCGCGCTGGTTCCACAGTCTGGTCGTCGCCATCTTCGGCGCCAAGGCGACGGCGGTGATGACCAACATGCCGGGCCCGAAGCAGCAGCTCTACCTGGCAGGCCGGCCGATCCACGACATTTTTTTCTGGGTGCCCCAGTCGGGCACCGTCGGTCTCGGCTTTGCCATCTGCAGCTACAACGGCCGCATCCGCGTGGGCGTGGGCACCGACGCCGGCCTGGTGCCCGACCCGGAGAGGATCGTGGAGGAGTTCCACGCGGAGATCGACGAGATGCGGCGGCGGGCGGGGGGGTAGGGAGAGCCCTGCGGTCTCAAGTCTTCTTGGTGCCGATCACGACGACCGATGCCTCTGGCGAGTCGAAGGCAGGAGAGGTACCCATGTACTGTTGCCACCGAAGCTCGTACTGGAGTCGGTCCATCAGATAGACGTCGTCCGTCTCGCCCGCACTCCCTTCGTCGAGGCCGTGGGAGAAGGTCAGCCCTCCCAGATCAGTAAGGATATAGCGATTGTGAAGGGTTTCCCCTCCGGTCCGCTGCGTCCAGCGGCGGAACGTGACACGTAGACCGGCCGGGATGCAGGAGGCGAACTGGCCTTCACAGCCGTTCCTGAAAAAATCGGCGGTCGATTTGACTTCGGCATGGACTTCGATCTTCAGGGAGCCCACGTCTGCGCGGCCGCTGGCCAAAGCCGCGAGAAAGGCCTCCAGAGAGCGGCGATAGCCAGGTTTTCCCGGGCCAAAGTAGGGGTCAATGAAGATGGCCTCTCCACAGCAGCGGAGCAGCGGAAGGAGAAGATCCGCCATTGGCCGGGCTTTCCGGACCACGGTGGCTCCTCGTGCGACAGCCCACCGCGCACTGCTCCGTTCATCGAGATCCTGGTCGATCAGGACCTCCTCTCGGCCTCTTGGATTGGTGCTGGCCAGGATGGCCCGGAAAGGCTTCCTGTCATGCTCTTTCTCGGCGTTCTCGAGCCATGAACGACCCGGATCCCAAGCGGATTCGCCACGGCGCACCATGTGCTCGCTCAGTCGCTGGATAAGCTCCTCGATGACTTTGCGCTGCTTTTCGCTACAGTCGGGGTGTGTCTTCTGGAAGGAGTCCCAGGCAAGAGCTTTCCAACGCTTGGGGTAGCGCGACACGAGCCGGGGCTGGCCCAGCCCGAATTTCTCGGCAAAGTACCGTGCTGCGCTCCGCTCGGTCAGGCCGGCGACCAGCTCGGGTTCCAGAGCGTACTCGTGAATCACGGGATCAGAACAGCTCCCGGGAGCGTTCCGGGAAGAATCCTTCCGGCCAGGGGTGTGCGAAGTCGCCGTCCTCGGTGACCGGGATGTGAATCACCTCGGCGCCGTCTTTCGTCGGTTGGACATAGAGCACGGCGACCTGATCGGGAGTAACGGGTTGTGTTCCTTCCGGAAGCTCGCCGTCCGTGGTCTCCCGGATGCGGCGCAGAATTCGCAGGATCAAGTGCTCGCTATGGGTCTCGAGCAGGAACCGGTTGCGCTGCTCTCCGAGCGCGGAGGCGAGAAACACGTCGCCAAGCTCGGCTTGCAAGGCGGGATGAAGATGAATCTCGGGCTGCTCGATGGCGATCCAGCGGTCCCGGGCCGCATAGGCATGGGCCAGGACTGGTAGCACCTGGCTTACGCCAATACCGACGTCCCGGTGGCTGAGCGGCGTGAGCGTCCGTTTGTCGATCAGGATCAGGTCCTGGATCGGGTCGGCGCGCCGCTCCAGAATCTCCCGCGTCCATTCCTCGGTGAGAGTATCGGCGTCCGTCAAGGAAGAGAGGAATCCCTCCACGTCGGGGAGAAGGATGGATGGATCGTCTGCCCGAAGCCGGTCGAATTCCTGGGTGAGCTCGCCCGCGAGACGGATCAGCTCTTCCGCCTGATCTCCCGATTCGGAGACCTTCCGGAGCAGTCCGGCGGTCAGGTCGTGCAGGGCACGGTTGAGGCGCGGGCCGATCTCGTTCGAGAGCTCGGGCCCCGGGATCAGATTCCGGACGACGAGCTCGTACGGCGTCTTGAGGCGCTCGGGGGAGCCGAGCCAGGCGTTGACCCGGTCCCGGACGTCGCGGCGCTGCCGGACCACGTCCCAGGCGAAGCCTCCCCCCGCAAACCAGTTGAGGTTCTGCGGCTCGGAGAACGCCAGGTGCCGCGGCGGATAGGAACGGAGGGGCCCCAAATAATCGAGCTTCCGGAGAGCCTTCGCGGACTGCCCCGTGATGTGATCGACGAGGTCGCGCAGAGCTTTGGGAAAGAAGAGCCGCACGGCGCGTTCAAGGTCCTCAGTCCGGTGCCCGCGGCTGACGGCGATGAATCCCTCCCGGCCCTCATCGCTCGTTTCGAGGTCCTCGGAGAGTTGTGGGAGGAGGCCCGTGACCTCTCCCCGGATGTCGGGAACCACTCGGTCGATCACTTCGGCCAGCCGTGCGAAGTCCTCCGGCTCAAGGGTTTGTGCCGTGGTCGAGATCGCGAGGATCGCGGTGAGTGCTTGCCGGAGGATGGGGTGCTCGTGGTCGAGTCGGTCGAGGCGGAGCCGGCCATCGGGGCGGAGGCTCATCTTGAGGAAAGAGTTGCCGTCCGCCGTCAGTGTGAACGTGTCCACCCGCACGCCGAGCTCCCGGGCCTGGCCGCGCGGAGCCTCTCCTTCGAGCCGGCCCCCGATCGTCAGCTCCAAGGAGATCCGCTGCGCTGCCCGCAGGAATTGGGCGGAGGAGCCGGTCATGTACGCCGTGTCGAGCTCCAGCGCCCATTCCACGCGCCGGGAAAGCTCGCGCCGGTATACGTATTGCCGAAATCCGCCCAGGTCGATGGATTCGCCGCCGACTCGGGGGTACCGAACGTCGAGCTCTCCGGCTTCAAGAGCGTGATGAGCCAGGGCCAGTCCGTGGATCACGCTCGATTTGCCCGCGCTGTTGGCTCCAAAAAGAAGAGTGAGCGGACGGATTGGGATCGTCTGGGTTCCGGCGAACGCCTTGAAGTTTCCGAGTCGGAACGCGGTGATCATCGGCCGGCTCCGAGGCTCGCAAGGGCCTTCTCCTGGTGCTCCATTTCCTGGAGAAGCTCTTTCATGTGGGCCTCGCGCCAGGAAGCGGTGAGATCTCCGGTGAAGGCGCGGTGGAGCAGACGGTCGAAAAGGCGGTCGATGAGATTCTTCGCCTTCACGCGCGCCGCAGCGATGTCACTCAAAGCCTTCTTGAGCTGGGCATACTCTTGTTGGAGCGGAAGAGGGGGCCGCCTGATGACGAGCTTCCTCAAGCTCGCAGATGTGATTCCCGCAACGATCTGTCCTGTCACCGAAGCCCCCAGCGCTGCTCTCACCTCCGGTGCAAACCGAAAGGAGTCACAGAGATAGTCAGGGTGCAGCTTCTGGCGATCCACCTGGATTCTATAGACGTGCTTGCTACATATCGCCGGACCAGCCTTCTCGGGAAAAACGCAAGTTCGGCCGATCGATCCCATGATGGTCACGAGGACATCCCCCGGCTTCAGCGTGAACTTGCGTAGCTCGGAGTACTTCTCCGCGGTAATACGCCGATTTCGGCCGAGATCGAAGCCCGAGTCCTGGACGTTGTCGATGCCCACCACCAAAACCTGCCCTGCTTCCACAAAGTCCGAGTTGTGCAGGTGCGTTCCGAACGGTCCGCTTTGGAGGGCGCCCTTGTCCTTCGAGAGCAGTTGCCCAAGCGGCTCCGCAGTGCAGGCGTGGCAATCCCGGAGGATTCGTCCAAAAATAGAGCGAAGAGCTGCATCTCCTTTGGTGTCAGCCTCGGCGCGAAGTTTTTGGAGGCGATCGGCCTGATCGAGGATCTCGACGATCCGGCGTTGTTCTGGAAGAGCCGGGAGGTGCAACTTCGCGGCCCGGACATCTGAATCTGCTACGGCTGGATAGTTGGCGCCGCGAACCCTGGATGTGAGACTTTCGATGAATGGCTCCGAGCGAGAAAAGAAGAAGAGAAACCGTGGGAGGATGGCCTTACGATTTGCTCGCAGCACACAAAAACCTGTCGAGGCGATGGCGCCATCGAGCTCCTCTGGAACAAGGGCCACGGCATTCAGGTTGGGCCTGACCGTAGAAACGAGAACGTCTTCTGCGGCGACTTCCTTTCGCGCGCGGCTTGGGGCGTCGACTCCCAAAATCTTCTGTGTCGACGAGATCGCCTTCCTCTCGCGGTCTACTCCTGAGATATCGATGTACTCGAAGACTGAAGCCGGTTCAAGACGAGGGTTGCGAAAGGGTGTTGGAAGGCATACTCCTCCCACGGTTTCTGGAAGCCAACTCATCGGGTGGATTCAACCTGTTCGAGGAGGGCCTGGAGAGATGAAGCGATCTCGGCCTCAATGTGCAGCACTTCCCGGAGCAGCTTTGCAGGATCCTCCTCCACGACCTTCTCGGCGACCGACGGCCTGTGCTGGCTGGCCGTCAGGTTGAAGCCGCCGACCTGGATCCTCTCGAAATCTGCCCACCAACACCGAGGCACCTCACTCCCCGGTGGAAGCACCTTGCCCGCCTCGACTCCGGGAGTTTCCTTGAACCGGCCCTTCTTGTATCGCCTCCAGGCTTCGAGGAGACCATGAATGTCGTTCAGGTCAGGAGTCTCGAACCGTCCCCCGCCCTGGACCTTGTCAGGATCGTAGCCGTCGTTCTTGACCTCATAGAACCAGACGCGCTGCGTCGCGGACTTACCCTTCTTCGGCACGTCTTTTGGTTTGCGGAAGACCAGGACCGACGTCTTGACACCAGAGTAGGGTTTAAAGACGCCCGCCGGCAAGGACACCACGGCCAGGAGCTCGTTTTCACGGAGGAGCTTCTCCCGCAGGTCGACGTGAGCTCCCGTAGACCCAAAGAGAGCGCCTTCAGGCACTACGACGGCACAGCGGCCTCCAGGGGCCAGACACTCCAACATCAGCGCGAGGAAGAGAAGCTCGCTCTTCTTGGAGGACGTAGGGAGGTCCTGCCGGATCGAATCCTGCGGAAGGACTCCGGCGAAGGGTGGATTCGAGAGGATCACCTGGTATTTGCGGTGGAGATCCTCGTCTGTCAGCCCCCCCATCTCGGAGAGGACGTTCGCCCGCTTGAGCCGCGCCTTGCGGATTCCGTGTAAGACCAGGTTCATCATGGAGATCCGCAGCATCTGGCGCGAGACGTCCGTCCCGTAGATCGAGGCTTCGAGGAGATCCCATTTCGGGATGCGCTCGCCGATTCCCTTGCGGTAAAGCTGAAGATTGGGGATCTGCTGCCGGGCCTCGGCGAGAGTCTGGCCGCGCTTCTCCAGCCATTCCTCTCCGTATATCGGAACTTCCTGGGGAGTCTCGCTATATTTAGCCCGGAGGTAATCGACGACGTCAATCAGAAACCCGGCCGTTCCACAGGCGGGGTCGTAGATGGTATCCCCGAGGTCCGGGTCGACCATCTCGACCATGAAGGTGCGGATCTGGCGCGGCGTCCGGAACTGGCCGTTCAGCGCGGACTGGCCCAGGTGCGTCAAGAGATACTCGAAGATGTCCCCTTTCACGTCGGGACCGAGCTTGCGGAAGTCGATCCCGTCGAGCTCGTCGACAACCTGTTTGAGGACGTTCGGATCGTGAACTTCGAGCACGGCGTCGCGGAAGTATTCGGCTACCTGCGGCTCGTCCTTTACCAGCGAGGACATGTATGGGAAGACCTCGTCGCGGACGAAATCGCGTAGCGGCGCCCCGCTCTTGAACTTCCACTTCGACCAGCGGAAGCGCTCAGCCTGGCCGGGGAAGAGCCGGCGTCCGTCGCCGGCCTTGAGTCGCCGCTGGAGCTCGCGGTTGTTCTCCTCTTCGTCCAGGAGCTTCAGATAGATCAGATACGAGATCTGGTCGATATAGGTCACCGGGTTGGTGACTCCACCACCCCAGAGGATGTCCGTGATGCGGTCGAGCTTCTTCCGGATGGCCTGGTTCATGGAGCTGGGTCAACCCCGATACGTTTGGAAGACGCTGGTGTCGAGATCCTCAATGATCTCCTGGAAGCGGGCCTCGCCGAAGAGCTGGACCCCCATGGCCGCCATGTCGAGGGCGGCGAGCGGGGGCTCGAAAAGGTCTTCAATGCGCACGCGGCCGGTGGCGATGCCGCGGTTTTTGAGCAGGATCAGATAGTCGGCCTGGCGGGGGCTGAGGTTCTGCAGGACAAGCCAGCCGCGGAACGCCTCGTCGAGCTTCTCCTCCCGGCTCTTCAGCTTCAAGCCGCCCAGAGCCGCCCGGATGAAATCGACCAGCGTGCCGCCGGGGTTGCGATAGGCGCGGCGGAGGTTGTCCTCGTTGAAGTAGTACTCTGGCGAGTTCAGGCGGGCGGCGAGCTCGGCCTCTTCGTCCGAGGTGAGCGCCTGGTCCTCTTTGACCCTCTGCAGGAGACGATCTTCCAGCGTCCGGGTCCGGATGGTCTTCTCCCACTGGCTGAGATAGTCCGCCTTCTCGAAGCGTTCGCCGAGAGGGCCGACTTCCACATAGCTCACCGCCTCGAGCCACTCGTCTTCCAGATCCAGCTCCATCGGGGGGACGAACGGCTTCCGTGCGCCGTTCTCGTCGGCCGCTGCCGACCGGTCCGGGCCCTCGGCCAGAAAACCCCGCTCCTGGAAGTATTGGCGGTTGCGGAAAAAGTCGTAGACCACGAACCGCCGCTTGCCGATGTGCGGCGCGGTGCGGGTGCCGCGGCCGAGCATCTGCTGGTAGAGGATGGGGCTGCGCACCCGCCGGCAGAGCGCGAGATGCAGGATCTCGCGGCAGTTGAACCCGGTGTCCAGCATACCGACGCTGACCGCCACCATTGGGTACGGATCGCGCTGGAACTTGCGGATGAGGGCATCGGCGTCCGGCACGTCCGAGGTAATGGCCGCCGCGTAGTTTCCCTTGAGCGCGGGATGAAGCTCATTCAGATATTGGGCAAGGCGGGCCGCGTGATGCTTGGTGATGGCGAAGACGATGGTCTTCCCGGGGCCCTCTTTCTGTCCGGGCGCGGACTCCTGGTAATTTTCCCAGGCCAGGCGGTCGAGCTCCTCCACCATCAGGCGGTTGGTCGCCTCGTTCGTCCACTCCTTCTCGAAGGCCATCGGATCATAGTGCTCATCCTCGACGTCAGCCCCCTCGGACAGGATTTCGGTGATCCCGGTGGCGAAGCGGGGAGACACGAGAAACTCCTGTTCCACAGCCTTGTCGAAAGGATAGGAGAAATCAGGTAGACCCGGCTTGCACTGATAGAACCGGTACGTGTTGCGCTCGATAAAATTGGCGGGCGTGGCGGTCAGGCCGATGTGCAGCGCCTCGAAGCGGACGAGGGCGGATTGCCAGGCACCATAGATGGAGCGGTGGCTCTCGTCGGCAACGACGACATCGAAATCTCCCGCTGTGTACTCCGACACGCGGCTGATCATGGTTTGAAGGAGGCAGACCGTGACCTGCTTCTCCTGCCGGTCCATGCCGGGCTTGAGCCAGTAGCTGCTGTATTCACCCAAGATGTCTTGAATCGCCTCGAGCGCTTGTTTGGCAAGCTGCTCACGGTCGACCAGGAAGAGGGCGCGTTCCGCCCAGCCGGCCTGGAGGAGCCGTTTGAGATAGAGACAGATCAGATCGGTTTTGCCGGTCCCCGTGGGGAGCTCGATCAGGAACCGCCGTTTGCCGAGCTCGAAGGCCTGGTCCATGGCCCGCATGGTGTCGCGCTGATAGGGCCGGACCTGCCAGGTCTCTCCTTTGCGCACGAAGAATTCCGGGATCTCCTGCGTAGCGAGCGGCCGGCGGTTTTCCCGCATCTCCAGCAGGCGTTCGAGGTCGCGCCGCGAAAAGAGGGACGCGACCGGCCGGGCATCGTCGTTCTGGTAGTCCCAGAAGTAGATCAGGTCGCCGTTGGTCAGGAAGATGAACGGTGCGCCGAGGCTTTGGGCATAGGGGAGCGCCTGTTGCTTGGCCACGTAGGGATGGATGGCATTGCGCTTCGCCTCGATCACAGCCAGCGGACGGCCATTCCTGCCATACAAGACGTAATCGGCCCGTCCGGGAGGAGTGGGCTCCGCGCCGGCAGGAGCGTCGATGACGCTGACCAGCTCCCCGAGGACCCTCAGATGCCCCTCGGCACCATCCCCGAAGACGAGGTCCCGAAAGGCGGGATCCGGATTGAGCGGCTTCAGGCGGATTTCCTGGTGCACCCAGTCTCCCTCGGCCGAAGCGACCTTGCGGCTCTCATACTTCTTGACGGAGAACTCTCCTCCGAGGGCCGGATCGACGGAGCCCCGCTGCCAGACCAGAACGAGCTTGCCCTGGCGGCTGCCGCCCCGGTCGGCCCGGAAGAGGCAGTACGAGCCGTCCGGGATGCGTGGCTCCATGGATTTCCCTTGGATCCGGACGATGAAGTGATCCTGCGTGAGCCGGATGGAGTCGGGGACCGGAAGCCAGCCGAGCTCGTCGAGGCGTGTTCCGACCTCGCGGTCCGGACCAAAGGCTCCTGCGGCGGCCGTGAGGTCGTACACCGGGGCGTGCTTTTCGTAGGGGTGAGCCTCGAAGCGGCCGAGGAGAGCTTTGCTGCGGCCTTCCCTCGGTACAGGAACTTCGGTCCCCACGTCGAGCCGGTCGGTCGGATCCCAACCAGCCTGCCGGAGGAGCTCATCAATGACCAGTCGGGCGCCAGCTTCGGTGTCGTGAAGAGCCATGATCTGAGGGCGGGCAAATCATACCATTGAAGCCAGCAGCCGCCCTTGGGAGGGACTTGGTCTCTCACGTTCTTGCGCCCGCTCGCGTCCCGACTTTCCGCTCTTCGGTTCTCCTCAGGAGAGGCATTCTACCCGAAGTGGGGCCCGCAAGGTACGGGCTCCGGTGTCCACAGAGAAGGAATTGCGGCCCGCGTTTCGCTACGGGAGGTCCACCGGGCCATAATTCCCCATGACCAAAGACCACCTCTCCCGGCTCGTCCGTGCCGGCCTGCTGACCGGCATCGCCGACGGGCTCTTCTCGAGCGTCCTGAGCGTCTTCTTCTACGGCTCGACGGTGACGCGGCTCTTCCAAGGCGTTGCGTCGGTGCTCCTCGGCAAGGAGGCTCTCGAGGGCGGAACCACGACGGCTCTGATCGGCTTTCTGATGCACTTCGGGGTCGCCTTCGGATGGTCCGCCGTTTTTCTGCTGCTCGTGACACGCTCGGCCTGGTTGCGCCGCATGCTTGAGTCTCGGTTCGGAGCCCTCAAGGTCGCCTCGTTGTACGGACCCTTCGTCTGGCTGGTGATGTCTCTGGTCGTCATCCCTCTGCTCCTGCATCGCCCGCCCACGATCAACGCTCGCTGGTTGGTTCAGTTGATCGGACACATTCCGTTTGTCGGGCTGCCGATCGCCGCGTCGTTCCGTTCGTTTCGGCTAGACTACCCTGCGTGAGCCCTGACAATTCCGGCAGCATCGAGGTGAGGACCGTGGGTCCGTACCGCCTGGAAAGCCCGATCGGCCGGGGTGGGATGGGGACTGTGTGGAAGGCGTGGGACGAGCGCCTTGGGCGCCACGTCGCCGTCAAGCAGGTCCTCTCCGACGCCCACGGGTCCGGCAGGGAGCGGCTGCGCCGTGAGGCGCGGGCCGCGGCGCGCCTCAACCACCCGGCCATCGTCCACGTCTACGACCTTTTCGAGGAGGACGAGGGCGACTGGATCGTCATGGAGCTCGTCCAGGGGCGGACCCTCCGCGAGCAGCTCGACCAGGACGGTCCGCTGCCTGTCGCCTCCGTGGTGCAGCTCGGCATCGAGATCGCCGAGGGGCTCACCGAAGCCCACGCCCAGGGGGTGCTCCACCGCGACCTCAAGACCTCCAACATCATGGTCACGCCGGCCGGGCGCGCCAAGATCCTCGACTTCGGTCTGGCCAAGGAGATCCTGGAGGCCGAGGCGGGGGCCACGGTCGATCTGTCGCTCACCGCGCCCGGCTCCATCATCGGGACCTCCTATGCCATGTCGCCCGAGCAGGTCATGGGGCTCGCGCTGGACGCGCGGTCCGACCTCTTCTCTCTCGGCGCGCTGCTGTATGAGGCCCTGACGGGCTCACCGCCCTTCCGCGGCGAGCAGGCGCGGGAGTCGATGGCGCGGGTCTTGAGCCTGCACCAGCCTCCGGTCCGCGGTCTCCGGCCCGAGGCGCCGCGGGAGCTGTCCGACCTGCTCGACCGCCTGCTGGAGAAAGACCCCGGCAAGCGTCCGGGCCGCTCCGAGGACGTGGCCCGCCGTCTCGCCCAGATCTCGCGCATCCCTGCGGCGGCTTCCCCCGATTCGGCACTGGCGCGCAAGTGGCCGCTCTCGCGCGGTGACGTCTCCGCCTCGGCGAGCAGCCGGCATTCGCAGTCCCGGGAGCGCCGCCGCCTGGTCGTGGTCTCCTGCGGCCTCGTCCAGGCCGGTTCCGGGTCGGGCGAGAGGTTTCTCGACGTCGAGACGCTGGCGGAAGCCATGGCCGAGCTGGAGGAGGTGGCGCGGGACG
>DATFPH010000096.1:0-13146 GCA_035264905.1 Thermoanaerobaculia bacterium
CTGGTCCGCGTCCACGACCGGCTGCGCACCGAGCTCGGCGCCGACCTGCCGCTGGTCGACCTCTTCCGCTATCCCGACGTGGCCTCTCTCGCCCGCCGGCTGCGCCGCGAGACCGCCGAGACCCCGGTTCCCGTCGCGGCCCCCGCCGAGCGGACGTCGCGCGACATCGCCGTGATCGGCATGGCCGGCCGCTTCCCGGGAGCGCCCGACCTCGCGGCGTTCTGGCGCAACCTGCGGGAGGGAGTCGAATCGATCACTTTCTTCACACGCGAGGAGATGCTCGCCGCGGGCGTGCCCGCCGACCAGGCGGACCACCCGGCGCACGTGCCGGCGCGCGGCCACCTGGACGGGGTCGACCTGTTCGATGCCGCGTTCTTCGACCTGAGCCCGCGCGAGGCCTCGTTCACCGATCCGCAGCACCGGCTGTTCCTGGAGACCTGCACCGAGGCTCTGGAACGCGCCGGGCAGGATCCGGCGCGCCAGGGCGTGCGCGCAGGCGTCTGGGCAGGCATGGCGTTCAGCACCTACGCCGTGGTGAACCTGCTCTCGCATGCCGGCCGGCCGGATGCGCCCGGCGGCCTCGAGCTGATGGCGGGGAACGACAAGGACTACCTCGCCACGCGCGTCTCCTACAAGCTCGACCTGCGCGGCCCGGGATTGACCGTGCAGACCGCCTGCTCCAGCTCGCTCGTGGCCGTGCACCTCGCCTGCCGCAGCCTGCTCGAAGGGGAGTGCGAGATCGCGCTCGCGGGCGGCGTCTCGGTCCACCTGCCGCAGAAGACCGGCTACTTCTGGCAGGAGGGGGGCATCCTCTCGCCGGACGGCCACTGCCGGTCCTTCGACGCGGACGCCCGCGGCACGGTCGGCGGCGACGGCGTGGGGGTGGTGGTCCTGAAGCCGCTGGAGGCGGCCCTCGCGGACGGCGATCCGGTCCATGCGGTGATCCGCGGCTCAGCCCTGTCGAACGACGGCGCCGGCAAGGTCGGCTTCACCGCGCCGAGCGTCGAGGGTCAGGCGCGCGCCATCTCGCAGGCCCAGGCCGCGGCCGGAGTCGATCCGGCCACGATCGGGCTCGTCGAAGCGCACGGCAGCGCCACCCCCTTGGGCGATCCCATCGAGCTGGCCGCCCTGCACCAGGTGTTCGGACCGGGGGCCGGTCCACGCACCTGCGCGCTGGGGTCGGTCAAGAGCAACGTCGGGCATCTCGACGCGGCAGCCGGCATTGCCGGTCTCCTCAAGGCGGTGCTGGCCGTCGAGCACGGCGAGATCCCGCCAAGCCTGCACTTCCGCACGCCCAATCCGCAGATCGACTTCGCGGCTGGACCTTTCTACGTGAGCACCGAGCTATGCTCCTGGCCGGCAGACCGCGGTCCGCGGCGAGCCGGGGTCAGCTCCTTCGGCCTGGGAGGCACCAACGCGCACGTCGTCCTGGAAGAGGCTCCCGTCCGCGAGCACGATCCAGCGCCCGCCCGCCCCTGGCAGCTCCTGGTCCTCTCCGCCCGCACCGAGACCGCCCTGGAGATGGCCACCGACCGCCTCGCCAGCCACCTCCAGGAGCATCCGGATCTTGCGATCGGCGACGTCGCCTGGACCCTCCAGGCTGGCCGGCGCTCCCGGGAGCACCGCCGCGCCCTGGTCGTCCGCTCCGGAGAGGACGCCGCACGCGCTCTCTCCCTGCGCGACCCCAAGCGCCTGCTGACCGGCGAGAGCCGGGGCGGCGATCGGCCGGTCGCCTTCGTCTTCCCCGGTCTCGGCGAGCAGTACGGCGGCATGGGGGCCAGCCTCTATCGCGAAGAGCCCGTCTTCCAGGAAGCGCTCGACCGCTGCGCCGACCTCCTCGGCCCTCGCCTCGGCCGCGATCTCCGCGAGCTGCTGGGCTTCGCTCAAGCCCCTCCTTCCGAGGTCGGAGGAGCAGCACCCGGAGGCCCGGATCTGCGGCGCATGCTGCGGCGAGGCACCCCGGCCGAGCGCGCGGACAAGGAGCTGACGCGCACCGGTCTCGCCCAGCCCGCCGTCTTCGCGCTCGAATACGCCTTGGCCGAGCTCTGGCTCTCCTGGGGCATCCGGCCGCAAGCCGTGATCGGCTACAGCCTCGGCGAGTACGTGGCCGCCTGCGTGGCCGGCGTGCTCTCTCTGGAAGACGCCCTCCTCCTGGTCGCCGAGCGCGCCCGCTGGATCGAAGAGCTCCCCGCCGGAGCCATGCTCGCCGTGGGCCTCCCCCCGGACGAGATCGAGCCGCTCCTCGGCGAAGCCCTGTCGCTCGCCGCGGTGAACGGACCAAGGCTCTGCGTCATGGCCGGTCCGCCCACCGCGATCGCCGACCTGGAGGCGCGCCTCATCGCCCGGGGCGACGCCTTCCGCCCGGTCGAGACGACCCACGCCTTCCACTCCCAGATGATGCTGCCCGTGGCCGGCCGCCTGACCGAGCTGGTCCGCACCCTCGAACGGCGTCCGCCGCGCATCCCCTGCCTGTCGAACGTGACCGGCACCTGGCTCACCGCCGCCGACGCCCTCGATCCCGACTACTGGTCGCGCCACCTCTCCGGCCCGGTGCGCTTCGCCGCCGGCATCGCCGAGCTGTGGAAGGAGCCGGACCGCGTCCTGATCGAGGTGGGACCCGGCGGGAGCCTCACCTCGATGGCCCTCCAGCACCTGGTCACCGTGAATCCGGAAGGAGCCGGAGACCGGATCGCCGTGCGCTCGCTCCCCTCCCTCCACGAGCACCGGCCGGACCGCTCGGACCGGGCGTATCTGCTGCAGTCGCTGGCGAAGCTGTGGATCGCGGGAGTGGAGCCGGCATGGCAGGGGCTGCATGCGGGGGAGCGGCGGCGGAAAGTGGAGCTGCCGGCGTATCCGTTCGAGCGGCGGCGGTTTTGGGTGGAGGCGATTCCAAGTGCTCAGGTGATGGGTGGCGAGACGGGGGAGGAATGGGTGGCGGCGCCTGTGGGACCTCACCCCCTGGCCCCCTCTCCCATCGCCCCCCCTTCCACCGGGAGAGGGGGAACCGCCCTGTCGGGAGCGGGAGTCTGGTGGATCTTCGCAGACAGCTTGGGTCTGGCCACCCGCATCGCTCCTCACCTGGTCGCCGAAGGGGCCCGCGTCGAGCTCATCGTCCCCGGAGCCCGCTTCGACCGCACGAAGGCCCAAGCCTGGTCCATCCGGCCCGGCCACCAAGCCGACCTCGCCTCCCTCCTCGCCGCCACGGGAAAACCCGCCGGAGTCCTCCACCTCTGGGGACTCGAGCCGGGCGGCGGCGCCCCTCTCCCGGGGGAAGGGGGGGCGATGGGAGAGGGGTCGGGGGTGAGGTCCCTCGACGCCTTCGAAGCCCGCTACAGCCTTGCCCAAGCCACCCTCGTCCTCCTCCGCACCCTGGGAGACAATTCCGAGGCCCCGATCCGCCTCCTTCTCGCCGCCGCCGACCCTGCCCTCTGCGAAGCCGCCGCAGCCGACCACCCGCATCTCCATTGCCGCACCCTCGACCTGCAGGTTCCAACCGCCGACCGAGACGCCTGGACCTCCGCCCTCGCCCCTGACCTCGCCGCCGAAGCCCTGCGCGGCGAAGAAACCCCCGTGGCCTTCCGCAACGGGCAACGCCTGGTGCGCCGTGCCAAAACAGCTCCCGCGGCTGGCCTCGCCGAAGCCATCGGCGAGCCGGGCGCTCCGGTCTCCGGCCACGCGCGCCCCAACCTGCGCAACGCCTACGTCGCTCCCGAAGGCGAGCTCGAACGGACGCTCGCCCATCTCTGGCAGCGCCTCCTGGGGATCGCGACCGTGGGGCGCCACGACAGCTTCTTTGAGATGGGCGGCCACTCGCTCCTCGCCACCCAGCTCATGGCCGACATCCGGACGCACCAGGGCGTCTCCCTGCCCATGGCCGCCCTGTTCGAGAACCCGACCGTCGCCGAGCTGGCCGCCCTGGTGGCGCGCCGCCGCCGCGAAGGGGATCTCGGCGTGCCGATGGGCGCCAATTTTTCTGAAATATGGCCCGAGGTCGTGCCCGACCCGGAGCGGCGCTTCGAGCCCTTTCCGTTGACCGACATCCAGCAGGCCTACTGGCTCGGACGGAGCGCCGCGTTCGAGATGGGCAACATCGGCTCCTACATCTACCAGGAGACCGACTTCACCGGCCTGGACCTCGACCGCCTGGAAACCGCCCTCCGCCGCGCCATCGACCGCCACGACATGTTGCGCGCCGTCATCCTCCCCGAGGGGCTCCAGCGCGTGCTGCCGGAGGTCCCGCCGTACCGGATCCCCGTCTTCGATCTGACCGGGCTCTCGACGGAAGCGCGCGATAAGGCCCTGCTCGCGGTGCGGAACGAGATGTCCCATCAGGTCTTCGATGTCGGCCGCTGGCCGCTCCTCGACCTGCGGGCCGCACGCCTCGGGGAGGACCGTATCCGCCTCTTCTTCGGCATCGACGTGCTGATCGGCGATGGCTGGAGCTTTACCCTTCTCTTCCGCGACCTCGCCCGCTTCTACTCCGATCCCGCGACCGAGCTGGAGCCGCTGGAGATTTCCTTCCGCGACTACGTGGTCGCCGAGGCGGCCGTCCACGGAACGGAGGCATACCAGCGCTCCTTGGAGTATTGGCTGGGACGGCTCGCCGACCTGCCGGGCGCGCCCGAGCTGCCGATGACGACGAGCCCGGCGGCTCTCGACCGGCCGCACTTCAGCCGCCGCACGGCGCGCGTCGACGCCGCGTCCTGGAAGCGCCTCAAGGAGCGCGGCTCGCGCGCCGGCCTCACGCCGTCCGGCCTCCTCCTCGCCGCCTTCTCCGAGGTGCTCGCCACCTGGAGCGCGAGCCCGCGCTTCACCCTGACGTTGACTCTGTTCAACCGCCCCCCGGTCCACCCGCAGATCCACGACCTGGTGGGCGACTTCACCTCTCTCACCCTGCTCGCCGTGGACGCCTCGCTCGGTGGCGGTTTCGAGACGCGAGCCCGGGCGGTCCAGGAGCGGCTCTGGCAGGACCTGGAGCACCGCGCGGTCTCGGGCGTGCGTGTCCTGCGCGAGCTTGCCCGCGTCCAGGGACGGCAGGTGGCTCTGCCTGTCATCTTCACCAGCGCCCTGGGTCTCCAACAAGAGGAGAGTGGCGAAGCCTTCGCCGGTCCGGGCGACGCTTTCCCGCAGGACGCCGGCATCACCTCCGAGCCTGTCTGGGGCGTCAGCCAGACCCCCCAGGTCTGGATCGACCACCAGGTCGGCGAGCACGACGGGGAGCTGAGCTTCAATTGGGATGTGGTCGAGGACCTCTTCCCCGCCGGGATGATCGACGCGATGTGGGGCGCCTACCGCGACCTGCTCCGCCGCCTGGCCGAGGACGAAGCCTCCTGGACCGCCGAGCGGCGCCGGCTCCTCCCCACCGCGCAGCTCGCCCGCCGCGTCCTCGCCGGCTCGACCGTCGCTCCCGTTTCCCACGACCGTCTCCACGGTCTTTTCGCCGCCCAGGCGCTCCGGCACCCCGACCGCCCCGCGGTCCTCGCGCCGTCCCGCACCCTGACCTACGGCGAGCTCTTCCGCCTCTCGAACCGGCTCGGCCGCCACCTGCGGGAGCTGGGCGCCAAGCCGAACACGCTGATCGCCGTCGTCCAGGAGAAAGGCTGGGAGCAGATCGTCTCCGTGCTGGGCATCCTCGCCTCCGGAGCCGCCTACCTGCCGGTCGAGCCCACCCTGCCGCGCGAGCGCATCCGCTCCCTCCTGGAGCGCGCAGAGTCGACGATCGCCGTCACCACGCCGGGCGTCGACGCCTCGATCGACTGGCCGGAAGGCCTCCGCCGCGTGGTGCTCGGAGACGATCTCCCTCCCGACGACACGCCGCTCGATCCGGTCCAGCGCACCACCGATCTCGCCTACGTGATCTTCACCTCCGGCTCCACGGGCCAGCCCAAGGGGGTGATGATCGACCACCGCGGCGCGGTCAACACGATCCTCGACGTGAACCGCACCTGGAATGTGGGACCGGACGACCGCGTCCTCGCCCTGTCGTCCCTCTCCTTCGACCTGTCGGTCTGGGACATCTTCGGGATGCTCGCCGCGGGCGGCGCCATCGTGCTGCCGCGGGCCGACGCGCAGCGCGAGCCGATCCATTGGGTGGAGCGCCTGCGCGACGAGACCGTGACCGTCTGGAACACCGTGCCGGCCCTCCTCCGCATGCTGGTGGACATCCTGGAGACGGCGCCGCGCGACAGCTACGAAAGCCGGCTCCGCCTCTCGCTGCTCTCCGGCGACTGGATTCCGCTCGATCTGCCGGAGCGCGTCCGCGCCCTCTCCCCGGGCACCCAGGTCGTCAGCCTGGGCGGCGCGACCGAAGCCTCCATCTGGTCGATCTGGCATCCCATCGACCGGGTCGATCCCGCCTGGAAGAGCATCCCGTACGGCCGCCCGATGGCAAACCAGACCATCCACGTGCTGGACGACCGGATGGAGCCGCGCCCGGATTGGGTGCCCGGGCATCTCTACATCGGCGGCGTCGGCCTCGCCAAAGGCTACTGGCGCGACGCCGAAAAGACGGCGGCGAGCTTCGGAACCCACCCGGAAACCGGCGAGCGGCTCTACCGCACCGGCGACCTCGGCCGCGCTCTGCCCAATGGCACCATCGAGCTCCTCGGCCGCGAGGACTTCCAGGTGAAGATCCAGGGCTACCGCATCGAGCTGGGAGAGATCGAAACCGCGCTCGCCGAGCATCCCGCCGTGCGAGCCGCCGTGGCCGCCGCGGCCGGCGAGCGGATGAACACCCGCCGGCTCGTCGCCTACGTAGTCCCCGATGGACCCTGGGATGGGCTGGCCGAAACCCTGCGCGAGCACCTGCGCGCGAAGCTCCCGGAGTACATGGTCCCCGCCGTCTTCGTCCCGCTGGCCAACCTGCCGCTCGGCCCCAACGGCAAGCTCGACCGCCGCGCCCTGCCGGACCCGGACACCGTGATCGGCCAGGGCGACCGGCAGCCGCCGCAGACAGACGCCGAGAAGACTCTGGCCACCATATGGTCCGAGGTATTGCGCCGGCCCGAGGAGCAGATCGGCCGCGGTGCCAGCTTCTTCGAGCTCGGCGGCGACTCCCTCCTCGCCACCCAGATCATGTCCCGCGTCCGCGAGGTCTTCGGCCTGGATCTCCCCCTCCGCACCTTCTTCGACGCCATCACCCTGGAAGCCCAAGCCGCCGCCATCGACCGGGAGCGTCCCAAGGGAGACTCCGACGAAGAGAAGCTCGCCAGGCTCCTCGGCCAGCTCCAGGACGCCTCCCCCGAGGAGGTCGAGAAGATGCTGGCGGAGCTACGGGGGGCGGGGTAGACTTGCGGCGGAGGCCACACCATGAGCGCCGAACCTCACGGAACCAAACAAGCCGTCATCTCTTATCCAGAGGGGCTCCCGCAGATCCTGAAGCTCTCGGATCTCGAGTTCGCCAAGGAGCTGCGATTCCTCGCCGCGGCGAAACTCTTCGAGCTGGGCCGTTTGACAGCGGGGAAAGCTGCCCGGCTTGCCGAGATGGACCGGGTGACCTTCCTCTACGAGTTGGGACGGATCGGCGTCCCCGCCATCAACCTCCGCGATGAGGAAGTCGAAGCGGAGATCCAGGCTGCCCGAGACCTCTTCGAATGAAGCGTTGGGTCTCTGATACGAGCCCACTTCTCTTTCTCGCAAAGCTGGATCGGTTGGACCTGCTGCGGCAGGCTGACGTGGACATCACAGCCCCGCACGCCGTCTTCCGTGAGATCGGACAGCATCCAGATGAGGCCAGCCAAAAGCTGGAGGAGGCGCGGCAATCCTGGTTGAGGGCACGAGCGGTGACCGATACCTCTCTGGTCAGGGTGCTCCTGGCGGATCTCGATGAGGGAGAGGCGGAAGTGATCGCTCTCGCTTTGGAGCTGGGTGCTGACCGCGTGTTGCTGGATGACCTCGATGGACGGAGGCTTGCCCGCCGCATCGGGCTGACGCCCGTTGGCACGCTCGGAGTGCTCCTTGCGGCCCGGCAGAAGGGAAAGATCCCCTCCCTCCGGGCCGAGATCGAGAAGCTCCTGGAGAGAGGTTTTCGAGCTCACGAAGAGCTGGTCGTGGGTGTGCTCCGGCAGGCAGGTGAGGAGTGAAACGTAGGCGGTTCTAGAGCAAAGGGAGGAACGGCGATCACCTCGGCGTCAAGCTCCGCGAGAGCTGATTCGAGACGATCAATATTCGTGGGGTCTGGCAGCAAAGCCAGGTTGAGGTCGCGACTAAACTCCGCTGCGCCGTACAACACGCAGGCCTGGCCGACCATCAACAGGTGGGCGACCCGATGTCTCCGGATCGTAGAAAGGGCTCTGTGGATCGGGCTCGGGATCAAGAGACCCTCCCATCGCTACATAGTCGCCGCAAATTGGATTGGGGTTGCGGCGTTTCCCGTGGGGGATGAAGCCGCCCGGGACCAATTTGCGGCGTCTGGCGGGCGTCCGAAGCTACGGAGCCGGCCGCAGCAGATCCCGGTCGGCTTCCTTCCAGGCCTGGCGGAAGGCCTCGTAGGCTTTCGCCGCCTCTGCGCGGTTCCCCTCGGCGGACCAGGCACGGGCGAGGCCGTAGAGGGCGTGGCCGTTCCTGGGGCGGAGCTGGAGCGAGTGCTGCCAGGCGTCACGGGCATCTTTCCAGCGGCCTGCCCTCTCATACGCGGCGGCGAGGGTCTCCACCACGGGGCGCGTGTAGTGCGGCGGCTCCCAATAGCCGAGGTCGCGCTCCTGGTCTACCGCTTTCTTCAGTTGGGCCACGGCTTGCTCGTGCCTCCCCTCGACGCTGTCGAGGGATCCCCGCAGCTCCAGGAGGTTCACGGCCAGGATCTTGGCGGCGGTGCCGAAGTACCAGTCGGAGCCGATCGTGGGCGTCTTGCCGGTGAGCTTCTGGACGAGGACGTCGAGCTCGGCGATGCGGGGCCTGGCCGCGGCGGCGTCTCCCTTGGTGAGGGCGGCCATGCCGCGGGCGTAGGCCAGGATGCCGCTCTGGTAGTCCCGGGCCAGGGAGTCTTCGGCCGGCGGGGTCTGCGCGACCACGGCTTCGAGGCTCCTGGCGGCTTCGTCCCAGAAGCCATAGCGCATCTGGAGGCGGGCGCGGGCGGTCTGGCCTCCGTAGAGGATGAAGCCGAGGCCGAGCGATTTCGAGCGGGTCGGATCGACCGGCAGGCGCGCCAGCTCGTCCGCCCAGCGAAGGCCCTCTTGATAGCGGCCGTCCTCGGCGCAGCTGCCGACCAGGTAGTCGAGGTTGTGGACGTAGTTCCAGTCGTTGACCGGCGCGATCTTCTGCTCGCGCATGTACGCGAGGTCGACCTCCCGCGACTCCAGGAAGGCGGCGCGCGCCTTCTCGTACTCGCCGATCCGGTAATAGATGTGGCCGGGCATGTGGGCGACGTGGCCGCAGCGCGGGGCGAGCTTCGGCAGGAGGCCGGCGCTCTCCAGCGCCTCCTGGGGGCGCGAGCTGTTCTCGATCGCGTGGACCCAGTAGTGGTGCGCCGCCGCATTGTCGGGGTGCTCGGCCATCAGGTTCTTGAGGATCGCCTGGCTGTAGAGCTGCCCTTCGCGGGGACGGCCGTCCGCGGGCTCGTACCCCTGGCGCAGGAAGTCGGCCAGGAAGAGGCGCGCCTGGAGGTCGCCGGGCCAGCGGTCGATCAGCGCCTCCATCGCGCGGACATAGGCGGCGCGCGCCTCGGCGGGCGGCCGGCCCTGGACGGTCAGCTCGGCGGCGGCCTTGATCCAGGCGCGCTCGTGCTCGTCCGCCCGCTCGCTCAGCTCGACCGCCCGAGCCAGGGAAGCTTCGCGCTCGCTCCCCTGTTCGCGCCGGTTGTAGAAGAGCGACCGGTGGACGCCCCACCATCCCATGGCGCACGAGGGGTCGAGGCGCACGGCTTCATGGAAGGCGCGCAGGGCCTCGAAGTCCCAGAAGCAATGGAGGAGGTTGAGCCCCTGGTCGAAATAGCGCTGCGCTTCGGGGGTGCAGGAGACCTGGAGATGGGCGTTGCCGATCCCCTCCATGAGCGGCGGGGGCGGGAGAGTCCCGGGATCCGGGACGGCGGAGTCGTGGCAGGCGTGGGCTTGCGGGAGAGGAGCTGGGGGAGAGGGCTCCGCCGCCGCGGCAGTCACCCCCATAAGCGTCCCGAGCACTAGAAGATGGAGGATAATCCGTCGCCTCATCGTGCTCCGCATGATGGCGGAAGCGGCGACAATTTTCCAGCAGGAGATCCGACGGGATGCGGGACCTGTGGCAGGACATCCGATACGGCGCACGGCGGCTCGCCCGCACCCCGGGATTCACCGCGGCGGCCGTGCTGACCCTCGCCCTGGGGATCGGCGCAACCAGCTCGATCTTCTCCCTGCTCCGCGCCGTGCTCTTCGAGGCGCTTCCTTATAAGGATCCCGGGAGCCTGGTCCTGGTCCGCGGCCTGATGACCCGCGAGGCGCCCGAGGACTGGCCGATCTCCTGGCTGGACATCCATGACCTGCGGGCCGAGCAGAAGGTGTTCTCCGGCCTCGCCGCGATCGGCGACGACATGACCTACAACCTCGGGAGCACCGGGGAGCCCGAGCACGTGGCGGGCGAGATGGTCACGGCCGACTATTTCGACCTGCTGGGGCTGCGGCCCGCCGTGGGGCGGACCTTCCTCGCCGCCGAGGACCGGCCGCCCGGCGAGGCGCGGGTGATGATCCTCGGGCACGACCTCTGGAAGCGGCGCTTCGGCGGCGACCGCGGGATCGTCGGGCGCGCGGTGCAGCTCAACGAGGAGCCGTACACGGTCGTCGGCGTGATGCCCCCCGGCTTCCGCGGGTTGACCGACGTCGCCGAGGTCTGGCTGCCGGCCGGCATCTCCGGCTCCACGCTCGGCGCGCACTACATCGAGATGCGGCGCTACCGCTGGATGTTCGCCGCCGCCCGCCTCGCGCCCGGCGTCTCGGTGGAGAGGGCGCAACAGGAGCTGGACACGATCTTCGCCCGGATGGCCCAGGAGTATCCGGACAGCAACGAGCACTTCTCCCTGCGCCTCGAGCCGCTCTCCGAAGCCTGGTTCGGCGACCTGCGCCCGCAGCTCCTGGTGGCGCTCGGCGCCGCGGCGTTCGTGCTGCTGATCGCCTGTACCAACGTGGCGAACCTGCTCCTCGCGCGGGCCGCGGGACGGCAGAAGGAGATGTCGGTGCGCTCGGCGCTCGGAGCGGGGCGCGGCCGGCTGGTCCGGCAGCTCCTGGCGGAGAGCCTGGTGCTCTCGCTCCTCGGCTGCGCTCTCGGGCTGCTCCTCGCCTGGTGGGCCACAGGCCTCCTCGCCGGCTCGGGAGCGATCACGCTGCGCAGCTTCGTGCACCCGCGGATCGACCTGGAGGTGGCGGTGGTCACGGTGGCGCTCGCGCTCCTTTGCGGCCTGCTCTTCGGGCTCGCTCCGGCGGTGCTCGCGACCCGCATCAATCTCCAGTCGGGTCTCAAGGAAGGGGCGCTCGCCACCACGAGCGCGCCGGGGCGTCGGCGCTTCCAGGGGAGCCTGGTGATCGCCGAGGTGGGGCTCGCGCTCGCCCTCCTCACCGGCGCCGGCTTGATGATCAAGGGGTTCCAGCAATTCCTCCAGACCGACCTCGGGCTGCGTCCCGAGGGGGTGCTGACCATGCAGCTCGATCTCACCGGCGAGCGCTTCGCGGACAGCGATCTCTACCGCACCGTCGTCGGCCAGCTCTACGACCGGCTCTCCGCCCTTCCCGGCGTCGAGAGCGCGGCCCTGGAGGGGCCGGGCATCCCGACGGGGGAATGGAACAGCGCCTCGTTCAGCCTGGAGGACCAGCCGGACCTGGAGCCGGTCTCCTTCCTGCGCCACCACGTCACCCCGCGCTATTTCGAGACGCTGGGCATCCCATTGCTCGCCGGGCGCGACTTCACGCCGCAGGACATCCATCTGCCCGGCGTCGTCGGGATTCCGGTCATGGTGGTGAGCGAAGCCTTGGCGAAGCGGTACTGGCCCGGTGGAGCGAGACCGGGCGAGAATGCGCTGGGCAAGAGGCTCAAGCCGGGCCCGCGCGACTCTCCCGTCCCCTGGTTCACCATCGTAGGCATCGTCCGCGACGTCAACCACCGCGGCCTCGGCGGTCAGGTGCAGACCGATCCGGACCTCTACATGGCCGTCCTCCAGTCGCCGGCGCGCAGCCCCACGCGCCTGGCGGTCCTGGTGCGCTCCACGCAGCCGCCGTCGAGCCTGATCCCGCAGGTCCGGCAGGCGATCCGCGAGGTCGCCCCGTCGCTGACCGCCTATGACGTGCGGACTCTGCAGGACCGGCTGAGCAAGCAGACGGCCCGCGGCAGCGCGCTCGTGCGGCTGATGACGGTGCTCGCCGGGATCGCCCTGCTGCTCGCGATCGTCGGAATCTACGGTCTCCTCTCGTACACAGTGACCCAGCGGGTGCGCGAGATCGGGGTGCGGATGGCGCTGGGGGCGGACCGAGGCCGGGTGGTCGGCCTGGTGGTGCGGGGGGCTCTCGCGCTGATCGCGGCCGGCCTTGTGCTGGGCCTCCTTGCCGTGCTGCTGCTCAACCGGTTCCTGACGAGCCTGCTGTATGGGGTGAGCCCGACCGATCCGGGCACGCTCGCCGCGACCGCGCTGCTGCTCCTCGGCGTGGCGCTCGCGGCCAGCTGTGTTCCGGCCCTCCAGGCGACCCGGATCTCTCCGGTGACCGCTCTGCGGATGGAGTAGCTGGTTGACGCATCCTCTCTCACAAGGCCAGGCGGCCCTCTGGTTCCTGTCGCGGATGGCGCCCGCGAGCGCCGCCTACAACCTGGTGGCGGCGGCACGGGTGGTGCTGCCGGCCGGGGAGGCCCTCGACGTGGAGGCGCTCTGCCGCGTGTTCCACCTCCTCGCCGAGCGCCACCCGGAGCTGCGCGCGACCTTCGCCGCCACGCCTGCCGGAACGCCGGCCAAGCACGTCCACGAGCGGCTCGATCCCGAATTCCTGGTGGTGGAGGCCGCCGGGTGGAGCGAGCGGGAGATCGAGGAGCGAGTCGCCGCGGAGGCGAGCCGGCCGTTCGATCTGGAGCAGGGGCCGCTGCTGCGCGCCGTGCTCCTGATGGGAGCCGGAGCGCCGCGGCTGCTGATCGCGGTCCATCACATCGTGGCCGATTTCTGGTCCCTGGGGATCATCGCGCGGGAGATGGGAGTGCTCTATGAAG